>SVCK01000010.1 GCA_015058375.1 Clostridium sp.
AAGAATATAAACTATGTGCAATTTTCAGAGAATAAAATCTTTGAAAAAAGTTGTTGACAATGTCAAATAGACAGAGTATAATAACTTATGTAAATCTGGTGGTGATGGCGTAGAGGAAAGACTCCTTTCCATTCCGAACAGGACAGTTAAGCTCTACAGCGTCGATGGTACTGCATGGGAGACTGTGTGGGAGAGTAGAACGTTGCCAGGTTATTTAATTGGATCTTTAGCTCAGTTGGTTAGAGCAACCGGCTCATAACCGGTAGGTCCGGGGTTCGAGTCCCTGAAGGTCCACCATTTATGGGGGTATAGCTCAGTTGGGAGAGCACCTGCCTTGCACGCAGGGGGTCAAGAGTTCGAATCTCTTTATCTCCACCATATCAAAGAAGTTATGATTAAATTCATAACTTCTTTTTTTGTGCAATTAATTTGTAGCAATTTGATAATATGTTTTTAAAATGATATTATAGGTGTGGGTACAGTTAAGTAAAGGATAGAGAATATATGTTTATGTATAGATTTAAGCAATTTATTTGGGCAATTTCAGCCTGTTTGGAAAAAGTAGATGATAATATATTACATAGATATTTAAATGAAAATGAATTAGATGTTTTTAAAAAATTACAGATTTCAGAACAGCATCACTCTATAAGAGTTTGTAAAGATGCCTTGTTAGAAAGTAATAGTTTGGTTAATATTGATAGAGAAAAATTAGCTAAAGCTGCATTACTTCACGATATAGGCAAGATAGAAAAAAAGTTAACTGTTATAGATAAATCATTAATAGTTGCTTTAGATAGAATAACTAAAGGGCATTTGCGTAGATATACATTCATAAAAAAAATTGATGTATATTATAATCATCCCCAAAAAGCCACAAAAATATTGAAAAATTTAGGTACATATGATAGTGAGTTTTTAGAAATTATTGAAAAACATCATTATCAGCATATTGGTAATAATAACTATTTAAAAATAATAAAAAAATGTGATGATAATAATTAATATTTAATATTTATATAAGAGGGATAGTATGAATGCAGTAGACAGAAGAGTATCTATATTAAAACAATTAAAGAAGAGTAATAAAGCTTTAAAAGGAATATTGTTGGCTGAAAAGTATGATGTTACTAGGCAAATTATAGTTAAGGATATAGCTATATTAAGAGCTGAAGGAAATTTAATAACAGCAACACCAGATGGATATATAATAGCAAAAGAAAATAATAGGATAAAACGTATCATTGCTGTAACGCATAATGATGAAAGATTGGAAGAAGAATTAAAAATAATAATTAAGTATGGTGGAATTGTTGAAGATGTAATAGTTGAACATCCTATCTATGGAGAAATTAAAGGAATGTTAATGATAAGTAATTTGAATGATTTAGAGAATTTTATAAATAAATATAAAAGCAATGAAGCAAAGTTATTATCATTATTAACTAATGGAGTTCATATTCATACGATAACTACTGACAATGAGCAAAATATGAATTTAATTTTAAAAGAGTTAAAAGAAAAACATTTTATTATAGAATAAATTAGTAGGTGAATAAATATGGATTATGATGTATTGATTTTAGGCGGGGGTATAATTGGATGTTCTGTTGCGTATGAATTATCTAAGTACAATTTAAATATAGCTTTGATAGAAAAAGATTTTGATATTGTAGATGATATTTCTTTTGTTAATACTTCTGTAGTATATGATGGTTCAGAAACATCAGATTCAATGATGGCTTCGTGGGAAAAAAAGGGGAGTAAATTAATAGAACATGCTTGTAAAAAGTTTAAGGTACCATATAAAAAAATTGGAGCTTTAAGAATTAGTAATGATGATGGAAATATTGATAAAACAGAAGTTATGTATAATAAAGCTAAAAAAAGAAATATAGATAAAGTAAGTATATTAGATGAGGAAGAAATTTTAAAAATAGAACCTAACATAAATGTAAACGCTAAAAAAGCATTGTATTCAGAAAATGTAGCAATAATAGCACCATATGATTTATCTATAGCTTATGCAGAAGTAGCAGCAGAAAATGGTGTGTACTTTAGATTTGAGGAAGAAGTTATAGATATAAGTAATATAAATAAGGGATTTAAAGTAGTTACTAATAGAAATAAATTTACTTGTAGGGTTGTTATTAATACGATAACAGATATGTGTGTTGAAAGTGAAGAAACTAAAAATACTCAAGAAAAAGACAGCTTAATGTCAAAGAATATGAGTTATTATTTAATTGATAATACTATAAAAAATATTCCTAATAGAGTATTGATAAAAGTTCTAGATGATAAAAGCTTTATAGTAAGTATACCTGATTTAACTAGTGGATCAATTATTAGTATTAAAAATCCAACTGCAGTAAATATTGAAGAAGGTATAAAGTATGGAAAAATGCTAATACCAGAGGTTGAAAAGTGCAATGTAAATAATATTTTTAACGATGTTTATGAAAAGGATTCAATAGTAATTGATGATAGTAATTTAGATAAGGGCTATATTAGAGTAACAGGAAAGCATTATGCAAAGATGACAGTTGCACCTGTAATTGCTCAAAGTATTAGTAATTCCATAGCTAAGAACTTAAATACAACAGAAAAGAAAGATTTTATAGATAAAAGACGTGAAATATATAGATTTAGAGATATGACTACTGAGGAAAGAAATGAATTAATAAATCTAGATAAAAGGTATGGAAATATAGTTTGTGCTTGTAATAATATAACTGAGGGAGAAATAATTGATGCAATAAGAAGACCTTTAGGGGCTAGAACAGTACAAGGAATTAAAAGAAGAACTGGTGCAGCTAATGGAAGTTGTCATGGTTCGTACTGTGCAAGAAAAATTATCAATATATTATCTAGAGAAATGGATAAAAAGAATACAGAAATAGTTGAGGATTCAAAGAAATCTAGAATTTGGATGAGTAGAATAAAAGAGTTTGATGAAGTCTAAACTAGAAAGGAAAGAAAGATAATGGAAGAGATATTTACTAGTTTGGTTAGAGTAAAAGGAGATCCTAAACATAAAGTTATATCTGTAAAAAGTAATAAAAAGGTAGATAGAAAGTTATTTATTGAGTTTTCTAAAGTATTATCAAGAATATATGTTAGTACTCCTATAAATGTAAATGATATTGTTTGTAGAAATATCCTGAATACTGGTGTAGATATACTTTGTACTAGAAAAATAAAAAGAGATTGATTTAATGAGTCAATTATTGACAAGGAATAGTTAATTGTTATATATTTATGTTAATGATATATTAAACTGTTGAAGAGGCTAGTAGTAATAATTAATTTTAAGAGAGTTAGTGGTGTGGTGTGAACTAATATTTGATTATTATGAATCCACCTTGGAGGGTCTGTGATGAGCAGAACGGGAAATCGTTAAATTTATTATAAGTGGATAGATATTTTATCTATCAATTAGGGTGGCAACGCGGAGTCTTTCGTCCCTTTTTTAGGGAGAAATAGGCTCTTTTTTTAATATTTTATTTTAGGAGGTATTAAGAGTGTTAGACTTAAAAAGAATTAGAACAAATCCAGAAGAAATAAAGAAAGCATTAACTAATAGAGGTGAAGATTTTGATATATCAGTAATCGATGAACTTATTGATTTAGATGAAGAAAGAAGAAAGATATTAGTTAAAGTTGAAGCATTAAAAAGTAAGAGAAATCAAGTTTCAGCTGAGATTCCTAAGAAGAAGAAAGCAGGAGAAGATGTAACAGCAGTAATGGCTGAAATGAGAGAACTTGGTGATGAAATTAAGGAATTTGATGTCAAAACTAATGAAATTGATGAAAAAATTAAGTATATAATGCTTAGAATTCCTAATATACCACACCCATCAGTACCAGAAGGGGAAAGTGATGAAGATAATGTTCAAATAAAAACTTGGGGAGAACCAACTAAGTTTGATTTTGAACCTAAAGCTCACTGGGATTTAGGAACTGATTTAAATATATTAGATTTTGAAAGAGGCGGTAAGATAGCAGGTTCAAGATTTACTGTATATAAAGGTTTAGGTGCTAGATTAGAAAGATCAATAATCAATTATTTCTTAGATAAGCATACAACTGAAAATGGATATACAGAAGTATTACCACCATATATGGTAAATAGAGATAGTATGACTGGAACAGGTCAATTACCTAAGTTTGAAGAAGATGCATTTAAGGTTGAAAATAACGGATATTTCTTAATACCAACTGCAGAAGTGCCTGTAACTAATATGTATAGAAATGAAGTTTTATCTGGTGAAGATCTTCCTTTAAAATATGCAGCTTATTCAGCTTGTTTTAGAGCAGAAGCAGGCTCTGCAGGAAGAGATACTAGAGGATTAGTTAGACAACATCAATTTAATAAAGTTGAATTAGTTAAGTTCTGTAAACCAGAACAAAGCTATGAAGAATTAGATAAGTTAGTTGCTGATGCTGAATCTGTTTTACAAGGATTAGGATTACCTTATAGAATAGTAAGAATATGCAAGGGCGATTTAGGATTTACAGCAGCACTTAAGTACGATATAGAAGTATGGATGCCAAGTTATAATAGATATGTTGAAATATCAAGCTGTTCAAACTTTGAAGATTTCCAAGCAAGAAGAGCAAATATAAAATATAGAGAAAATCCTAAAGCTAAACCTCAATTTGTTCATACAATAAATGGATCAGGGGTTGCAATTGGAAGAACTGTAGCGGCTATATTAGAAAATTATCAACAAGCAGATGGAACTGTTAAGGTACCAGAAGCATTAAAACCATTCTTTAGAGATGATATTATAAAATAATTTGAAAAGAGAGCTAATTGCTCTCTTTTCATTGAATAAATATGTAAAATATGATAAATTAATTAACGGATGGTATTTAAGAGAAAACCATACCAGGTAATGAATTTGATTTTTTTATAGCTCATATCGTTAATAGAATGGGACGAGTATGTATCATACTCTAAATTTTGGAGGTGATAACATGAATATTGGTTTTATAGGAGCAGGAAAAGTAGGATTTTCATTAGGAAAATATTTTTGTAATAATGATATAAAAATTAGCGGATATTGTAGTCACAGTTTAAAATCAGCTAAAGAAGCGGCGGATTTTACCAATTCTAAGTTTTATGTAAATTTAAATGATTTAATAAAAGAGAGTGATATTATTTTTATTACTACTCCAGATTCTATTATTAGTAGTGTGTGGGACAAAATAGATAAATCAGATATAGAAAATAAAATTTTTTGCCATTGTAGTGGATCATTATCTTCGAAAGTTTTTTATAATATTGAAGACTATAATGCGTATAGTTATTCAATCCATCCATTATTCGCATTCAGCGATAAATATAAATCTCATGAATTTTTAAAAGAAGCTTTTATAACAATAGAAGGATCTTCAGAGAGAATTGAAGATATTAAGAAGTTAATTCAAACTCTAGGAAATGATTTTAAAGTGATTTCTGATAATGATAAGGCAAGGTATCATTTATCGTCTACAATTGTTTGTAATCTTGTTTTGGGGTTAATTGATGAAGGGATTAATCAATTGAAGATGTGTGGATTTGATGATGAAGAGGCTAGAAAAGCCTTATATCCATTAGTTAATAATAGTATTAATAGTATATTTAAAAATGGAACTATTAATAGTTTGACTGGTGCAGTTGAAAGGGCTGATGAAATTACTTTAATGAAGCACTTAGAGTGTCTTGATAATGACGATAAAGAATTATATAAATTACTTTCTAGAAAGCTTATAAAAATAGCAGAAATTAAAAATAGAAATAGAGATTATAAAGCAATTAAATTAATGATGGGAGAAGAATAATGAAAAATACAAGTATTACTTTTAAAGAAGCTAAAAATAAGGAAAAGATGTCTATGTTAACAGCATATGATTATTCAACTGCTAAACTTGTTGATGAAGCTGGAGTTAATGCAATTTTAGTTGGAGATTCTTTAGGCATGGTATGTTTAGGTTATGAAGATACTTTATCAGTTACTATGGAAGATATGATTCATCATTCAAAAGCTGTAGCTAAAGGTGCTAAGAATGCTTTAGTAGTTACAGATATGCCTTTTATGTCTTATCAAACATCTGTATATGATGCTGTTGTTAATGCAGGAAGACTTATGAAAGAAGGAAGAGCTCAAGCTGTTAAGTTAGAGGGGGGAGTGGAATTTAAGGAACATATTAAGGCTATTGTTAATGCATCTATACCAGTTATGGGACATATAGGACTTACTCCTCAATCTGTAAATGCTCTTGGAGGATTTAAAGTTCAAGGTAAAGATGAAGAGGCTGCTAAAAAGTTAATAGAAGATGCAAAGGCTGTTGAAGAAGCTGGAGCTTTTGCTGTTGTTTTGGAATGTGTTCCAGCTAAGTTGGCTAAACTTATATCATCTAAGATAAGTATACCAACTATAGGAATTGGTGCTGGTGCAGGATGTGATGGACAAGTTTTAGTTTATCAAGATATGTTAGGTATGTTCTCTGACTTTACGCCTAAGTTTGTAAAGAAATATGGTGAAGTTGGTGAATATATGAAGGAAGCTTTTGCTAAGTATAATCAAGAAGTTAAAGATGGTGTTTTCCCAGAAGAAAAACATTGTTTTAAAATAAGTGATGAAGTAATTGAAAAATTATATTAGTGGGGAGAATAATGATGAAGGTTACAGGAAGCATAAAAGAATTAAGAACTTTAGTTAAGGAATGGAAAAGAGAGGGCTTAAGTGTTGGATTAGTTCCTACTATGGGATATTTACATGAAGGTCATAAAAGCCTAATTGATAGAGCTGTTAAAGAAAATGATAGAGTTGTTGTAAGTGTATTTGTAAATCCAATTCAATTTGGACCAACTGAGGATTTGGAAAGTTATCCAAGAGACTTAGATAGAGATAGTGAATTATGTGAAAAAGCAGGGGCAAGTATTATTTTTCATCCTGAAAAGGAAGAAATGTATTTTGACGACTTCTGTACATCTGTTAATATGACTGGCTTAACTGAAAATTTATGTGGTAAGAGTAGACCAGTTCATTTTGGTGGAGTTTGTACTGTAGTTAATAAGTTATTTAATATAGTAACTCCTGATAGAGCTTACTTTGGGCAAAAGGATGCTCAACAATTAGCTGTTATTAAGAGAATGGTTAGAGATTTAAATATTGATATTGAAGTTATTGGATGTCCAATAGTCAGAGAAAAAGATGGACTTGCTAAAAGTTCAAGAAATACTTATTTAAGTGCAGAAGAAAGACAAGCTGCGTTAATATTAAGTAAGTCATTAAAGCTTGGTAAAGAAGCTGTAGAAGCTGGAGAAAGAAATAGTGCTAAGGTTATAGAAATAATAAAGAATAGTTTAGCAACTGAAAAGTTAGCTGATGTTGAATATGTTCAAGTAGTTGATAATCTTTCTATGAAAGATGTTGATGTTATAGCTGGTACTGTATTAGTAGCTATAGCAGTACGTATAGGTAAAACTAGATTAATTGATAATTTTATATATGAAGTGTAGGCTGGAGGAAAAATAATATGAATTTAACAATGTTAAAAGGAAAAATACATAGAGCAACAGTGGTTCAAGCTGAATTAAATTATGTTGGAAGCATAACAATAGATGAAGATTTATTAGATGCAGCAGGAATTTTAGAATATGAGAAGGTGCACATTGTTGATGTTAATAATGGAGCAAGATTTGAAACATATACTATAGCTGGAGAAAGAGGATCTGGAATGATATGTTTAAATGGTGCAGCTGCTAGATGTTCAGAAGTTGGCGATAAGGTAATTATAATGGCATATTGCCAGGTTGATAGTAATGAAGCTAAAGAATTAAAGCCAAAGGTTGTATTTGTAGAAGAGGATAATAAAATTAAAGAAGTAACAAGATATGAAAAGCATGGAGTTATTGCTTAAATATTGAGATGAATAGGAGGGAAAAAATCTCTCCTATTTTATTTTAGATGAATTGTCAAGCTAAGTGCAACACTTAGCTTGTTCTTTAAACACTTCTAACGTAGTCTTGTATCCAAGACATTTCCACGGCTTGATACTACTGTATCAAGTTTCCAATGTCCAATTACTTCTCTTTTTCTTACTTCTTTAGGTCTTTTACTATGTAGGAGGGTAAAGAATTTTTTGGTTAAAAATGTATGTTATAATAGTAAGGAGGAGGGGAATATATGAGGAAAAGGAAACCTTTAATTGTAACTGGAATAGTAGTTTTTGCATTAGTTAGTATAGTATGTTATTATATTTGGCCTAGAAATATAGATAAATATTATTATGGTTATTGTGTTGATTTAAATAGTTGTGAAATTATTGATAATTGTAATATTAATATTAGTGGGAAATATATAAAATGTGCTAGTTTTGATTTTTTGCTTGATTTTAAAAAAATACGTGGAGAGTTTACTGGAAAGTTAACTATAAATGACTTAAGTTATGAGTTATATGGTGTAAATTGTTTAAATGATGAAAATGAATATTTTACAGATAAACAAGGAAATAAATGTTTGGCATTAACAGCTAGTGAACATTGTAAAGAAAAGTATAGCTTAGCTATCTGTAAGGAATTTAATGATAAAGAAGTATTAATACATAATTTAAGCAGTAATGAAGTAATTATAGCATCAAATCAAAATGATTTAAAAAAAGATGATATTATGAATATATTAAAAAATAAGCTCTGAGTTTTTTTGTTAAAACGAATATTGATTATAAAAATATGGAGTATTTATTTTTACATAAATCTATATTTATAAAACTTAGTTTGAATGTTAGTTTACGCTGAATGCATCAAGAAAGTATTGGTCAGGATCATTATAATTACGCCTAAGTTCAATTTTTAAACTAATTAGTGTTGCACTTAATATTGTAATTTATCTTTATAAAAAATATGTTGACATTTTATATAAAGTGTTGTTATAATAGCTAAGTAAGCTAAGGAGAGATGGTCGAGTTGGTTTAAGGCACCGGTCTTGAAAACCGGCGTACCTTCACGGGTACCTAGGGTTCGAATCCCTATCTCTCCGCCATGTAAAAACCTCAACATTTTATGTTGAGGTTTTTTGTTATATTTATTTATTAATATATTGATTATATATGTATTTAGCCACAGAATCTGACGTATTTAAATCTATTATATCAGTAGCTAATTCTTTTAATTCATTAGCAGCATTTTTAACAGCATAACATTCATCAGATATTTTAAACATTGGAATATCATTTATGTTATCACCAAATGTAATTAGTTTATCAAAATGAAAATAATTTTTAAGATAATTAATGGCATTAGATTTAGAAGTATTGCAATCATAAATTTCTAAATTAAAAATTGTTTCATTGTAAATATCGGAATACATAACTACAGATATTTCAGGTATATCTAGTAATTTTGAATACAAATTTGATATTTTTTCTTTTGAATCAATTATTGTAAAATATAAAACATCTACATTTTCTGGTAGCGGTTCTTTAATGAATGTTTTTAAAGGGTTATTTTTTCTTTCATTATAAAATTTTATTTGATGAGGTAGATTAAGTTCATTATGATAAACATATAAATGATTATCTTTTAAAGTATATATGAATGGATTTAAATCTTCATCATAAATAAGTTGCTGTAATTTTGGAATTATAGCTTTATTTATAGATTGAGTATGTAAATATTCATTTGTTTTAACATTATAAATACTAGAGCCATTCATTACTATAACAGGTAGTTTTATATTGATATCTTTTAAAATAGGAACTATAGTAGCAGGAGTACGTGCTGTAGCTATAGTGAAGTTTATATTATTTTTTATGGCTTCATTTAATAGTTTTGCACTTTTGCAACTTATTTGAGCTGAGTTATTAAGCAATGTACCATCTAAGTCTGAAATATAAAGTGTCATAAGTTAACCTCCATATTATATTAATTATGTAACCTAATTATATAATAAAAATGGGTGAAATAGATAAAAAAATAAAAAAATATGTTGACAAGTGATTTGTGAGTTGGTATACTAAATCTGTAAGTTACGGAGAGATGGTCGAGTTGGTTTAAGGCACCGGTCTTGAAAACCGGCGTACCTTCACGGGTACCTAGGGTTCGAATCCCTATCTCTCCGCCATATAAAATTTATATGTAGGATACATGGAGGATTACTCAAGTGGCTGAAGAGGCGCCCCTGCTAAGGGCGTAGGTCGGGCAACTGGCGCCCGGGTTCAAATCCCGGATCCTCCGCCAAACATCTAACGAAAGTTAGATGTTTTTTTTTGTGCATAAAAATATAGTTATTTATAAAAAATGTTCACTTTGCTATATATAAACGAATATCAATATAATATAGTAATTATTTGGGTGTAGGAATTGATAAAAGGAAAAAGAATTTATTTAAGACTTATAGAAAGATCAGACATAAATATAATATATAATATTTGTAATGATGATAGTGTTGCTAAGTATAATAATAGATTACCTCAAAAAAATTATTTATTTAGTAATTTTCATGTTATAAGAAAAGCGCCTAACAAAATTTTGAGTATTATTAATGAGAAGGGCGTTATAGTAGGATTTATGGATTATAGGAATTATTATGATTCTATTTATACTATAGGAGTTACTATTGGAAAAAGGTTTTGGAAAAGAGGATATGGTAAAGAAAGCATTCAGACTTTAGCTGATTATTTGTTTAAAGAATTGAAAGTAAAACAAATAGTAGTAGAGGTTAAAGAAAAAAATTTTAGAGCTATAGAGTGTTGTAAGTCATGTGGTTTTATAGGTAAAGAGTGTATAGAAAAAGATGGTGAATCTATAATTAGAATGTTTTTGCTAAAGTCTTAATATTTTTTGATTAAAGAAAGAAGATAATTCTTTCTTATTTTTTTGTGCAATTATAATCATTTATAGTATTAATTGTGGCAAATATAAATAATAAAGATATAAAAGGTTTTTATGATATGCTATAGAATTAATTAAATAATGAATAAAAATAGGAGATTGTTTTATGGGAATAAGATTTATATATGGAAGGGCTGGGGCTGGAAAGAGCAGTTTTTGTATAGATGAGATAAGTAAAAAGGTAAAGGATAACAAAGTAAGTAAAATTATTTATATAGTTCCTGAGCAATATACATTTCAAAGAGAGACTTTATTATTAAGAAAAGTTGGTGAAGGGGCTTTATTAAAAACAGAAGTTTTAAGTTTTAAGAGAATGGCTCATAGAGTATTTGATATGTGTGGTGGAAGAGTTCATGATAGAATGAAAGACTCTGGAAGAAACATGCTTATATATAAAATACTTCAGAAAGATGAGGATAATTTACATTATTTTAATAGAATTTCTAAAGAACAAGGTTTTACTGACATTATTTCTAAGACTATAACTGAATTTAAAAAGTATAATGTTTTTCCAGAGAATTTGGAAGATAGTATAAATAGTGTTGATGATAAGGATTTAAAAGATAAGTTGATGGATTTGTCTTTGATTTATAGTAAGTTCAATAAAAGTATTGCTGAAAATTTAATTGATGGTGATGATGAATTAACATTATTAGCACAAAAATTAAATTTAAAAACTCCTTATAGAGATGCCGAAATATGGATTGATGAATTTACTACATTTACTCCACAACAAATGGAGGTAATAAGGGCATTAGCAGGTCAATGTAAAGAAATTAACATAACATTATGTATGGATGAACTTGGTGATGGAAAAAATAATGAAATTACAGATATATTTAATGTTATAAAAAGTACGGAATATAGACTTCTTTCAATGATGAGAGAAAATAATATTGGATATCTTGAACCTATTGATTTGAATGATGGTGTTCCTTTACGTTTTAGAGAGAGTAAAGAATTAGCTCATTTGGAAAGATATTTTTTTACATATCCATTTAAGCTTTATAAAGGAGCTATAAATGATATGAGATTATATAAGGCTAATAATTCTTATGATGAAATTGAAGAGGTTGCAAGGGAGATTATAAGACTTGTAAGGGATGAAAACTATAGATATAGGGATATATCAGTTGTTTGTAGAAATATTGATGAGTATGAAAAGATAACAACTGTCATTTTTAATGAATATGGAATTCCATTTTTCTTAGATAAAAAGATTGATATATTGAATAATCCTTTAATTATTTTAATATTATCAGCTTTAGAAATATATCTTAGAGGATGGTCTTACGAGACTGTATTTAAATATTTAAAAAGTGGTTTAACAGATATATGTAGAGAAGAAATAGATTTAATAGAAAATTATGTCCTTGCTAAAGGTATTAAAGGATATAAGTGGACAGGAGAACTTTCTGTAGAGGCAGAAGATGAAATTGTTGTATCTATAATGGAGAAGGTTAGAAAACCACTTATGAATTTTCATAAGAAAATGTTAAAGAAAGATGTAAGAGGAATATGTACAGCAATTTATGAATTGCTAGTTGAAATTAAAGTGTTTGATAGAATTGAGGAGTGGATTGAAAAATTTGAAAAACATGGGCTTCAAAGTAAGGTGAAAGAATATGAACAAGTAGGTGAAGTGGTACTTGATATTTTAAATCAAGCAGTAGAAGTTATGGGGGATGAAAAGCTTGATATAGATGAGTTTTATAGAATTTTGATATCAGGCTTTCAAAGCAAGGAAATAGGAGTTATTCCAGCTGCTTTAGATCAAGTTAATGTGGGTGATATAGCAAGAATAAAAGGAAGAGAAGTTAAAGCTTTATTTGTTATAGGAGTTAATGATGGAGTATTGCCATCAGCAAGTAAAGATGAAGGTATACTTTCAGATAGAGATAGAGATACTTTGAAGGATATAGGAATAGAATTATCTTCTAGTACAAAGGCAAAGGTATTTGAAGAACAATTTATGATTTATACAGCATTAACTTTAGGAAGTAAGTTTATTATGATTACTTATCCAATGGCTGATTTTGAAGGAAAGTCTTTAAGACCATCTATAGTAATTCCTAGATTAAAGAGGATATTTCCATGTCTTATAGAGGAAAGTGATATATATAATTTAAGGAATAGAAATGATAAATTTTCTGATGTAATTGCACCTATTCCGACATTTAACAAGCTTGTTTTAGCCTTAAGAAAGAGTTATGAAAATGAAGATATAGAGGAATATTGGCAGGATGTATTTTCGTGGTATAAGAAAAGAGATGAATTTACTAATAGATCAGGTCATATATTTGCTGGATTAACTTATAGTAACATAGGTGATGAAATAGGTAGAGATAAAATTAAAGAACTTTATAGTACTGATAGTGGAAGGCTTCTATTTAGTGTTTCAAGACTTGAAAAGTATGCTGAATGTCCTTTTGCTTATTTTGTTAAATATGGATTGAAAGCTAAGGATAGAAAAATTTATGAGTTTACAGCACCCGATTTAGGATCTTTTATGCATGGAATTTTAGATGATTTTACTAATAAGATTAAGAAAGAGCAGATTGCTTGGTCTGAATTAACTGCTGATAGGTGTAGACAGATTGTAAGTGAGCTTATTGATATTAAATTAAAAGAGGAAAGTGATTCTATTTTAAATAGTAGTAAAAAGTATAGATATTTTACAGATAGATTTAAGAGGGTTATTACTAAATCTGTATCTGTAATTTCAGAGCAGATGAGAAAAGGGCAGTTTGAAATTTTCAGTAATGAATTTGACTTTGGAGATTATAAAAATGGTTCACCTATAAAACTAAAGCTTCCATCAGGTGAAGACATTTATTTAACTGGTAGAATAGATAGAATTGATACTCTTGATATGGATGGAAATACATATGTAAGAGTAATTGATTATAAATCTGGATCTAAAAAGTTTGATTTGAATGAATTATATTATGGTCTTCAAATTCAGCTTTTAGTTTATCTTG
Source organism: Clostridium sp. (assembly GCA_015058375.1). Classification (GTDB taxonomy): domain Bacteria; phylum Bacillota; class Clostridia; order Clostridiales; family Clostridiaceae; genus Clostridium. The sequence goes on from SVCK01000010.1 coordinate 13,867, forward strand.
ATGCGATACTAAGAAATTCTAAATATATTTTGCATACAAAAGCTATGCCTGGAGCAATTTTATATTTCAAAATAGATGATCCAATTATAAAGAGTAAAACTGAACTAGAAGATGAGCAAATACAAAAAGAAGTTTTACAGAAGTTAAAGATGAATGGATTATTACTTAAGAATGCTAAGCTTGTTAGAGCTATGGATAATGATATGAAGACTTATTCATTAATTATTCCAGCTACTTTTAAAAATGATGGAGAGTTTTCTTCTAATAGTTCTGTTGTTACGGAAGAACAGTTTGAAATTTTAAGAGAGTATGTAAATAAGAAAATGATAGAGCTTTGTGAAGATATGCTTAGTGGAAAGATAAAGATAGAACCATGTAAGGAACAAAAAACAGCTTATTGTGAGTATTGTGACTATTCATCTATATGTCAATTTGATACTAGTATAAAGGATAATAAGTACAGACTTGTTGTAAAGAAAGATGATAAGGAACTTTGGAAGAGAATAGAGAATGCAGTAAAGGGAGGAGAAGATAATGAGCGAGACTAAGTGGACAGAAGAGCAAAAAGCAGCTATTGAAACGAGAAAATGCAATCTTCTTATAGCGGCTGCAGCAGGTTCTGGTAAAACAGCTGTATTAGTTGAAAGGATAATAAGGATTATAACTAATGAAGAAAATCCAGTCGATATAGATAGGTTGTTAGTTGTTACTTTTACAAGTGCAGCAGCTGCTGAGATGAGAGAAAGAATAGCGGCTGCAATAACTAAGGCATTAGAAACTAATCCTAATTCTAAGAATCTTCAAAAGCAACTCACTTTATTGAGCAGAGCTAATATAACAACAATGCATTCTTTTTGTTTAGATGTTATAAAGAATAATTTTCATGTTATAGATTTAGATCCTGGTTTTAGGATTTTAGATGAAACAGAAGGTGTTTTGTTAAAGACAGAGGTTCTTGATGAATTGTTTGAGGATAAGTATGAAGCTGAGGAAGATGAATTTTTAAATTTAATAGATGCTTATAGTGATTCAAGAAGCGATAAAAAGTTAAAAGATATTGTTTTAGATTTATATAGATTTTCAATGAGTGGACCATGGCCTGAAAGATGGTTAAAAGAAAAGGCTGATGAATTTAATATTTCAACTAAAGATGAACTGTTTAAAAGTAATTGGATAAATGTTTTAATGGAAAGTTTAAATCTACAGATTGATGGATTTATAAATGCACTAAAAAAGGCAATTTATTTATGTAAAAATACTGGTGGTTTAGAACCATATTTAGAAAACTTAGATCTGGATATGTCTTTTTTATTAAATGTAAGAGAAGCTATAGCTAAGGATTTTGATGAGACGTATAAAGTATTATCATCTATGAATTTTTCTAAATTAAAAACTGTTAGAAAAAATACTGTTGAAGATGTAGATGCGCAACAAAGAGTTAAAGACATACGTAATACTATTAAAAAGTCAATTGGAAAGCTTAAAGATGATATATTTTGTATGTCCTCAGATGATATGCTAATAGCGATTAAGAAATCTTATCCATATATGAAAGTGCTTACTGAGTTGGTTATTGAATTTGAAGATAGGTTTACTAAGGCGAAAAAGAAAAAAGGAACTTTAGATTTTAATGATTTAGAACATTTATGTTTAAAGATATTGACTATTGAGAATGGTAATGTTGCTGAAGGTTATAAGGAGTATTTTGATGAAGTATTAGTAGATGAATATCAAGATTCAAATAATGTTCAAGAAGCTATTATTGATTTAGTTTCAAGAAAGTATAGCGATAATCCTAATGTATTTATGGTTGGAGATGTTAAACAGAGTATTTATAGATTTAGACAAGCAAAACCAGAGTTATTTTTAGATAAATATAATAAGTATTCAATTGATGAAGGTAATAATAGAAAGATTCAGCTATATAAGAACTTTAGAAGTAGACTTGAAGTTATAAATGGTGTTAACTATATTTTTAAGCAACTTATGTCTAGAACAGTTGGAGAACTTGAATATACTGATGATGAGGCTTTAAATTTAGGAGCTAATTATAAAGAAGTAAAAGATGAAGAAAGTATAGTTGGAGGCGATATTGAACTTAATATTTTAGATAAATCTGAAATAAAAGAAGAGGAAAATGAAACAGATATTAATGAAGATGAAGAAGATATAGGCGCTGTTAATTTAGAGGCGAAGATAGTAGCAAATAGGATTAAAGAACTGCTTTCTGAAAATAATGGTAAGAGGTTTAAGGTATTAGATAAACACACAGGAGAATATAGACCTGTTAAATATCAAGATATTGTAATTCTACTTAGAGCAACTAAGAATTGGAGTGAAGTATTTTTAGATGAACTTGGAGCAGAAGGTATTCCTGCTTATGCTGATACTGGTTCTGGTTATTTTGAATCTATAGAAATAAGAACAATTATGTCTCTTTTAAAGGTTATTGATAATCCAATGCAAGATGTACCTTTAATTGCTTTATTAAGATCTCCAATAATGAATTTTTCAGTTGATGAATTAGGTGATATAAGATTATTTAATAAAGATAAGTATTTTTATGAGAATATTAAGGAAATAGCACAATCTGATTATAGTAATGATATATTGAAAGGAAAGTGTTCTAAGTTTTTAATTAAGCTTGAAGAATGGAGAGAAAAATCAATTTATACTCCTATAGATGAGTTTATATGGTATTTATATATGGATACAGCTTATTATGGATATGTTGGTGCTATGCCTAATGGTGTGTTAAGACAGGCAAACTTAAGAGTACTATTTCAAAGAGCTAAACAGTATGAGCAAACAAGTTTTAAAGGTTTGTTTAACTTTGTAAATTTTATAAATAAGTTAAGAAAGTCATCTGGAGATATGGGAAGTGCTAAAATTCTTGGTGAAAATGAAGATGTTGTTAGAATAATGAGTATTCATAAAAGTAAAGGATTGGAGTTTCCTATTGTGTTCTTAGCTGGTACTGGAAAACAGTTTAATTTAAGAGATTTAAATAATAATATACTATATCATGAAGAATTAGGATTAGGTCCTGACTTGGTGGATTTAAATAGAAGGATAAGTTATAGTACTCTTGCTAAAGAAGCAATTAAACAACGTATAAAATTAGAAACTTTATCTGAAGAAATGAGAATTTTATATGTTGCCTTCACAAGGGCTAAAGAAAAGTTGATTATAACTGGAGCAGTATCAAATTTGGAAAAATGGGTAAATAAATGTTGTTCTGCTGCTTCATTAGATAAAGATGTTATACAATCATCAGAAGTTCTTAAAGGAAAGTCATATTTAGATTGGATTGGTATGGCTGTTTGTAAGCATAGAGATGGTGAGGAATTAAGAAATATTATAGGTGCTGTGGATATTCCAATAAAAACTGACTTATCCACATGGAAGACAAATATATGGACAAAACATCAATTAGTTGTGGATGAAAATAATAAGCCTGTGGATGAAAATGAAAATTCTGATTCTCTTATAGATTCTGAAATTAAGGCTGTGGATAAAGAAATAGAAAGAAGATTAGGATTTAAATATAAGTTTGCTGCTACAACTAATATGAAAAGTAATTTTTCTGTCTCTGATTTGAAGAAAAAAAATTATGAAGAGATTGAGGAAATTTTATCAGAAAATTTATTTAAAGAGAAAATAGAGTTAAAACCTAAATTTCTTCAAGAAGAAAAGGGACTTACATCTGCTGAAAGAGGTACTGCAATGCATTTTGTTATGCAGAAGTTAGATTTTTCAAGAGTGAAAACTATGGAACAGATAAAACAACAATTAAAAGAATTAGTTGATGATGAACTTCTTAGTAAAGAAGAATTTAAAACTATAAGAGTTAGTAAGATATTTAATTTCTTTAAAAGTAATTTAGGGAAGAGGTTATTAACAGCTTATGATAATGGAAATGAAATATATAAAGAATTACCGTTTTTTACTGAAATAAGCCCTTTAGATGTTGATAATACTTTACCAGATGATATAAAAGATGAAAAAGTAAGACTTCAAGGAGTAATTGATTGTTTCTTTTATGAAGGTGATAATATTGTTTTAATTGATTATAAAACAGATTATGTTGAGTTTGGAAATGAAGAAGAAATGATAAGCAAATATAAAATTCAAATAAATTATTATAAATCGGCTTTAAAAAAGATTACAGGAAAAGAAGTTAAGGAGAGTTATTTATATTTATTTTACTTAGATAAAGAGATTTTGGTTTAAAAGTAAGTGCCAGTTATGAAAAATTAGCTGGCACTTTTATTTTTTATATATTGTTTTGCTGATTTAATAAGACAATTGTAATCATTTGATATTTTTTCGTCTATGACTTGATTTAGTAGATGATTAAGTAATTCTCCAAGCAGTTTTCCAGGATTAATATTTAATTCGCTTATTAAATCATTACCTGTTATAGATAAATCTTTGATATATAAAGCATCCTTATTTTTAAAAATATCTTTAACTAAAGAATTAATATTTGAAATATGAGTAGAAGTTACAGTTTCATATAGATTGATTAAACTAAATATATTATCGTTTCCCACTTTTATAATTAATCTTTTACAATCTGATTTTGAAACTATAGATTTAATATTTTCAAATGCTGTGGTTAAGTGTATAACTTTATTTATAGTATTTTTATCAAAAGTTAAATTCCTCATGATTGTTTCTATTAATGAACAATCTAGCTTTAAAAATATAAAAGCAAACCTGCTTGCTAAATCTTTTTCTAATTTATCTATAGCTTTATTTATATTTAAATTGTAAGGCAGGATTTCTTTAAGTAAGTTAGCATTTTCAAGTTTTAATAGACCTGAAAAAGCATTGTTACTTAACAATATTTTAGATAATTCTACTCTTATACGTTCGTTACTTATATTTTGTATAGATTTTGAGTTGGATTTTATTGCTGAAAAAGTTGTTTCATCGATATTAAAATTTAGTTGAGCACTAAATCTAATTGCTCTAAGCATTCTTAAAGAATCTTCTTTAAAGCGTTTATCTGGGTTCCCTACACATTTTATAATCTTATTGTTTAAATCTGTATTTCCTGAGAAATAATCTAATAATCCTTTTCTATCATTGTAAGCAAAAGCATTAATAGTAAAATCGCGTCTTGCTAAATCGTCTTTTATATTTGATATAAATGTAACACTATCAGGTTTTCTATTATTAGAATATTTTCCTTCAACTCTATATGTAGTAACTTCATATGAATTTTTATTTATTAAAACAGTTATGGTTCCATGTTCAATTCCAGTAGGAATACTTTTTTTAAATAGTTTTTGAGTTATTTCAGGAGGTGCTGAAGTTGCTATATCATAATCCATAGGAACTTTTTTTAAAAGACTGTCTCTAATACAACCTCCAACCATAAAAGCTTCATAGCCATTATTATAAAATGTATCAATAATATATTTAACGTCTTTAGGAATTGTGATGAGCATATAATTACCTCCATAAAAAACTAGTCTTAATAAATATTATAAGATATTTATTAGGACTAGTTAAGAAGTTATTGAATAATAACTTTACTATCTTTAGGAACGTTATCATAAATCCATTTTGAATCATTTTCTCTAAGTCTAATACAACCATGAGAAGCAGGTTTTCCTAGTGTATAGTCAACTATATTGGTTTCTGTCTTATCAAATGGTAAGGAATGAAACAGATAATCTCCATAGAATTGAACCCAGTATTTTCCGCCTTGATTGTATGAATTAGAAAAGAACCATTTACCTCTTTCTTTGATAGTATAAACCCCTGTTGGCGTTTCTTCGGCTGTTGTACCAGATGAACATGTGAAACTCTTTAAGAGTTTCCATAAATTTTTTGAGCCTTTATAAATATTGGTTCTTTGATTTTTTAAATCTACATGTATTAAATATTTAGTATTACTTGATATTGAAAGTGTATTTATATTTGAAGTGCTGATTTTGGAATTTACATTATTTGATGATGCTTGCTTTGTCTCATCATTATAAGAAAAATCAGCTTCATAAACTTTAATTTCCTCTATTTTAGAAATTATATTTTCGTTGTCTCCTACAATGTAATTTACACTATCCAATAAATCAAGTGCTTCAGAGTAACATTCTTCATTACATAATGTTGTTGATTCTGATAAAACTTCGTTTATGATATTTTCTTTACATTTTTTTATATATTCAATGCAACTAGCGTAATTTTCATTAGTAGATTTTATTTTAGAGAATATATTGTATGCTTGAATATATTTTTGACAGTTAAATAGATATACTCCGTTGCTATAATCAGCACTAGATTTAGATAGTAGACTATTATCAATATCAACGTAATTCGAATACCTATTTATTTCATTTAATATATTTATAATTGATTGCTCATTTATATCTTGAGTATTCAAAGATAATTCTTCTAGCTTTTCATTAAAATAGTTAGTTAAATCCTTTTTCAAATATAGTGATTTGAAAGGATTAAAATTGTTATCGCTTATTAAAAGAATGTTTGCATTGGAAAAATTATGTTCATTAAAATTTGCTTTGAAATTCTTCAATAATACTTTATAGCTGTAGAATTCAAATAAAAGTAAAGATACTATAGCTAATAATATTATTTTTGTAAATAGCGCAAAATAAGACTTACCTGTATGAGCAGAATTTGAATGAAAAGTAAGTCTGTAATTTCTAGCCATAATAATACCTCCTAACAATGCAATATACATATAATATTGCCAAGTTTTTTAATGATTAAACAGATATTGTTATATTTTATATTGAATTATCTAAATACTAAATAGTAAAATATATCATATATAAAGTTTGTTAGGAGTTTAAAGATGAAAAATAAGACTAGTATAATAAAAAAAATTATTAATTCAATATATAATATAGATGAATTCCCTAAGTATGTAATAGATGGAGTGAAAAAAGCGTTATTATATGCTTTTGTATTAAGTATTTTAACTGGAGGAATTAAAGGCATAATTGATTTTGTTAAAATAAACAGCTACATGAATGATATTGTTAATACATTAAATCAAGATGAATATAATTTTAAAATTGTAGATAATAGATTAAATTTAGAAAATTCACCTGTAACTATTAATCAAGATAGAATTTTATTTTATATAGATGATAGCATTGAATTAGATAAGGCAAATGATTTGAGAAAAATTATTGAGAATGAAGATGTAAATATTTTGATTTTAAAAGATGGATTAGCATTTGAAACAAATGGGGATTATGATAGTATTGAAGATTTTGAAATACATTATTCTGATATGAATATAGATGAAGATATTACAAGTATAGATATTATTAATACAATTGAATCTTCAAAAAAAATGTTAAGCATATTTGCAATTGGTAGTGATGTAGTACAAGAGTTTATTATGTATATTGTATCTGCATTTTTGATAGCATTGTTAACTATAATTCCAAGTAAGTTGTTAGGAGTTAATTATAGGTTAGGTGATTTATTTTCTTTAGTTGTATACGCATATACATTACCTAATTTATTGGTTTTAGCTTTAAATATAGTATTTCCACATATAGTATTTGATATGGCAGGCATGATTGGTGCTATGGTATATACATATTTGGCAATAAGAAACATTAGAAAGCAAATTAATTAGAAAAGTGGTTTAACCACTTTTTTTCATATTTAAAAAAATTATTTTAGATTGAGAGGTACGTATTATATGAAAATTATTCATACTGGAGATTGGCATATAGGGAAAATTGTAAATGAATTTTCTATGATAGAAGATCAAAGATATCTATTAAATAAATTAATTGAACTAATAAAGGATGAAAAACCAGATGTATTAATTATAGCAGGCGATGTTTATGATAGATCAATTCCTCCTGTAGAAGCGGTTGAATTACTAAATGATGTTTTTAAAGAGGTGCTTATAGAGAATAAAGTTAAGATATTAGCTATAGCAGGTAATCATGATAGTGCAGAAAGATTAACCTTCGGTAGTAGTATTTTGGAAAAACATGGTTTATTTATAGTTGGTAATATAGAAAATGAATTTAAGAAGGTCACAATACGAAAAGAAGATAAGAATTTTAACTTTTTTTTGATTCCATATGTAGAACCAGCTGTATTGAGAAAAAAATATGAAGATAAAAGTATAAAAAATCATAATGATGTTATGAAATTTATAGTTGATAAGATAAAGAAAGAAATGGATAATTCGGAGATAAATATAGCTGTTGCTCATGGATATGTTACATTGAATAGAGAAAAAGCATTAGAACATGACGATGAAGAAGAAAGATATAAAGCAGCGGAAATAGAAGTATCAGATTCAGAAAGACCTTTGTCTATTGGGGGAACTGATTTAATTGATGGTGAAATTTTTAGTGAATTCGATTATGTAGCATTAGGACATTTACATGGAAGACAGAAGGTTGGTAAAGAGTGTATAAGATATTCTGGTTCATTATTAAAGTATTCATTTTCTGAAGTTAATCATAAGAAAGGTGTAACTATAATTGAAATTGATGATAGAAATAGTATTAACATAAGAAATAAAGAACTTACGCCTATGAGAGATATGAGAATAATACGAGGACCTTTAGAAGAGTTAATAGAGGTTGCAAGACAAAGTGAAAATGGGAGAGAAGACTATATTCAAGCAATATTAACGGATAAAGGAGAATTAATAGATCCTATTGGAAAGTTAAGAGCTGTATATCCTAATATTATGCTTCTTAGAAAAGAAGAAAGAAATTCTGTTATGGATAGTTTAACAGCAGCTTCAGAAGGTTATAAAAGTAAATCTGAAATTGAACTTTTTAAAGAGTATTATGAGAGACTTGGTGAAGGTGAATTTTCAAAAGAAAAAGAAGAAGTAATAATAAATGTTATAAAAGAAGCACTTACAAGGGAGGAGTTATAGATGAGACCTAAAAAACTAGTAATGTCAGCCTTTGGGCCTTATGCAAAAGAGGAAGTAATTGATTTTTCATTATTAAATGGGAAAAATATATTTTTAATAACAGGAACTACAGGGGCTGGTAAAACAACAATATTTGATGCTATTAGTTATGCATTATTTGGAGAAGCTAGTGGAAGTTCAAGAGAAAATGAATCATTGCGAAGTGATTTTGCAGATATAAATAGATTAACATATGTAGAACTTGATTTTGAACTTAAAGGTGAAACTTATCATATAAGAAGAGTTCCTCAACAGATGAAACCTAAAGTAAAAGGTGAAGGGTTTACTCATCAAGGTTCAGAAGCAGAATTGATTTTACCAGATGGAAAAGTTAGAACAGGTACATCCAATGTAACTAATAAAATTAATGAGTTATTAGGTATAACTAAAGAACAGTTTAAACAGATTGTGATGTTGCCACAAGGAGAATTTAAAAAACTTTTATTAGCAGATTCTAAAGAGAGAGAAGTTATATTTAGAAAAATATTTGGAACATATAATTATGAAAAAATTCAGCTTTTATTGAATGATAAAGCTAAAAAGATATATAAAGATTTGGAGAAATCAAAGGATAGTATATTAGTTAATTTGAAAAATATAAAGAGTGAAAATATAAATATTGATGATAAGGATATAGACCTTAGTGGTACAGTAGCAAAGATAGAAGAAGAGATTGACATAAAAAAGAAAGATAATGCTGAAATTGAACAAAAGTTAACTATAATTAGAAAGAATATAGAAAAATTTCAGACGGAAAAAATACAAGGAATAACTAGTAACAGTCTTTTACAAGAAAAGGTTAAAGTACAGGCTTTACTTGAAGATTATAAAAAACAAGAAATTAATATTAAGGTTAAAGAAGATAACTTAGTTAAGCTTAATAAAGCTAAAGAAATAGTGTTTATAGAAGATGAAATTTCTAGAGTTATAAGAAATAGGCAGATTAAAGAAAAATTAAGCTTAGAAATTAGTAATAACATACAAGTAATTCAAAATGAGTTGGAAAAAGCAAAAGTTTATTTATTAAGTGAAGAAGGTAAAGAAGAGGAGAAAAATAAAAACATTGAACTTAGGAATTCATTGAATGAAAAGAAACCTAAAATAATTGAGTTTGATAATAAAAAGAGTAATGTAAGTAAATTAACTACAAAGATAAAAGGTGTAAAAGAGTCTTTAGAAAATGAGCAGAAGAACTTACAAATATTAAAAGAAGATAAAGTTAAAAATGAAGAGAATATAAAAAATATTTCAGAATTAGAAAAACAAAAAATACTGATAGATAAAGAGGCTCAAGATAAGCAAAAATTAATCCAAGAAATTAGAAATTTATATAAAGCAATTCAAAAATTAAAATGCAATAATGAAGAATACAAAAAATTAAATGTAGATTTTAAAAATAAAGATTATATATATAAGATTAATAAGGCTGATTATGAGAATAAACAAGAGCTATATATGAAGGAGCAAGCTGGAATATTGGCAAGTGTTTTAAAAGATGGGCAAGCATGTCCAGTATGTGGTTCAACTAATCATCCATTACCAGCAGTAAGAATTAATGAAGTGCCTACTGAAGAAGAATTGAATATTAGTAAAGAAAAATATGAAAAGTGTCAGAAAGAATATAATGAAATTTTAGTTAAGATGGCAAGTCTAAAAAGTAGTATAGATTCATTAAAAAGTGATGTTATAGAGAAAAAAATGGAGAATCTTAGTGAATATTTTGAATCTATTATATATAACGATGAAACAGAAGATAAAGTTATACTATTAGGAAAAAAACTTAGAGATGAAATTGAACAATTAAATTCAAAATTAAGCATTATGAATGTGGAGATAGTAAAAAAAGAAAGTCTTAATGAAGAATGTGAAGCTATAAAAAATAAAATAAAAAATAGTGAAACTAAGATAACAGAATTAAATGAAATATATACAAATGATTTTGCTTCATTAAAATCAGATGAGGAAAAGATTAAATCATTGGAAAGAGAAATCCCAGAAGGAATAAGTTCTATAGCAGATTTAGATGACAGAATTTTAGTATTGCAAGAAAAAATTGATTTGCATGATAAAAGAGTAAAAGCAGCAAGAGATAAAGTGAATGAATTAAATGATAAAAAAGCTTCGGAAATATCTAAGTTTGAAGAAGGTAAAAAAATATTAAAGGAAATTAGCATTGATATTAAAGAAAAAAATGATTTATTTAATAGAATGATTTCAGAAAGTAAATTTGAAAATCTAGATGAGTATAATGAAGTTAAGAAAAATATTGTATATATAGATAAAATTCAAAATGAAATTTCTCAGTTTAAAGAAAAGTTAAAATCTTTATCAGATAGATATATAGAACTTAAGACCAAAACTGAAAAATTGGAGTTTGTAGATATAAAGGAAATTGAAGATAAGATAAGCAATGAAAAAAAGATTGAAGAAGATATAAGTCAAAAAGCAAAACAACTTTATTCTATTATAGATAATAATGTGAATACATTGAAAGAAATAAAGAAAATTAGTGATAAGGTAAAAGAAAAAGAATCAGCTTATAGGATTATAGGAGAACTTGCTAATTTAGCTAATGGAAAGAAGAGTCCATATATAAGTTTTGAAAGATTCGTATTAGCATCGTATTTTCAAGAAATTATTGATGCAGCAAATATAAGACTTTCAAAAATGACAGGTGAAAGATTTATATTGAAAAGAAAAGAGGATAAAAGTAAAGGAACTTCTCAGCAAGGATTAGAATTAGAAGTTTATGATAATTATACTGGAAAATGTAGACATGTAAAAACTTTGTCGGGAGGAGAGAGTTTTAAAGCTGCGTTATCATTAGCATTAGGATTATCGGATGTTGTTCAAGCAAATGCTGGTGGAATATCATTAGATACTATATTTATTGATGAAGGATTTGGAACTTTAGATTCTGAATCATTAGATAATGCTATAAGTTCTTTAATAGCATTACAAAAAGGAGGTAGACTAGTCGGCATAATATCACATGTTCCGGAATTAAAAGAAAGAATAGAGGCAAAATTGGAAATTAAATCATCTTTAGAGGGAAGTGTGGCAAAATTTAATTTTGAATAAAAAACAAGAGTAGATTAAAAGTGCATCAATTTTTTGTATAAATCGTTCATTAAACAAAAATTTACATTTTAGGTTGTTTTTAACTTTATCGTGTGTTATTATATTAATATAATATTAGTAAAATTTGGAAATTATGTTGAGTTCTGATTGAGAAAGGGATTAATATGGAATTAAATGAAAGGTTAGATAATAATGAAATTGACAGTTTAAGCAAGGCAGAACTTATAAAAGTTGTACAGGATTTACGAAAAAGAGGCAATTTGCAGGAAGAGTTTTTATTAAATATATCGCATGATTTAAGAAGTCCTATAAATGTAATTTTAAGTATATTACAGTGTTTTAAATATGAAGATGAATCAGATGTAAATAAAATTGATGCCTCAAAGCGAAAAGAATATAGAGATATAATGAGAAGAAATAGTTTAAAAATAGTAAAATTGATTGATAATTTAATAGATGTTTCTAAACTTGAAAAAAATTATTTTACATTAAATAAATATAACGTTGAGATAATAAATTTAATAGAAAGTACTGTCACATCAATTGAAAAATATGCGGAACAAAAGAATATAAATATTATATTTGATACTAATATGGAAGAATGTATGTGTGCAGTAGATCCGGAAGCTATTGATAGAATAATGATGAATTTATTATCTAATGCAATTAAGTTTTCAGAGGCAAATAAAAATATATTGGTCAATGTAACAGTAAATGAAGAAACTATAAATATATCAGTTAAAGATAGTGGAATGGGAATAAAGAAAGAAGATCAAAAAATAATATTTAATCGCTTTATACAAGCTAAATCAGGAGAAAAGAGTGAGTTTAAAGGAAGCGGAATAGGATTGGACTTGGTAAGTTACTTGTGTAGGGCACACGGAGGAGATATAAAATTAGTTAGTAATTACGGAGAAGGTTCTAATTTTATAGTTACATTACCTAGAGTTTTAGTAGAAGTGGATAATAATGATTGTATGTTTAAAAGAAGAAGTAGAATTGAGCAATTAGAAGTAGAATTTTCAGATATTTACCTATAAATTTGAAATAAACTTGATATTGAAAGGTGTTTATGTTAATATGGATATGTATTTGGGGTGTTAGTTAAACGGATATAACATACCGCTACGGACGGTACATTATGGGTTCGATTCCTATACGCCCTGCCATTAAATTACTTTCAAAAAGTAAAGTGCTTTTTGAAAGTAATTTTTTTTTATTTATAGGGCAATCTAATAAAGGAAGAAAAGATTGTAAAGGATGTTATTCGCATGATATTTGATAGAATTATAAGTCAGTATGATGAACATAGTGAAGAAATTCTATTTTTAATAGATAAATTTAAAGTAAATAAGATTGTATTTATTATAGATAAAAAAAGAGCTGATAAGATAAAGGCAAGTAAAGAATGTTATAAAAAGATTTTAAGTAATAAGGAAATAATTTTTGAAGTTATTGATAATTATAGTGTGGATTTTTTAGAGGATATTTTAAAAAGAAATAATGGAGCATTAATCAATTTATCTGGAGGGGATAGAATTGTAGCATTATTATTATTGAAATTGTCAATGAAATTAGGTATGCAGAGTATATATGTGGATTTTATGAATAAAAGAAGATATGTATTTGCAGATAAATGTAGGATTATAGATAGCGATTTGAAAGATACTTCTTTGATGGAAGTTTTTTATTTATCTGGAGCAAATGTAATAAGAGATACTACTGATATATGTGATAAAAAAGATGTTATAGATATAAGTACAAAAATATTATTTAATATTGATTTATGGCATAGATATAAACAGAAATTATACGATAACTCTATATTTAGACATAATAATAAACAAATAGAAAACATTGATATTGATATAAATAAGATAAACAAAAACGAATTGGAATTACTAAATAAAATCATTAAATATTTAATTAGCATAAATGGGATAGAAATTAAAAAAGATGAAAGTTTAATACGTACAAGATTTAAAAATAATTATCTAAAGAGTATGTTATTTAAAAGTGGAACGTGGCTTGAAGTAATAACTTATTTGGCTGTAAAAGGTATAAAAGAAATTGATGAAGTAAAATGTGGAGTATTGTTTTCATGGGGATTTAATGCGGAAATTGTTAAAAATGAAATTGATGTTATAGCTATAAAAGATTCTGTTCTAATATGTATATCTTGCAAAGATAGTGATAAATATGATGATGAAGCATTAAATGAACTAAGTATATATAGTGATAGATTAGGGGGTAAGAATGTCGTTAAAATATTAGTAGCAACTAAACAACCTCAAAAATTTAGTGTAATAAAAAGAGCTAAAGAGATGGATATAGAATTAGTTGTATTAGAAGAAAAATCTATTAACTATTTACAGAATTCATTACGAGTTATTATAAATAATAAAATAAAATAATGGCTGTTTGACTGTGTGGTAATGAAGTTCATACTATTGAAGGAAATACATCCTGGAATAGAATGTGACTTTAGTCAAACTAATATAATAGATATGTTGGAAAGCTTAAATGTTAGTTTTAAAACTGGAGATATTAAAAAATACAGCCTTTCTCTTAAGGCATATGGGGTAATTGAAATTACAATTGAAACAAAGAATAAAATTCTTAGTGAAGATCTATATCAAAGTGTTATAGTTAGAATAGAGAGAGCTGCTTATGAACCAGTACGTTTACCAATGGTTGTTAAAGATGCAGGAAGTGTTTATACTTCAGATAATACTTTATTATTGTGTGTAATTGGGGGGAGTATGTATACTTGCAATTGGAGGAGCTGTTGTTGAATCAGCTGGTACAGCTATTATTGCATTCATTAGAGCTATTCAAGCAGTAGCTGTATAATTATTGAAAAATAGCAACATTATTATTATAATACTATTAATAATATGAGAAATTGGTGTTGTTATGGTATATGAATATAGTAATGAAAATTTATCTAAAAAACAAATAGCTATAATGCTACAAAAAAGTGAATCTATTAAGAAAAACGTAAAAAATATAGCTTATTGTGCGATGAGTATTTTCCTAATTATATTTTTATTAATCTCATTTGTAATATGCAATTATAGATGGGATAGTAATAATTTAATATTATTAGTTGCATATTTAATTGGAATATGTAGAGTGTTTTTAAAAAAAAATGTTAATACTGAAAAGCTTGAAGAAACTGAAGATAAAGAAAAAAATAAAGAACAAATTATTGAATATAAGAATTATATTTACAAATATAAGTGTGATAAATTTACAGTTGTTTTGAAGAGCGATACAGTTAAAGAAATAATTAAAAGTAATGATTATACATTACTTTGTATCTTTCCTAAGAGACTAAAAAACATAACAACTTTTACAATATTTATTCCGAATGATTTGTTCGGAACAAAAGAAAAATATAATCAATTTATAAGTAGTATTAAAGGAGAATGAGCAAATCATTCTCTAATGGGGCTATAAAAAGCCCCTATATCTTAAGAATATTAAATTTTTTTACCTATAGTTTCACCTAGTTTTACTTTACATTCAAAACCAAGTGCAGTTTGAGTAAGTATATCTTCATCAATTTTAACTTTATCTTTTTTAAAGAATAAAATGGTTGTTGAACCTCCAAATTTAAAGAAGCCTTTCTCATCACCTTTCTCAACTCTTTGATTAGGTATATAAGATTGAATAATTGTACCAACACAAGTAGCACCAACTTCAACATGTATAATATCACCAAAGTTGTCAGATTTGAAAATAGACCATTCACGCTTGTTTTGACAATATAATTTTGGAATACGTTCTAGTGCAATAGGATTAACCGAATAATAATTACCATTAATAAAGTGATTAACATTAGGAATTCCAGAGTCAACAAAATGAAATCTGTGATAGTCTGTTGGACAAAGCCTTAAAACAAGACATATTCCTCCTTCATATTCTTTTGCAATTTTATCATCTCCAATAAGTTCAGATAAACTATAATGTATAGATTTTACTTGAAGAAGATTATTCATAGATATATTTTCATAGGCAAATAGTCTTCCATCACCAGGAGAAATAAGAGTAGAAGAATCTTTATCAATAGGTCTTGAACTTTCATGTAATTCTCTAATAAAAAAGTCGTTGAAAGATGTAAAATCTGAAGAATTCTTTTTTGCAATATTCATATCAATATCAAAATCTTGAATAAAAGAATTAATTTTTTTTGTAGAGAACTTTGTATCGCAATATTTCCCATAGATTTTTGAAAATATCTTTTTCTTAATAAAAAGTTCAGTAAAGCTCTTACCAATAGGTGATTCATAGCACCATTTCAAATAAGTATCACCAGCAACTTTTTCTTCTTCATAAATTTTATTTTGTCTATTATAAACTTTAATCATAATTACCTCGCTAATCTAAGAATTATCTAATATCAATTTTAGAATAATACGACGCTAAAGTCCACTACTTGTAGTTTGTAATATTGGTAATATTGTTTAACTAGTTTAAAAATCAAAAATAAGCTTAAATTGCCAATTAATAATTGTCTGAAAATTAGTGATTTATGTTTTTAATATGTTAAACTATTACTTGTGAGTTTTATATAGGAAAAAAAAAGAAAATTATCTTTAAAACATCAATATAGGGAGGTACTTAGGCAATGAAAAACGTCGTTATAAACGGTGAATCATACCAAGTAGAAGATGGAATTTCAATTTTAGAAGCGGCTAGAAACAATGGTATAGACATTACTACTTTATGTTATTTAAAGGAATGCGGAAACGTAGGTAAATGTGGGGTTTGTGCAGTTGAAGTTGAAGGAAAGAATAACTTATCACTAGCTTGTTTAACAAAAGTAGAAGATGGAATGGTAATAAGAACAGATACCGAAAAAGTTAAAGAAAGAGTAAAAACTAGAGTTTCAACCTTACTTAATAAACATGAATTTAAGTGTGGTTCATGTACAAGAAGAGAAAATTGCGAACTTTTAAAGTTGGTTATAAAATCAAAAGGAAAAGCAACAACTCCTTTTCTTCCAAAAGAAAGAGATGAGTTTGTTGATGAAAGAAGTAAGTCAATTACAATAGATAGAACTAAATGTGTATTATGTGGTAGATGCCAAGCTGCTTGTGCAACTAAAACAGGAACTGGTTCTATTAAAATAGCAAATGTCAATGGAACTAGAATGGTTACTACTACAGAACAAAAGTGCTTTGATGATACAAATTGTTTACTTTGTGGACAATGTGTTGCAGCATGTCCAGTTGGAGCTTTAAATGAAAAGAGTCATATGGATAGAGTTAAAGAAGCATTAGCTAATCCAGATAAGCATGTTATAGTTGCTATGGCACCAGCAGTAAGAGCAGCTATGGGTGAATTATTCAAAATGGGATATGGACAAGATGTAACTGGAAAAATATATGCAGCATTAAGACAATTAGGATTTGATAAAATATTCGATATTAACTTTGGTGCTGATATAACAATAATGGAAGAAGCAACTGAACTTATAGAAAGAATTAAAAATAATGGACCATTTCCAATGTTTACTTCATGTTGTCCAGGATGGATAAGACAAGTTGAAAATTATTATCCTGAATTATTAGATAATATATCTTCAGCTAAGTCACCACAACAAATATTTGGTACAGTAAGTAAAACATATTATCCACATATATCAGATATAGATCCTTCAAATGTATTTACAGTTACAATAATGCCTTGTACTGCTAAGAAATTTGAAGCTGATAGAGAAGAAATGGAAATTAACGGTTTAAGACAAGTTGATGCTGTTTTAACAACAAGAGAATTAGCAAAAATGATAAAAGATGCTAAAATTCAGTTTGCTAAATTAGAAGATGAAGAAGTTGATCCTGCTATGGGAGAATATACTGGTGCTGCTGTTATATTTGGAGCAACAGGTGGTGTTATGGAAGCTGCTATCAGAACAGCAAAGGAATTTGTTGAAAATAAAGAATTAGATAGAGTTGACTATACTGAAGTTAGAGGATTAGAAGGAATTAAAGAAGCTACTGTTAAAGTTGGAGATATTGATGTTAACGTAGCTGTTATCCATGGAGCTAAGAATTTAACTAAGTTTATGGAAAGTGGAATGATGAACAAATATCATTTTGTTGAAGTTATGGCTTGTCCTGGTGGATGCGTTAACGGAGGAGGTCAACCTCACGTAAATAATTTAGATATAGAAAAAGTGGATATTAAAACAGTAAGAGCATCTGTTTTATATGACCAAGATAAGAATGCATCTATAAGAAAGTCACATGAAAATCCAGCAGTAAAGAAGATGTATGAAGTATATATGGGTGAACCAGGTCATGGAAAAGCTCATGAAATATTACATGTTAAGTATAAAAAATAATTAATAGAAGATATTAAAATTGGAGTGTCACTTTAGAAGTTAGAAAGCTACTATAGGGATACTCCTTTCTATATTTTCTAAACTTATATTTTAATATAAGTGATTGTGAAAAAATATTGAATTTCTGTAAATAATAATATTATAAAAGGAATTAATAAATATTTATTAAAAACCAGAAGGAGATATTTATGAAGAAAAAGATACTAGGTTTAATTGTAATAATATCATTTGTGCTAGTGCATGCAAAATCAGCATTAGCAATGAAAACATCAGTAAATGAATCAGATGATAAAGAGCAAATTTGGTATAATCCAATTAATAGTGATGCTAGTGGAAATGCTAGAAGAACTACAATATTTCGTTTGCATCCCCATAATCTAGCTATACCTATAGGTTTAATAATTGAAGGAACATTACTTGATGATTTAGGAAGAACTATTGATTTAAATGGTGTTGAATGGATAAAGGTTAGAAGGCATGATGAATTAAGTAAGGAGATAGGTTATATTAAAGCAAGTGATTTTAATATTCACATCTATTAAAAATATTATTTGTTAAATAGAAAAGACAGTAAGTAGATTTGTGTAAATTCAAATGTACCTACTGTCTTTTTTGTATTCTTATAGTTTTAAGAAGGTATATGCTAGATTTTATCCAATATAAAGGGGTTAATCAAAAAAAATATTACTGGAAATCAAAATTTCCAGTAATATTTTTTAATAATAAACTTGTTTACACAAACTTATCTATTGTGTTAAAGCCTATTCTTTAATATTAATTATTGTTTTTACTAAATTCTAAATATTCATCAAAAGTCATATTTCTATCAACTATAGATCCATCATCTTTTATATCAATAATTCTGTTTGCTATAGTTTGTACAAATTGATGGTCATGAGAAGCAAATATTATATTACTGTTAAAGTCTTTTAATCCGTTATTAACAGCAGTGATAGACTCTAGGTCAAGGTGGTTAGTTGGTTGATCTAACATTAATACATTAGCATTTGAAAGCATCATTTTAGATAGCATACATCTAACCTTTTCTCCTCCGGATAATACGCTAGCTTCTTTTAAAGCTTCTTCTCCAGAGAATAACATTCTACCTAAGAACCCTCTTATGTAACTTTCTGATTTTTCATCAGAATATTGTCTTAACCAGTCAACTAATGAAAGATGGCAGTCATCAAAGTATTCTGAGTTGTCATTTGGGAAGTATGAAGTAGTAATTGTTACACCCCATTTATATTCTCCTTCATCAGGTTCCATTTCACCAGCTAATATTTTAAGTAATGTAGTAACAGCTATTTCATTACCTACTAAAGCTATTTTATCATTTTTATTTACTAAAAAATCTATGTTATTTAATACTTTTACACCATCAATTGTTTTTGAAAGACCTTTAACAGTTAGAATATCATTACCAACTTCTCTTTCAGGTTTAAATCCAACGAAAGGATATCTTCTGCTTGAAGGTTCTATATCATCTAAAGTAATCTTATCTAATAATTTTTTACGAGATGTTGCTTGTTTTGACTTAGAAGCATTAGCACTAAATCTAGCAATAAAATCTTGAAGCTCTTTAATTTTTTCTTCTTTCTTCTTGTTTTGATCTTTTGACATTTGAAGAGCTAATTGGCTTGATTCATACCAAAAATCATAGTTACCAACATATAGCTTGATTTTACCAAAGTCAACATCAGCCATTTGAGTACAAACTGTATTTAAGAAGTGTCTATCATGAGATACAACTATTACAGTTCCTTCAAAATTTAATAAGAAATCTTCTAACCAATTAACTGATTGTAAATCTAAGTGGTTAGTAGGTTCGTCTAGAACTAATATTCCTGGGTTGCCGAATAATGCTTGAGCTAAAAGAACTTTTACCTTTTCAGCACCAGTAAGTTCTGACATTTTTTTGTAGTGAGATTCAGTTCCAATTCCTAAACCTTGTAATAAAGATGATGCTTCAGATTCTGCTTCCCATCCGTTAAGGTCAGCAAATTCACCTTCTAATTCAGAAGCTCTTATTCCATCTTCATCAGAAAAATCTTCTTTAGCGTAAAGAGCATCTTTTTCCTTCATTATTTGATATAATCTTTCATTACCCATGATTACAGTTTCAAGAACTTCGAATTCATCATATTTATAATGATCTTGTTTTAGAACTGACATTCTAGTATTTGGATCTATAGAAACTTCCCCAGTGTTAGGTTCAACTTCACCAGATAATATTTTTAAGAATGTACTTTTACCAGCACCATTAGCACCGATAACACCATAACAGTTACCTGCAGTGAATTTCAAATTTACGTCTTCAAATAATTTACGTCCGCCATATCTTAAACTAACATTTGATACAGTTATCAATTATTTCAACCTCATTTCATTTATTATTCATTTGGTTATTATAACATATAAAATATACTTTAAGAACTAGAATAGTATTTAAAAAAAGTCATATTATTATCAAATTTATAAAATTAGTAATTAAAATAAGCAAATAAAAGTTATAATTAATATGTAAAGAAAGTTAGTAGAGGTGACAAAGATGAAGGTACAAAAAACAAATGCAATGAGATTCTTAGATAGAAATAAAATTTCATATAAAACTTATGAATATGAAAATAAAGATGGAAAGATAGATGGATTAGCGGTAGCAGAAAAACTTAATCAAAACCCTCAAACAGTTTTTAAAACATTAGTCACACAAGGTAATTCAAGGGAATTTTATGTTTTTGTATTACCAGTAGGTGAAGAACTTGATTTAAAAAAGGCTGCAAAAGCTGCTGGAGAAAAGAAAGTTGAAATGATTCATGTTAAAGATATTAATAAATATACAGGATATATAAGAGGTGGATGTTCACCATTAGCTATGAAAAAATTATTTAAAACATTTTTTCATGAAACAGCAAAAGATTTTGAAACAATAATATTTAGTGGTGGAAAGATTGGAACGCAAATCGAAGCAAATGCTGAAGAAGTTGCAAATGCGATAAAAGCTGAATTTAAGGATTTAGTAATAGAAAAGTAAAAGGTATGCAGAATAACTTCACTTATTCTGCATACCTTTTTTAAAATTACAATACATAGAAGAACACGCATAAATAATGACATAAACTACCTAACATTATGAAGATATGAAATATTTCATGTGTTCCGAAAAGTCCAACCTTAATTTTATCTTTTTTTAGAGCATAAATTACTCCACCTATTGTATATAACACTCCTCCAAAAACAAGAAGAAATAATCCTGTTGAAGCTAAGACTTTTGATAAAGGATAGATTGCAAAAATTGCAAACCAGCCAAGACCTATATAAATAGCACTACTTAGCCAACGAGGACAAGTAACCCAGCAGAATTTAAATATAATACCAATTATTCCGCAAGTTAAAACAGCAGTAAACAAAGAATATCCCAATGAATTTTGAAGTGATATTAAACATAGTGGTGCATAAGAACCAGTTATAAGAACAAAAATCATAGAATGATCTATTTTTTTAAATATTTTAATAACTGAATCTTTACATATAATTGAGTGATATGTAGCTGAAGCACTATAAAGTAAAATCATACTTATACCAAAGCTTAAAATAGCGATATAGTCAATGAAAGACCTTTCAATAAAGTTGATCTTGATTGTTAAAGCAATTAGTCCAATAACAGATAAAATTGCTCCTATAAGATGAGTTAAACTGTTTACGGGTTCTCGTAAGTATTTTGACATTTTTCACACCTCCATAATGCAATATATAGTTTTTAAAACTACGTTATATTATATAAATATTATCATATTTAGTTAATTGAATGTCAAAGGCTAAATTTTTTAAAAAAACATGGATTAAGTCAATTTCTTATAGTATTTTCTTGAAATATCTTATTTATACTATTAATATTATATATGTACAAAACAATAAGTAGTTTTAATAACTACATATAGAGGTGTTTGAATGAAAAGAGAAGAGATATTAAAGTTTGTAGATGAGTTGGATATAGATAATAAAATTCAACTTAGCGATATACCAGATTTAGATTTATATATGGATCAAGTAATTCAACTGTTTGAAGGAAAGTTATCAAATTTAAAAAGAGATGATGATGATAAAGTATTAACCAAAACAATGATTAATAATTATGCAAAAGCAAAGTTATTAATGGCAATAAAAAATAAAAAGTATACTAAAGAGCATCTAATATTAATGAGTTTGATATATGAATTCAAAGGGATATTATCAATAAATGATATAAAAACTATTCTAGCTCCAATTGTTGAGAAATATGAAAAGGGAGAAGAATATGATTTGAAAGGGGTATATACTAAATATCTTGAAGTAAACAAGGATAATAGTGATAAATTTACAAAGTTTTTTTATAGTGAAGTAGAGAAGATAAAAAATGAAGAAGTAGAGTATGAAGATAAATTTTTATTAATTGCTTCAATGATTTCAATGAGTAATATGTATAGAAGAATGGGAGAAAAATTAATAGATGAATTGTTAGGAGAGGAGAAGAAGAATGAAAAATCTAAATGATTTAAAGAAGATGTTATATAGTATTGATGGAAAAGGCTATAAGTCATATAAGTCATTAGAAGGAGAATATGAATTTAATAAATATATATTATCTATAGATCATGTTCAAGGTGATCCTTTTGCAGCACCATCAAAAGTAAGAATTATAATGAATCAAAAGATGGCTCAAATTCCAAGCAAATTATTTGATGAAGATTATAAGAGAATAGCTACTCAGGATTTTCTTACAAGATTATTTTTTAAGAATATTAATGTTTATGGCAAGAGAGTTTTTGGTTCGGGAAAAAGTGGACTTATAGCTATAAGTAGATGCCCTCAAGAAATTTTAGATAGAACATCTGTTATAGTAAATGAAAAAGAAGTACAAGTAAGAATTGAAGTCGGTTTTCCTGCAAGAGGACGAAGTGTACTAGCAAGAGAATTGGAAAAAATATTGTATGAGTTTTTACCACAGATAGTCGACAATTCAATTGTTTATAATAATATTGATAAAAATAAATTAATAAATAGAGTTAAGTTAGTAGAAGATCAGACATATATAAGGAGAAATCTTAAGGAAAAGGGATTGGTTGCTTTTGTAGCAAATGATTCTATACTTCCAAGAGAAAGTGGAGTTTCAACAAAACCTTTAGCTAAAGGTAAGAAATTTATAGCACCTAATAGCATGGAAGTAAGTTTTGATACACCTAATAGAGGTTTGATAACAGGAATGGGTATTAAACAAGGTATAAGTATAATTGTAGGTGGAGGATATCACGGTAAATCTACATTATTAAGAGCTTTAGAGTTAGGCGTATATAATCATATAGAAGGTGATGGAAGAGAGTTTGTTATAACAGATGAGACAGCATTAAAGGTTAGAGCAGAAGATGGTAGAGTTATTCATAAGAATGATATTTCTTTATTTATAAATAATCTTCCTAATGGCAAGGATACAAAGGTGTTTAGTAGTGAAAATGCTAGTGGAAGTACGTCACAAGCTGCGAATATAGTAGAAGGAATCGAAAGTGGAACAAAGCTATTTTTAATTGATGAAGATACATCTGCAACTAATTTTATGATAAGAGATGATGTGATGCAAAAATTAGTTGCTAAAGAAAAAGAACCTATAACTCCTTTTATTGAAGTGGTTAAAGGACTTTATGAAGAAAAGAATATTTCTACAATAATTGTTGTTGGAAGTTCAGGAGATTACTTTGATATAGCTGATACTGTTATACAGATGGATTCTTATGAACCAAAAGATGTTACTGAAAAAGCTAAGAGTTTAAGTAGTGGAAAGATATTAGAAAGAATAAATAATAATGATTTAGACATTGTAGTTGATTTTAAAAGAAGTATTAAAAAAGGAAGCATTGAAAGAGGGCCTAAAGGAGTTAAGATAAAGACTTTAGGAATTGATGGGCTTGATATAAATAAGGAAAAGATTGATTTAAGAGCAGTAGAACAGATAGTTGATAGCGAGCAAGTAACATCAATAGGTTATATAATGAAGTTTGCTGAAGAGAAGATAGTAAATAATTCTATGACTTTAGAAGAAGTTACTGATGAGGTTATTAGATTTATGAATAAGAATGGATTAATTGCAGTATGTAATAGTGGAAATCTGGCTATGCCAAGAAAACAGGAGATTATGGCTGCATTTAATAGATATAGGAAGTTAAAAGTTTAATTAATATTATAGTTTAAAAAGGAAAAAAGAAAGTCAATTTAAAATGGTACCATTTTAAATAAGGCTTTCTTTTTTATTATATTAAAATATAAAATTAGCTACAAGAACAATGAATGGTAAAGTAATCAAAGTTCTTTCTAAAAATATTATTATTAAATCTTTTAAATCTACAGGAATCTTTGAACCTAATAATAATCCTCCAACTTCAGACATGTAAATTAGTTGAGTTACTGATAAACATGCAATTATAAATCTAGTCATTTCATTTTGAATAGTTGTTGCTAAAACTGAAGGGATAAACATATCAGCAAAGCCAACAACAAGTGATTGAGAAGCTTGAGTTGCTTCTGGAACATGTAATAAATTTAATAAAGGAATAAATGGTGTTCCAAGCCATTGAAAAATACTTGTATATTCTGCAATCATAAGAGCAATTCCGCCCATTGCCATAACAATAGGTAAAACTCCAAGCCACATATCTATAATATTTTTAAATCCATCAACAAGTATTGTCTTAAGGCCATAATTTGCTTCTGCTCTTTTTATAGCATTTTCTATTCCCCAAGAAAATGCTGTGTACCCATTAGGTATTGCGTCAATATTTTCTTTTCTATTTGAACCATCAATATATGTATCAGGTTTTTGTTTTAAAGGATATATTCTAGGTAGAATAATTGCTGCGAATATTCCAGCACCTGTAACAGTTAAGTAAAAAGGTATAAACATATGTGATAATCCAACTTGGCTTATAACCATTAAACAGAAAGTTATAGATACTGCTGAGAATGTAGTACCTACTATAGCAGCTTCTTTCTTTGTATAAAAACCTTCTTCATATTGCTTACTTGTTAAAAGAATTCCTATAGTACCATCTCCAAGCCATGAAGTTATACAATCGATTGATGATCTTCCTGGTAAATTAAATAATGGTCTCATAATTTTAGTAAGTAATGAACCAACAAATTCTAATAGCCCATGATTAAGAAGAAGTGGTAAGAATAATCCTGCAAATAGGAATACTGAAACTAATAAAGGGATTAAACTGTATAAAACAGTACCACCAGTAGAATCAGACCAGATGAATTCAGGACCGATTTTAAAATAAGTAAGAATAATTAAAATCATGCCAGTAATTCTTCCTAAAAGCCATATAGGTGTTACATTAAATAAAGAATTTATAAGTTCGTTTTTGGTTTTAAATATCTTAATAAAAATACTTCCAATAGCAGATATAGAAACTATAATAACAGCTGTCATTGGCAGAATATCTGATAATTTAGTTACTAAATAATTTGATAAAAACGCAATTGGTATAGTAAATTCACCATTTATCTTTATTGGTGTCATAAATAGGATTATTCCTATGATAGACGGTATTATGAATTTTAGAAGCGAAGATGTATTATATGTAGAATTTGAATTTTTATTCATAAAACTACCCTCCTATTTAATAAATATGCATGTTTAATTGTAATACAGAATTATTAAAAAAGATAGTGCTAATTTTGGATTTTCGTTTTGAATAATGTCAAAATAAAAAAATAATTATATAAAAATCTAGAATGAAGTATAATCTATAATAAGGATAAAAACAATGGAGGAGAAAAAGTTATGATAAAAATAATAGCATCAGATATGGATGGAACTTTACTTAATAAGAAACATAAAATAAGTGATGAAAATTTAAAAGCAATAAAAGAAGCACAAGATAAGGGAATACACTTTGCAATTGCAACAGGAAGAGACTATCTAGATGTTAAACCTGTATTAGAAGAATATAATTTAAGATGTGAGTGTATAGTTTCTAATGGCGCAGAATACAGGGATTGTGATGGAAATATAATAGAAACTGTAAATATAGATAAGAAAATATTAAGACAAATCTTTAATATTATGAATAAGTTTGGAATTAAGGCGCAGGTCTTTACAAGCGATGGAATATATACACCAAATACAAAAGAAGACGCACTTAAGGGATTTGCACAGATGATACAAAATTTTTATAAAATAGAATCTTTTGAACAGTGTTTAGAAAGTGCAAAAAATGATCCTAGATTTGGTAGATTAAAGTATATTAGTGAATGTGAAGATTTTTATGAAGGAACAATAGAGGTAAGAAAAATATTTGCTTTTCATAAAAGTGTTGAAACAATTAATAAAGCAAGAGTTGAAATTGAGAAGATAGATGGCTTAGCAGTATCATCTTCTTTTGTTGATAATATAGAAATTACAAATAAGGATGCACAAAAGGGAATTATATTAGCTAAAGTTGCAGATAAAATGGAGATAAAAAAAGAAGAAGTTATGATTATGGGTGATAGTTTTAATGATTACTCTATGTTTACGGAGTTTACAGAAACAGTAGCTATGGAAAATGCTATTCCCGAAATAAAAAAAATAGCTAAGTATATAACAGATACCAATGATAATGATGGTGTAGCTAAGGCTATAAGGAAAGTATTGGTCTAATAAACTATTAAATTCACCAAATGGTGAATTTTTTTTCATAGTAAGCACAAAATAAAAGTAGCTAAAAGGAGTGGTACTATGAAAAAGAAAAATGCTATTTATAATTTGATTATAGCTAATCTTACAGTTTTATTCTTGCTATTATTAAAAAGAGTCACAATACTAAAAGAATTTTTTAATGTGTTGGTATTAGTAATAATAACACCTATACTGTTTGGTGTTTTTTTATTTTACATATTAAAACCACTAAACAATATATTTATAAAACGGGGAATGAAGAAATCTAGAGCGTCATTACTTACATTAGTCATATTAGCTTTTGTGTGTTGTGGAATAGTAAAATATTTTGGAGAATACTTTTTGCTACAGTTATTTCAGTTGAGAGATATGGCTATGATTTTTATAAATAATGAGAAATTTGTAAATAGAATTAATGGATATATGGCGAATGAAACTGTAAAAGCATTTATTCAAAATGTGTTAAGTCAATTAATATCTTATTTAAATGTACTTATGCTTAATGTTAAAGATATATTTGATTTAGGTTTAACAATTTTTTCGGATTTTTTATTAGTTATATTAATAACTTTCTTTCTGCTTAAAGATGGAGATAAATTTAAACCAACAATATTAAAATATGTACCTTCTAAATATAAGGAAGTTACGGATGATATATTAGGAAAGAGTGATGCAATTCTTTCAACTTATGTAGTTGGGCAGGCGACTGTAGCATTATCTTTAGCTACTATGGTGTTTATTGGTTATAAAATTATAAAGATGCCAAGTGCAATACTTCTAGCATCTGTAACTTTTGTATTAGCATTTATACCTTTTATAGGATTCTTTATTTCAATGATAATTCCATATATTATAGCAATAATAGTAGGACCTTATATGATTTTGAGGTTATCAATATTAGTTTTAGTTGCACAGACATTAAAGGGAAGAGTTGTTGTTCCTTTTATTATGGGAAGAGCTATGAAAATACATCCTATTACAGACATATTTTTAGTGGTAGGAGCAGTATCTATAGGAGGTCCATTAATGGCATTTTGTATAGTTCCCATATATTCAATACTTAAGGTTACATTTCAAAAATTACGAGAGAAAAATATGTTGTCTTTTTTGAGTAAAGTTGATAATAAGAACGAGGTATAGTAATATGAAATGTAAGAAATAACAGAAGTTAAGGGGTTATAGAAATGGACTTACGAAATAAAATTAAAGATGCAAAAAAAGTAGTTGTAAAGGTAGGGTCATCAACTCTAACCTATGAAAATGGCAACATAAATTTAGGAAGAATTGAGAAGCTTACAAGAGTAATATCAGATTTACAAAATGCAGGTAAGCAAATAGTATTAGTTTCATCAGGGGCTATTGCTGTAGGAGTGAATAAACTAAAGTTAAAGAAGAAACCAAATACTATAAGAGAAAAGCAGGCAGTTGCATCTGTTGGCCAATGTGAACTTATGCATATATATAGCAAATTCTTTGGAGAATATAGCCATATAGTTGGTCAAGTGCTATTAACAAGAGATGTAGTTGAAGATGATCATATAAGGGAGAATGTTATTAATACATTTGAAACATTAATGGAAAATGGAATAATACCAATAGTAAATGAAAATGACACTGTATCTATTGATGAAATTGAAAATATAGTTAAGTTTGGAGATAACGATAATTTATCAGCTATAGTTGCTAAATTATGCAGAGCTGATTTATTAGTTATTTTATCAGATATAGATGGATTTTATAATGGAGATCCAAGAAAAAATGAATCAGCAAAAATGTTAAGTGTAGTGGAAAAAGTAACAAAAGAATTAGAAGATTGTGCAGGTGGTGCAGGAAGTAGTGTAGGAACTGGTGGAATGATAACTAAACTTGAAGCGGCAAAATGTGTAGCAGAGGCAGGGATAGATATGGTTCTAACTAATGGAGAAAATCCTGAAATTTTAGTTGATATATTAGAAGGCAAAGAAGTTGGAACTTTATTTATAGGTAAAAAATAATATTGGGGGCGAATAATTTGAGCGAATTAATTAAAAAAGGGCAAAAGGCAAAAGTAGCATCTTATGAACTTATGAATGCTGGTACAGTAAAGAAAAATCAAGCATTAGAGTTAATGGCACAAAAGCTAATTACCTACAAGAATGAAATTATTAAAGAAAATAAAAAAGACTTGGAAAGGGCAATGGCAAAAGGTGTATCGAAAGCTATGCTTGATAGACTTTCTTTAGATGAAAAGAGAATTGAAGGTATGGCAAATGGTCTTAGAAAAGTAGCTGCTTTAAAAGATCCTGTAGGTGAGATTACAGGAATGTGGCAAAGACCAAATGGATTACAAATAGGTAAGCAAAGAGTTCCACTTGGGGTTATTGGAATTATATATGAAGCGAGACCTAATGTGACATCTGATGCAGCAGGACTTTGTTTGAAATCAGGGAATGTTGTTATTTTAAGAGGTGGAAGTGAAGCTATCAATTCTAATATAGCTGTTGTAAAAGCTTTAAGTGAAGGAATTAAGGAAGCAGGTCTTCCAGCAGAATGTGTTCAACTTGTTGAAGATACGAGTAGAGAAGTAGCATCTCAAATGATGAAGTTAAATGATTATATTGATGTTCTTATACCAAGAGGAGGAGCTGGACTTATTCAAGCAGTTGTTCAAAATTCAACAGTGCCAGTAATACAAACAGGAACAGGAAATTGCCATGTCTATGTAGATAGTGAAGCTGATTTAGAGATGGCTAAAAATATAGTTATAAATGCAAAAACAAGTAGACCAGCAGTATGTAATGCAGAGGAAAAATTATTAGTTCATTCATCAGTTGCTAAACAATTTATACCTGTTATAATTAAAGCCTTACGAGAAAAAAATGTTGAAATCAGAGGCGATGAAAGAACTATGACTATTGTTAATGATATAAATAAAGCAACAGAAGAGGATTGGGGTAAAGAGTATACTGATTATATAATTAGTATAAAGGTAGTTGATACTCTTCAAGAAGCTATTGATCATATTAATAAATATGGAACAGGTCATTCAGAAGCGATAGTTACAAAGAATTATGATAACTCAAGAACATTTTTACAGAAGGTAGATGCAGCTGCTGTATATGTTAATGCATCAACTAGATTTACTGATGGAGAAGAATTTGGTTTTGGAGCAGAAATCGGAATAAGTACTCAAAAGCTTCATGCAAGGGGACCTATGGGTCTTAATGAACTTACTACTAATAAGTATATAATTTACGGTAATGGACAAATAAGATAATAAATTTATATAGAAAAACATCATCAATGAATAAATTGGTGATGTTTTTTTGTTTTATAAAGGAAGAGAAATGTTAAGTGAAAAATATGGTTTTGTATTATATGTAAAAAAGGTTAATAAAAGTAAAAATAAGTGGTATAATTTATATGAGGAGAGGATAATTGTGGGAATGACATATAAGGTTTTATGCCAATGTGGTTATAATAAAGAACTTAATTTGGGATGCGGATTATCATCTTGTAATGTGAATTTAGTAAATAAAGTATTCTCAAAAGATGAATTAGAGGAATTTAATAAAAGACTTAGCGGTAATGAGATAAAAAATTTTATCATGGAGAATGTTGCAGTTATTTGTGATAACTGCAATGAAATTCAACAAGCTACAAAGTTAAATGCAAAACTTAAAAGTGGAGAAGACATAGAATTGATTACTAAGTGTTCAATTTGCCATGAAGATGTAGCTATTTTAAAAGATAAATATATATGTCCAGTATGCAGAAAAGATATGAAGTTAGAAACTACAGGATTTTGGGATTAAAAAATAAGGGGGATAAAAAATGAGAATAGCACATAATTTATCAGCAATGAATACAACTAGATTGCTAGATACTACAACAAGGAAGCAGTCTATGATGGCAGAAAAATTATCTTCAGGGTATAAGATAAATCGAGCAAGTGATAATGCAGCAGGCCTTAGTATTAGTGAAAAGATGAGAGCACAGATCCGTGGTTTAAATCAAGCATCTAGAAATGCACAGGATGGAATTTCACTAATAGAGACAGCAGATGGTGCTTTAAGTGAAGTTCATAATGTACTTCAAAGAATTAGAGAACTATCGGTTCAATCAGCTAGTGGTACAGTTACAGATGAGGATAGAAAGTTAATCCAGACGGAAGTTGGTCAATTAATTGAAGAAGTAACTAGAATATCAAGTACTACTGAATTTAATGACATGAAGCTTTTAGATGGAAGCTTAAAAAGTAATGATTTAGTAGCAATAAGTGTAGTTGATTTAGATGATTCTTTATATTTTAAGGCAAATCCATGTGATGTTCCAGAAATAAAAAATACAGTTGCAGGATATGATAAGCTGAAAGATACATTGAAAAATGAAATAGTACCACAGGCTGTTAATAAAATTATAAATACATTTTCACCTGCTTTTGACTATTTAAAAGAATCTGAAACAGGGATAGGACTAAAAATAATGAATAATTCAGGAGGATCAGGGTTAACTGTATTAGCATCAGTAGGTACAACAGGAGCTAACTCAAAGTATAACGTAATTCCATTTCAGTTAACAGTTAATGTAGGAGTATTAAATTTTAAAGGAGATGGTAGTCTTCAAGAAGATAGTAGAACATATTTAGAAACTATTATATCTCATGAATTTGTACATGCTTTTATGGATGAAGCTTTAACAGTAGGAATGACAGGATATGAAAAGGGTTCTGCAACTGAAAATAAATCTATTGAATATCCTTTATGGTTTATAGAAGGTATGGCTCAGACTTCGTCAGGAGGATTTGCTAATTGTAATGATTTTGTTAATAGAGCTATGGGTATAACTACTTCAAGCACTAATGATGAAATTAAGAGTGCATTAAGAGAATATTCATTAACTAATACAAGCTCCAATCAACAAAAAGATGCTATTAAGAACTATGGGACTGGATATTTGGCATGTATGTATCTTGGACAGTTAGCTAGTGGAGAATCGGAAATAACAGGTGATAATATAAGAAAAGGTCTAGGATTAGTTTTAGCGCAAATGATTAATGGAAAAAGCTTAGATGATGTTATAAAAGATAATACTAGATATAATAATACAAATGATTTTGCTAGTAGATTTGGAGATGAGGAGTCAGTTAGTTTCATTCGGGACTTAACTTCAATAGTAGGAGAAGGAAATGGAAGTTTGATATCAGGAAGCTTAACAGATTCAGATCTATTACCAAATGAAGCCACAAGTGAAAATTCAGGCTTATTTAAGTTAGATACTGAGAAAGAGTCTGTGTTCAATAAGTATCCTGATGAAATAAATGTAAGTAGTGGAGGTTCAAAAAGCGGAGCAGGAACAGCTCCTACTACTAATTATGGAGATACTATAAAAAATGGAGGAACAACCACAACCACTCCAACTACGCCGACAACCCCAACAATCCCAACAACTGTAGAAAGTAGTAATACAATTGACTTATCGAATATTTCATCAATTGATGGTATTGAATATGATGAAGATAGAAAAACTCTTACAATTAATAAAAATGGAGAGTATACATTAAAAGGAACAGGAGCACTTGGAGTAAATGTTGTAATTCAGGATAATATTGAGGCTAAAGTTACTTTAAATAATGCTCATATTAATGCAAGAGTTGGACATATTGACGGTGATGTAAATACATTCCCTGTTATAAATGGAATTACTGTAGGGCAGAATTCAAGTTTAACATTAGATTTAGTTGGAGAAAATTCAATTACTTCAAATGTATTTGGAGCTGGTATAGAAGTTAGTGAAACCGGAAAATTAGATATAACTGGAGAAGGAAAGTTAACAGTTGTAGGTGGAACAACATATGCAGGTATCGGCGGTGGAAGAAATAATTCTGGAACTATAAATATAAGTAGTGGAACTGTAATAGCTACAGGCGGAAAAGATGGAGCAGGTATTGGTGGTGCGGCAGGAAAATCAGGAGGTATCATCAATATAACAGGAGGAACTGTAATAGCTACAGGCGGAGAAAATGGAGCGGGTATTGGAAGTGGAGCTCAAGGAACTGGAAGTGAAGTTAATATAACAGGTGGAACTGTTAATGCTACTGGTGGAACATATGCAGCAGGTATTGGTGGTGGCAAAAATGCTGTATCTGATACTGTTAATATAGATGGAGAAACAGCAGTTATAAAAGCTAAAGGCGGTATAGGTTCAACCACTAACATTGGTGATAGTAGTGGAGCAACTGGTAATATTTCAAGTGGTATTGTATTTGATGGTGGAGTAAATGGATCTGTTTATGGAAGAGTAGAAGTTAGTAGTAGTATTAACTATGGTGAAGGTACATTAACTATTACAAGTGGTTCTTCAATTGTAGTAAAAAGTGGTGGTTCTTTAACGGGAAGTGGATCTATTATTGACCAAGGAGGAAATATAGATAATCATGGAAAGATAGATATTCCTAATATGGATGCTATTCAAGATAAAGTTAAAAACTTTATTGAAGATATAGAAAATCAAATTACTAAAAGGCTAAGGAAACCTTTAGAACCAATTGTAGGAAGTATCTTAAGTAAGCCGGGCTCACAAACTATAAGTTTGACTTATAATGGAGGCAAAAAGGTTAATGTTACAGGACAATGGAGAATAATTGGTGATGAAGGTGAATTAAGTGAAGAAGATTTCACTTCGCGAACAGTTAAAGAAGATGAGGCATTTATATATGTATTGGAATATGATTTAAGTGATAAGCCAGGACTATATTTTACGAATGAAATAGATGATGATTATATGGGATTAAAATCTTTTAATGATGTTTCATTATTGGGTGAAACAGGAACTGTAAGTGATGATGGAAAGAAACTAACATACACTTTTCAGGTTAGTGCTAAAGAGGCAGAAGCAAATCCAGATCCAGACGTCAGCGGTGATAGTGGAAGTTTAAAGTTGCAAATAGGTGCAAATGCTGAACAAGTTTTAGGAATAAGTATAGAGGGTGTTAGTGCTTTAGATTTAAATATAGATAAATTATCTGTTCTTACTAGAGATGATTCAGGCAATGCAATTGATTTGTGTAGTGAAGCAATAAATAAGGTATCAAATATAAGAGCAAATTTAGGTGCATATCAAAATCGTTTAGAACATACGATAGCTAATTTAGATAATAGTAGTGAAAACTTACAGGAATCAGAAAGTAGAATAAGAGATTTAGACATTGCTAAGGGAATGGCTGAATATTCTAAGTATCAGATTTTATCTCAAGTTGAGCAAGCTATGCTAAGCCAAGCAAATCAAATGGCTAACAATGTTCTAAGTTTATTAAGAGCTTAAGTTAAATATGTAAGGGATATAAGATTTTAAATTCTTGTATCCCTTATTTTTATACACAAGAATTACAATTATTACATATAAATAATATTAACTACGGCTATGAGTCAAATAAGAATAAAAATATAATGAACGAGGGGAAGAAAAAATGAAACTTAAAGAGGCTGAAATATCTTCCATAGTTAAAGTGGTAAGTATAGCAGCAGAAGGAGAGCTTAGAAGGCGTTTTTTTGATTTGGGAATAATAGAGGGAACTAATATAGAAGCTTTGTATAGAAGTCCTTTTGGAGATCCAACAGCATATTTAATACGTGGTGCTGTCATTGCTATGAGGGAAGAAGAGAGTGAAATGATTAATGTAGTAAGTTTAAATTATTAGGAGGAATCAATGGGGCTGACTAAAAACTCTACAGGACTAAAGATTATATCATTAGATAAAAATGAAGAAAATAGAGATATTGACTATGAAATTTGTTTGGCAGGAAATCCTAATGTGGGGAAGAGTACAGTTTTTAATGCTCTTACTGGTATGAATCAACATACAGGTAATTGGCCTGGAAAAACAGTTGCAAATGCTGAAGGGTATTATGAATATGAAGGAAAAAATATAAAAATTGTTGATATTCCGGGAACATATTCCTTGTTGTCAAGCTCAGAGGAAGAAGAGATTGCAAGAAATTATATATGCTTTAATGAACCTGATTTAATTGTTGTAGTAGCAGATGCAACATCTTTGGAAAGAAATTTAAACTTATTTTTTCAAATATCTGAAATTACAGAAAAGGTCATATTATGCATAAATTTAATGGATGAAGCTAAGAAAAAAGGAATAGTGATAAATAAACATTTGTTAGAAAATGAATTGAGTGAGTCTATAGTATTAGTAGTTGCTAGAGAAAATAGAGGAATAGAGGAATTAAAACAGAAAATAGATTTTGTAATAAAAAATAAAAAGAAATATAGTAAAAGTATAATAAAGTATGATGATGATATTGAAGATAGGGTAAAGCGGGTTGAAAATATTCTTGATGAACAGATTGTGGTTGATAAAAGAAGACTAAGATGGATGGCGTTAAGGTTTTTAGAAGGAAACAACAGTATAGAAGAAAGTATAAAAAGTCATTATGAAATAGATAAAGAAAGTTTAAATGAAATTCATTTAATAAAACAAGAGAAAGATGTGAGCGATTCTATTATAAAATCTTTAGTTAATAAGGCAGAAGATGTAGCATCTAAAGTAGTAGAATATAAAAAAGGTTATGATAAAACTAATAGAAAAATAGATAAGATACTTGTTTCAAAACTTACAGGAATTCCTATTATGATATTAATGTTGCTTATAATTTTATGGATTACAATAACATTAGCTAATTATCCTTCTGAATTATTAGCAAGTCTTTTTGGATGGATTGAAGTATGGATTAGGAAGGTTTTCATAAGTTTATCGCTTCCACAAGTTGTTTCAGGTATATTAATAGATGGAATATATACTTCAGTAACATGGATAGTTGCTGTTATGTTACCTCCAATGGCTATTTTTTTTCCATTGTTCACATTGCTTGAAGATTCAGGATATTTACCAAGAATAGCTTTTAATTTAGATAAAGCATTTAAAAAGTGTGGTTCATGTGGAAAACAAGCTTTAACTATGTGTATGGGATTAGGTTGTAATGCAGCTGGAGTCGTTGGATGTAGAATTATAAATTCGCCCAGAGAACGGTTTATATCTATATTAACTAATTGTTTTATGCCTTGTAATGGTAGATTTCCGATACTTATAACTATTTCATCGATATTTATTGGTGGTGGAGTATTAGGAGTAAATAGTGGAAAGTTGTTTTCAGCATTAGCAGTAACTATTGTAATAATTTTTGGAGTATTAATTACTTTGATTGTATCTAGTATATTATCTAAAACTATTTTGAAAGGAATGCCATCAAGTTTTATATTAGAACTGCCACCTTATAGAAGACCACAATTTTTGAGAGTTATAGTAAGATCCATTTTTGATAGAACTTTATATATACTTGGAAGAGCTATAGTAATTGCAATTCCAGCAGGAGTAGTTATATGGATTTTTGCTAATATTTCAATAGGTAATGGGACATTATTAAGTTTATGTGCAGAGTTTTTAAATCCTTTTGCTAAAGCAATAGGAGTAGATGGATATATACTAATGGCTTTTATTTTAGGACTTCCAGCTAATGAGATTGTTATTCCAATTATTATAATGAGTTATTTAAGAACATCTACAATGGTTGAGATGGATAATATTATGGAATTAAAAAATTTATTAGTGGCTAATGGTTGGACTACTCTTACTGCTATTAATGTGATGATTTTATCTTTGTTACATTATCCATGTGCAACAACTCTTTTGACGATAAAAAAAGAAACTAATAGTTTAAAGTGGACTGCTTTGGCATTTTTAATACCAACGGTAACAGGAATAATTGTATGTTTTATAGTGACACATATATGGAGACTTTTCGCATAGAAGAAAAGTATATATAATATATAAAACCACGCTTGGCTTAAAAAATATATATGGTCAAGCGTGGTATAATTTAATAAAAAAGATTAGAGGATAAGTTAATGAAAAATATAGATAAATATACTTTGATAACAGGGGGAACGGAAGGGATTGGCCTTGAATTAGCAAAACTATTTGCAGGTGATAAACATAACTTAATTATTGTTGCTAGAAATAAGGAAAAACTGTTGAAAACTAAAGAAACTTTAGAAAATCAATATAATATTAAGGTGGAAGTTATAAGGCTTGACCTTTCAGTGGATAAGTCTTGTGAAAAAGTGTATGAAATTGTGGATGAAAAAAATTTAATTGTGGATAACTTAATAAATAATGCTGGTATAGGATTCTTTGGTTATTTTAATGAATTAGATTTTAAAGAGCAGGAAACTTTAATAAGACTTAATATTTTGGCATTAACAGATTTAACTCATTATTTTCTTAATAAAATGATTGAAAATGGTGAAGGAGGAATATTAAATGTAGCTTCAACAGCAGCTTTTTCAGCAGGACCTAAAATGAGCACATATTATGCTTCAAAAGCTTATGTATTATCATTAACAGAGGCTTTGCATGAAGAAGCAAAAGAGCATGGAATAAATGTTAGTTGTTTATGCCCTGGTGCAGTAAAAACTGGATTTCAAAAAAAATCTAAAATCGTGAAAAATGAAAAGGCTACCTCTCTTTTGATGAATGCACAAGAAGTTGCACAGATAGCTTATAACGGATATAAGAAAGGAAATGCTATAATAATACCAGGTGCTAAGAATAAGTTTTTAGTATGGGCAAATAAGTTCATACCAAGAGCATTAGCACGAAAGATTGTTTTATCAGCTAATAAATAAATGGGGGAGATACAATTGGATAAGATTTTTTCAGGATACATATTGGCTACAGATATGGATGGTACTTTAATAAATAGTAATAGAGAAATTTCTAAGGAGAATAGAGAGGCTATAAAGTATTTTATTGAAAATGGGGGATTATTTACTTTAGCTACTGGAAGAATGGTTCAAGCTGTTAGGGATTTTGCTGAAGATTTAAATGTTAATTGTCCTATTATGTTACATAATGGAGCTAAAATATATGACTTTAAAGAAGGAAAAGTTATAAAGGAGCATTACATTGAAGAGGAAAGAAAGGAAGCTATAAAGAGGTTTTATAAAGATAACCCTAATATAGGAATTGAAATTTTTTCAGATGAGATAGCTTACGTTTATAGAAAATGTAAGTTTACTAAGAGATATGATAGACATAAAGACTATAAGGTTATATATGAACTTCCAGATGAAATTTGGAAAAAACCTTGGATAAAGGTTCTTATTATTGGAGAAAAAGATGAACTTGATGCTGCAGAAATAGATTTTAGAGAAAATTATGATAAAGGAAATAATTCTTTTAGAAGTGGAACTAATTATCTTGATGTAGTTGCTAACGGAATTTCAAAAGGTAAATCATTAGAAGAACTAGTAACAGCACTTAATTTAGATAAGGAAAAAGTGATTGCTGTTGGAGATAATATGAATGATATAGAAATGATAGAGTATGCTAAGTTTGGATTTTGTGTTGAAAATGGATTAGATATTGTAAAGAAAAAAGCTAATTATATAGCAACATCTAATGATGATGATGCAATAGCATATATTATAAATAAAATGAAACAAGATATTGAATTTTTATCATAAAAATTAAGGGAAGACAGTAAGTAGATTCATGATGAAATTAAATTTACTTACTGTCTTTTTTATAATTAAAATTTTAAAACTAATTATATTTAAGATAGATTATGACAAAATATATACTTATATTGACAAAAAAGTAAGTGTGCACTAGCGTGTTTGTGGTGGTATTATTTACATAAAATACTTAATTAGGGGGTATAGAGATGATTGTATTGAAAAATGTGTCAAAGAAATATAAAGAATTTTTAGCAGTTAATAAATTAAACATAGAAATTAAAGATGGGGATATAGTAGCATTAGTTGGACCAAATGGTGCTGGTAAATCAAGTACAATTGATATGATAATTGGTATTAATATAATATCAGAAGGAGAAATATTTATTGATGGAATGTCTGTTAAGAAAGATTTAGAGAAAATAAAAAGGAAGATTGGATATGTTTCTGATGATGAAAAGAAGTTTTTAAAGCTAAAGGCTATAGAATATTTGAATTTTGTTGCTGATATGTATGATGTATCAGCAACTGAAAGAAAAGATAGAATATTAACTTTAAGCAGAAGATTTAATATAGAAAAAGATTTAAATACTATAATGGATAAGTTTTCTAAAGGTATGAAGCAAAAAATAATGATAATTGCATCATTACTTCATATGCCAAAGGTATGGATTTTGGATGAGCCTTTTACAGGATTAGATCCAGCAACTTCATATGAACTTAAAACTTTTATGAAAGAGTATGCTGAAAAAGGTAACATAGTAATACTTTCATCTCATATACTTGAGATTGTTGAGAACTTATGTGATAAAGTACTTTTGATAAAAAAAGGTAAGACTTTATATTATGGCAATTTGTCAGATTTAAAGGAAAAATATAAATTAAAAAATAGTTTAGAGGAAATATATATGGAGGTATTTAAAGATGAAGAAGTTAATAGCTTTAGTAAGAAATAATCTTCTTATTCAAAAGAATATCTTCTGTGATGTGGAACCTAAAAAACTTAGGAAGAAAATTTTTAACACGATAATAATGGGACTGTTTATAGTATGTGCTATGGAGTTTTATGTGATTAATGGAATAGGATTAATTGAATCATATGGTATAGAATCTAAATATATTTTTTATTCTACTATTTTCGTAGAAATAGGTATAGTATCTATATTATCTTTTTATAGGATTTTGAATTTATTTTATTTAACAGATTCTTGGAAGGATACTTTTATATATCCTGTGAGTGATGGGGTAAATTTGCTAGCTAAATTTATTTCTGTTTGTTATCAAAACTTTGCTATATTATTAGAATTTTTAATTCCACTAGTTACTTATGGAGTGGTAATGGGATTAAAACCAGAATATTATCTA
Organism: Clostridium sp.; assembly: GCA_015058375.1. GTDB lineage: Bacteria > Bacillota > Clostridia > Clostridiales > Clostridiaceae > Clostridium. Next base: position 53,803 of record SVCK01000010.1, read on the forward strand.
AAAATTGTTGTATATCAATTATTAATAGCAGTTATCCCAGCGATATACATTGTACTTAGCTCGTTAACAATATTATGGAGTTTTGTTGTTATAAAGAGATCAAAAGTAAAAAATAGAGTTAATAAATTAATTTTGGTAATTGATATCATTGTAGATATACTTACAAGCATGTCTATTATGAATACAGAGAAATTAATTTTATGTTTAATATCCGTTGTAATAGTAAGTGCTTTTGGCTTCTATTTTGTTGCTGGAAGTGTTTATATTACAATAATGAGAAGTGAAGTTTTTGGGAGAAAAAAAGCTAGAGTAGTTGAAGAAAATACTGATAATTACACGTTTAAGAAGATGGATATAATTAAGTCAAATGTTATTAAAGATTTAAGGATAATTAAAAGAGAAAAAGCTTTGAAAACAAATTGTTTAGTAATTAATTTAGTGTTTTGTTTCTTTTCTTTAATGTTTATTTTGGGGGCAATAAATGTTGATAAATTAAAGGGAATGGAAGTTGTATTAAGTGCAATATTACTTCAAATATGTATATGGCCATTATCAATAGTAAATAATACAGCTTTTACATCTTTTTCGAGGGAAGGAGCAGGTTTGAAAGTTTTAAGGACCTTTCCTATAGATAAAGATAGGTATATTCTTTCGAAGTTTTACACTGCATGTATTACATGCATACCTATTTTGGTGATTGGTAATGCACTGATATTTTTACTATCAATAGAGATAATTAAATATATTGTATTAGAATTAATATTAGTAAGTACAATTGTTTTAATGATTTTATCAAATATGAAGATGGATTCTGAAAATATTAGTATAGGTTGGAGAGATATAAAAGACTTATTTGAATTAGAAAGAACTATGAAACTAATTAAGCCTGTTAATATTGCATATATAATATTACTTCCATACTTTTGTATACGTGCTTTTGTTATAGACGCAGGAACAAATAATTATTTTGAAGTATTTATGTTAATAATCATTAATATACTATTATCACTTCGCAACTTAAAAAAGATAAGAACGAATTTTAAATTGAATAAAAGTAAATTTGATGTAGTTGCTAATCAATAAGATATGTTTTGAAATTTGTTGAAAAGAAGATAAAGGAATAAAAGAATTAAAAAGTTCCCTGAGCAAGGGAACTTTTTGTAAGGTAAAATTTCTTTTATATATTAACTATTAAATTATAAAATCTTTGACATATAAAATTCATCTATAAATTCAGAATCAATTAATAAAGATGAATATTTGGTACCTTCAATAGAAAATCCCATTTTTTTATATAAAGATAAAGCAGCGTTATTATCAGATCTAACGGTTAATTCTAATCTTTTTAAAGATTTTTCTTTTGCCCAATTAATTAAGTTTGTTAATAGAAGAGTACCTATTCCCCTATTACTAAATTCATTTAATACACCCATAACAATATATGCAGAGTGTTTTTGGCGATTTATATTGTTGCCAACACAAATTAAATAAGCGATAAAAGTGTTGTCATCTTCAACAATCCATATATTACTGTTTTCATCATTTAATAAAGCGGTAAAACCTTTTTTTTGTTGAGTTGCTAGTGAAATTCGTTCATCTTTGTCAAAAAGCATATTAGAAGATTCGTTGTCTATTTTTACACATAAATCAAATAGCATATCAACTTCAGAAACTTGAATAGTTCTTATATTCATAATATACCTCCAATGTAAATTTTCCGTTCTGTTAAGTTATATGAACATTGATCTTCTCAACACAAGTGAATACAATAAATTTGACAAAAACTAAATATCCAAGGTGTCAAAAATGCGGGAAAGCTACCTATTTACATGATGCTTACAAGCATTATAATCGCTATAAATGCGGTGATAAAAAATGTAACCATATAATTGTTAAACATCATAACTTGAATATTGATAATTCATTTAGTGAGAATCTAACCGGTTCGCTTTCCATGAAAGGTATGCGTTTTCCACTGCATGTAATTTTAACAGCATTAACATTGTGTTTTTTAAATAATACATCAACTAGGGCAATTGCTCAGTTTTTATATACAACTACTTCTATAAAAGTTTCGCACGTAACAATAGCTAGCTGGACTCATAAATTTGCACCATTCTTCAAGCAAAAAGCTGACTCATTTAAATCACAGTTAGATCTTCAATCTGATGATTGGCACGCAGACGAAACAGTAGTATTTATAAGCGGTGAATGCTATTATCTCTGGCTTGCCATAGATTCTGAGACTCGCTTCATTCTAGCTTTTCATCTAAAAAAGCAAATAATCTAATTTCATTATTTATCTTTCACTACAACTTCATAAGACCACATGGTTCCTTAAATAACTTAACCCCAGCCGAAGTTGCTGGCTTCGCTAGCGATGGCGCTAACCTTAATTCTTGGTTTGTTGCTGCTTAATTAAATTTCTTAATATCTTTGATTAACCTGCAAAAATCTTATTTATTGCCGGTTTATTTGTTGGGCAATAAATTTTTCAAAGAACGAGTGATTCTATGATTTATCAAGCTAATTTTTCATAACAACCTAACAGAATCAAATTTTCTATACAAGCATTGTATCACATATTTTGGATAAAAATACATAAATTTATTTTTTGCTAAAATATAAAATAAAGTATTATTTAAAAAAATGTATTAATTACAATAAAAATTAATTTTTAATTTTTGTTGCAAAAAAATAAAAAATATGGCATTACTTTTATATTAATAGGATTTTCAGCTGTATTTGTATGCAATAAGGAAATTCAAATTTATTTAGTATCAATAATATACAGTATTGGAGAGGTGATATTAGCTATATCTTCGCAAATATTTATAGCAGAAAATACACCATGTAATTATAGGGGGGAGATTTAGCTCTATAATAAACTTTATGGGATGCATTGGATTGGCATTGGGACCAGTTATATGTGGTGTTTTTTTGAAAGTTCAATCTTTAAGTAGGGTATATTTATTAGTGATTTTATTAGGAATAGTAAGCTTTATATTAACATATTTACTATATGTAAATTTATATAATGTAAAAGAAAATGAAGAATAATACTGCAAGCATTATTATGGTTAAAAATATATTAAGATAGGAAGTTAATGAGAGAGTATTAACAGTGAAGAGTTAAATGTTAATATTCTCTCATTTTTTTGCATTATTATATAATTACATCATGTAATTTTCCTTTATTTTTAAAGTGAGCAATTAATTTTTCAGGCTCATTCATTATAAGCTCTTCTGGAAAATCAACTGATTTAACAACTTTTAAAGAACCAGGAAAATCTCCGATAGCATAACATATATGAGCATCTGAATTTAGTATTATCTTAGTTCCATATTCTTTACAAAGTTGAGCTATTTTAGTACAATTTGCTTCACTTCCAACTCTAGAAGAACCAGCAATAGATGAATTATTTATTTCAATCATAATATTTTTTTCTTTAGCCTTTTTAACAACTGCTTCATAATCAATATCATAAACAGGATTGCCAAGATGGCCTACTATTTCAACTAAAGGATTTTTATCTATGGCATTAAGAATAGCTTTAGTATTTTCTTCTCTAGTTCTTGGCTTAAATACTGGCTCATGGAACGAAGCAATCATATAATCTAAAGATTTAGATTCATGAGCATTTAAATCTATAGTTCCATCAACATCAATAATGTTACCTTCACATCCCCTTAGGATAGTAACACCTTTTATAACTCTAGGGATTACTTTTAAATTACCAAAGTACCAATGATGAGGAGCACCAGGCATTGATGGAGCATGTTCAGATGTTCCAAGAATTTTAATTCCTTTTTCAACGCAATAATCTATATTTTCAAAAAGAGTATTATATGCATGACCACTAACTATGGTATGTGTATGTAAGTCTGATAAGTATTTCATATTGTCCTCCTTAAGTTTTGTTGTATGCAACTTAAGTATAAAACAATAAGAATAAATTATCCAATAAGTATTTAGGTATTATAGTTAGTTATATTTTAATAATAAGAAAATATATTTAAGTAAAGCGTGTTTTTGGAGTTTTGAGAATGAAGAAATTAAGAAGTTTAGCAACTATAGTAATAGGGTTATTATGCTTATGGACTTTTGTAGGATGTGAGTCAAATGCAGATGTTAGTAATAAAGATAATAAAGATGAGATTGTATATGAACAAAATTTTATTCTTATAAATCAAACAGGTAAAGAAATAAATGATTTATATATTTCACCAGCAGCAGAAGAAAAATGGGGAAATGATATATTGATATTAGATAGCTTGTCATCAGGAAAAAAGACTGAGGTTGAATTTTCAACAGAAGTAAAAACTCAGTACTGGGATTTAAAAGTTATAGACAAAGATAGAAATGAAATTACATGGAGAAATATAGATTTATTTACTGTATCAGAACTAACTTTAAAATTAGAAGGTTCAGTACCGATAACTTCAATTAAATAATCTTGACAATATAATAGTAATAAACTACAATAATAGTTAATAAAATTAAAAGTAAGGTAAACATACACTTTAACTTGGTCCTGTGAGGCCAGAAAGGAGTCTGTAACTATGGATAAATTAAATAAGAATTTCATAGCTTTGTCTTTAAAGACATTTAAAAATAAATTAGAAAATAATATAAGGATAGCAAAGGGAGTAATACTTTAATAGTCCCTTTACTATCCTTTTCTTATAACTAGAAATAATGTCTTTATAAAGTGTATTTTGCTTAAATATAAAAATTTAAGGAGGGCTAAGCATGAGAGCAAAGCTAATTTTAGAAAATGGAATGACTTTTAATGGAAAAGCTTTTGGATATCTTAAAGATAGCGTTGGGGAGGTTGTTTTTACAACTAGCATGACAGGATATCAAGAAGTATTAACAGATCCATCATACTATGGTCAAATAGTAACAATGACATATCCACTAATAGGAAACTATGGTATTAATCTAGAAGATATGGAGTCAAAAGGTCCTAAGGTAAAAGGATTTATTGTAAGAGAAAAATGTAACTTACCAAACAACTTTAGATGTGAATTAGAATTAGATGATTTCTTAGAACAAAATAAAATAGTTGGACTTGAAGGAATAGATACAAGAGCATTAACAAAAGTTTTAAGAAATAAAGGAACAATGAAGGGAATAATCGTTGTTGATGAAGTTGATGAGGATGAAGTTCAAAAGAAGATAGCTGAATATTCAAATGTTGATGCAGTAAAGAATGTAACTACAGAAAATACATATACAATTGAAGGCGAAGGAAAACATGTAGCAGTACTTGATTTTGGAATAAAGAATAATATACTTAGAAATTTTCAAAAGAGAGGATGTAAATTAACTGTATTTAGTGCAGATGTTACAGCAGAAGAAGTTTTAGCTGTAAATCCAGATTTAGTGTTCTTATCAAATGGGCCTGGAGATCCAGAAGATGTACCACAAGCTATAGAATGCATTAAAAATTTAGTTGGCAAGAAGCCAATAGTAGGAATCTGTTTAGGACATCAACTTTTATGTCTTGCACTTGGTGGAAAAACAGGAAAGTTGAAGTTTGGTCACAGAGGAAGTAATCATCCTGTTAAAGATTTAGAAACAGGCAAGGTAACAATTACTTCTCAAAACCATGGTTATGTGGTAGAAGAATTACCACAAGATGTTATAGAAACACATGTTAACATTAACGATGGAACAGTAGAGGGAATGAAACATAAAACATTACCATTATTTTCAGTTCAATTTCACCCAGAAGCATCAGCTGGACCACAAGACAGTAACTACATCTTTGATAAATTTTTAGAGTACGCATTATAGGAGGTTTTTGATATGCCATTAAATAAAGATATTAAGAAAGTTTTAGTTATAGGATCAGGACCAATAGTAATAGGTCAAGCAGCAGAATTTGATTATTCAGGAACTCAAGCTTGTGAGGCCCTTAAGGAAGAAGGTAGGGAAGTAGTTTTGATTAATTCAAACCCTGCAACAATAATGACAGACCAAGAAGTAGCAGATAAGGTATATCTAGAACCTTTAACTCTAGAGTTTGTAGAGAAAGTTATAGCAAAAGAGAGACCAGATAGTTTGCTTGCAGGAATGGGTGGACAAACGGGACTTAATCTTGCAGTTGAATTATATGATAGTGGAATTTTAGATAAATATAATGTAAAAGTAATAGGTACTTCTATTGAATCTATCAAAGAAGGTGAAGATAGAGAACTTTTTAGAGATATGATGAATAGAATTAAGGAGCCTGTTATAAAATCAGAAATAGTAACAGATATGGAAACTGGATTTAGAGTTGCGGAACAGATAGGATATCCAGTTATAGTAAGACCAGCTTACACTCTTGGAGGAACTGGTGGTGGTATTGCTGAAACTAAAGAAGAATTAGCAGTAATACTTGAATCAGGATTACAATTAAGTTCAATAGGTCAAGTACTTCTTGAAAAATCAGTTAAAGGATGGAAAGAAGTAGAATATGAAGTTATGAGAGATTCTGCTGGTAATTGTATAACAGTATGTAATATGGAAAATATAGATCCAGTTGGTATTCATACAGGAGACAGTATAGTTGTAGCACCATCTCAAACATTATCAGATAAAGAATATCAAATGCTTAGAACAGCATCAATTAATATAATCAATGCAGTAGGAATTGAAGGTGGATGTAATGTACAATTTGCTTTAAATCCAAATTCATTTGAATATGCAGTAATTGAAATTAACCCTAGAGTTTCAAGAAGTTCAGCCCTAGCATCTAAGGCAACTGGTTATCCAATTGCTAAGCTTGCAGCAAAAATAGCTTTAGGATATAGGTTAGATGAAATTAAGAATGCAGTTACTCAAAAAACTTATGCATGTTTTGAACCAGCATTAGACTATGTAGTATGTAAGATACCAAAATGGCCATTTGATAAGTTCTTTGGTGCAGATAGAGAACTTGGAACAAAGATGATGGCAACAGGAGAAGTAATGGCTATAGGTGCAAACCTTGAACAGGCATTGTTAAAAGGTATAAGAAGTCTTGAAATAGGCAAATATTCACTAGAACATAAGAAGTTTAGAGAATTAAGTATGGCAGAATTAAAGGAAAGAGTTGTTTCTCCTGATGATGAAAGAATCTTTGCTTTAGCTGAAATGTTAAGAAGAGAATATAGAATAGATAAGATAGCTAAGATTACAGGTATAGATACATTTTTCATAGAAAAGTTTAAATGGATAGTTGATGAAGAACAAAGATTAAAACTTAGTAAGATAGAAGATCTTGATAAAGAATGGTTATTAAATTTAAAGAAAAAAGGTTTCTCAGATAAAGCTATAGCAGATATGTTAAAGGTTAGTCCTGATGATGTTTATAGATTAAGAGATATATGGAATGTAAAACCTTCATATAAAATGGTTGATACATGTGCAGGTGAATTTGAAGCTTTATCTCCATATTATTACTCAACTTACGAAGAATATGATGAAGTTGAAGTATCAGATAAGAAAAAAGTTATAGTTATAGGATCAGGACCAATAAGAATAGGTCAAGGTATTGAATTTGATTATGCTTCAGTACATTGTGTATTGGCATTAAAGAGAATGGGCATTGAAACTATAATTGTTAACAATAATCCTGAAACAGTAAGTACAGACTTTAATATATCTGATAAGTTATACTTTGAACCATTAACTGAAGAAGATGTATTAAATATAATAGAAAAAGAAAATCCAGATGGAGTTATACTTCAATTTGGAGGGCAAACAGCAATTAAGCTTGCTAACTTTTTAAAGGAAAAGAATATACCAACTCTAGGAACTACAGCAGATCAGATTGATATGGCTGAAGATAGAGAAAAATTCGATGAGTTATTAGAAAGACTTGGAATATCAAGACCAAAAGGAAAAGGTGTATGGTCAATTGAAGAAGGATTAGAAGAAGCAAGAAGATTAAAATTCCCAGTATTAGTTAGACCTTCATATGTAATTGGTGGTCAAGGTATGGAAATTACTCATGATGAAGAAGAATTAATATACTATTTAGAAAATGCT
>SVCK01000112.1 GCA_015058375.1 Clostridium sp.
AGGTGCAGGAATTGCAACATTTATTTCAAATTTAAATACTACATTTATATATCTATACTTTATTTTTTCTAAAAAAAGCGTAGTTAAATATAACTTTTTAAATTTTAAACCAAGCAAAGCTATATATTCAGAAATAGCAAAAGTTGGAGTTACATTAATGTTTTTTCAAGTACTTTATAGTGTTGGATTAGCTATAACAAATGTTCTAGCATCTAAGTATGGAGACGCATGTATTGCGGCAATAGGAATTACTAACAGAATAAATTCATTAGGCTTTATGGCAATAGCAGGATTTACAAAAGGATATCAATCATTTGTAGGATTCAATTATGGTGCTAATTCTGAAAAAAGAGTTAAGGAAGCTTTAAAAACATCATTAATTTGGACAACGGCATTTTGTTTAATTTGCAGTATTCTATGGATAGCATTTACAAGCGATATTGTTAAGGTGTTTAATTCTAATGAAGATGTGGTTACAATAGCTGTAAGAGCATTAAGATATTATTCTGTTACATTTATTGGAATGGGATATATAATGGTATATACTACAACATTTTTAGCTATTGGAGAAGAAGCTGCTGGTGGTATCATATGTTTATTAAGACAAGGATTATTTTTAATAGTTTTCTTATTCATACTTAATATTATATTGGGAGAAATAGGTATTCTTTTAGCACAACCAGTTGCGGATGGTCTAACAGTATTGCTAATAGCATTTTTGGCATATAAAAAACCTATTTGTTGTAATAACTTAAAAAGAGTAGAAGCATAAGTTTTCAAAGATAATTAGTTATAAATATAGAGGTATGTTTGAATGAAAAAGCATACCTCTTTTTGATTCACTGAAAGATTGATAAGTTTAATGAAGCTATTGATAAAAAAATTAAAGTAAAGCACAATATAATTACAAGATATTTTTGATTTATTTTGTAGTTATATTTATATAAGTAAGGAGAGATAAACAAATGAAAATGGGGCTAATAGGATATGGAAGTGTTGGTAAAGCACTAATAAAACTTATATATGAACGTAAAATTCCAATAGAAGTTAAATATATATTGAAAAGTGATGGAGGCATAATCAATAAAGATGGTCTTAATTTAGATGAGATAGTTGATAAAAATATTAAAGAGTATTCTCATTGGATAGATAATTTGAAATTTAGTAATCTTATAGATGAAGAGATAGACTGCTTAGTAGAACTTACAAGTACAAATATAAAGACGGGAGAGCCAGCACTATCCTTTATAAAATCAGCATTATTAAGAGGAATTAATGTAGTTACAGGAAATAAAGGGCCTATTTTATTAGAATATAAAAATTTGAAATCTATTGCAGAAAAAACAGGTGCATATTTAGGAATAGGGTGTACTGTAGGAGGAGCACTTCCAAGTATAAGTTGCGGAAAATATGATGTGGCAGGAGCAAATATAGAATCTATTCAAGGGGTTCTAAATGGAACTACTAATTACATATTAAATGCTATGAAGTGCGAAAATAAAACTTATGAAGATGCATTGCAGGAAGCTCAAAGTATTGGGATAGCAGAAAAAGATTCATCTTTAGATGTTGAAGGTTATGATACAGCTATAAAAACTATTATTTTATCTAATGCATTAATGGGAAGTAATTTAAGATTAGAGGATGCAGAAATAGAAGGAATAACTAATGTTTCTTTAGAAGATATAAAGAGAGCTGATGAAAATGGAAGAAAAATAAAATTAGTAGGACAAGCTATTAAACAAAATGAAGGCATAAAGGTTCAGGTAAAACCAATAGAAGTAGATGAAGATAGTCCTTTATTTTTTGTAGAAGGAAAGAATAAAGGGGTATTTTATAAAACTGATATTTTAGGAGACATTACAGTAATAGGTGGAGCATCTTCACCAAGAAATGCTGCCGCCGCAGTTCTTAGAGACATTTACTTAATGAAAAATTGTAATAGAAAGAAATAACTGTATTAAATATATTAGTAATCTTTAATTAGTAAAGGGAATAGAGGGATTGTTATGGATAAAAAACTTTTAAGAAAAGAAATGTTAATAAAAAGAGATAATCTATCTAAAGATAAAAAGTTATTTTTAGATAATAGAATAAAAGAAAGACTTGAAGAAATGAAGTTCTTTAAAGAGGCTGAAAAAATATTTATATATGTAGGCTTTGGAAGTGAAATTAATACTATTGATTTTATAAATGATTTTCTTAAAGAAGGAAAGAAAATATTCATTCCAAGAACTAATATAGAAGAGAAGATAATGGAAGCAGTTGAAATAAAGTCTTTAGACAATCTTGAAAAGGACAAGTATGGAATATTAGAACCAGCTAAGGATATAAAAGCTGTTAAAAAAGTTGATTTAGATTTAATAATACTTCCTGGAGTTGTGTTTGATGAGCTTGGAGGAAGAATAGGTTATGGTGGAGGATATTATGATAAATATCTTCAAGACCTAGAGGAAAGTATACCTAAAGCTGCTCTTTGTTATGAATTTCAGATTATAGATAAGGTTCCAACAGAAGAACATGATATAAGAGCAGATTATATTATTACAGAAAAAAGAGCGATTTATTGTAAATCCAATATAGATTAAAAGCTAAAAATGTATTATAATTACATTAACTATTAGACCTCGTTAAAAACGGGGCCTTATTAATATATTGGAGGGCTATAATTATGAAAATAGAAACGAAGTGCCTACATTCAGGCTATACACCAAAAAATGGAGAACCAAATACATTACCTATATATCAAAGTACGACATATAGATATGAATCAACAGATTATATTGGAAAATTATTTGATTTAACTGCGGATGGACATATGTATTCACGTATTTCTAATCCAACAGTATGTGCAGTAGAGGATAAGATTGCAGCACTTGAAGGAGGGGTAGGGGCATTATGTACTACTTCAGGACAAGCGGCAACCATGGTGGCATTATTGAATATACTTCATGCTGGGGATCATTTAATAGCTTCAGCTAAAATATATGGAGGTTCTATTAATCTTTTAGCAGTTACTTTAAAAAAGATTGGAATTGAATGTACATTTATAGATCCGGATGCATCTGAAGAAGAAATTCAAAAAGCATTTAAAGAAAATACCAAAGCAGTTTTTGGAGAAACTCTTGCTAATCCATCAATTGAAGTACTTGATATAGAAAAGCTTGCAAGTATTGCACATAAAAATGGGGTGCCTTTAATAATAGATAATACTTTTGCAACACCAATTCTTTGCAGACCTTTTGAATTTGGAGCTGATATAGTTATTCATTCAACTACAAAATATATGGACGGTCATGCTATTCAAGTAGGTGGAGTTATTGTTGATGGTGGTAAATTTGATTGGACTAATGGAAAATTCCCAGAATATACTGAACCTGATGAATCTTATCATGGAATAGTTTATACAAAACAGTTTGGAAATAAAGCTTATATAACTAAAGCTAGAGTTCAGATGATAAGAGATATGGGAACATATCCATCTGCTCAAGATGCATTTCTTTTAAATCTAGGTTTAGAAACATTAGCTATTAGGATGGAAAAGCATTGTGAAAATGCTAAGAAGGTAGCAGAGTTTTTAAATGGCTTAGAACAAGTTGAATTTGTAAATTATCCAGCTTTAGAAAATGATAAATATCATGATTTGGCTAAAAAATATTTACCAAAAGGATGTAGTGGAGTTATTTCGTTCTCAATTAAGGGAAGTAGAGAAAAGGCAGTTAAGTTTATGGATAGTTTAAAACTTGCTTCAAATGTTGTACATGTTGCTGATATTCGTACATGTGTGCTTCATCCAGCTAGTTCAACTCATAGACAATTAACTGATGAGCAACTTATTGCGGCAGGAATTACTCCAGGTCTTATAAGATTATCAGTTGGACTTGAAAACATTGATGATATCATAGAAGATATTAAGCAAGCTATTAAGAATGTATAAAAAGGGTGAAGATAATGAAGCTATTAGAAACTGATAGATTAATACTTAGAGACTGGAAAACTCAAGATCTTGATGATCTTTATGAATATGCAAAATGTTTAGAGGTTGGTCCTAATGCAGGTTGGAAACCTCATGCATGTAAAGAGGAAACAGAAAAAATATTAAAATCATTTATGGAAACTTGTGATACATGGGCAATTCAACTTAAAGAAAACAATAAAGTAATAGGTTCTATTGGGCTTCATAAGGATACAATGAGGGCAGGAATTAATTCGAAGATGTTAGGATATGTTTTATCCAAGGACTATTGGGGAAGAGGTATTATGCCTGAAGCAGTTAATGAAGTTATTAGGTATGCTTTTGAGTATGAGAAATTAGATTTAATTGCAGTACATCATTTTAGATTTAATGATAGATCAAAAAGAGTTATTGAAAAATGTGGTTTTAAGTATGAAGGAACATTAAGAAAAGGCCACAAATTATTTAATGATAAAATTGTAGATTTAGTTATTTATTCACTATTGAAAGAAGAATATAAATAATATAAACTCTCTCTAGTTAAGGTTATTTAACTTAGAGAGAGTTTTTTTGATATTTGTTGCAATAAAAAAGGCTGAAGAATTAAATCTTCAACCTTTTTATTTATATTAATGTTAGCTTATTGATTTCTATTCACATATTAGTATTTTTTCTGTGGATAAATTATCTTTCCTTGTTAGCAATTTCAGTTAATAGTCTAGCTTCGAATTCTACTAAATCGATGCTTCCTTCTTCACCATTTTTTCTGCTTCTAACAGATAAAGTATTGCTTTCAGCTTCCTTTTCTCCTACAACGCAGATGTAAGGAATTCTTTCAAGTCTTGCTTCTCTTATCTTGTAACCAATTTTTTCAGTTCTATAGTCAGCTTCAACTCTAATACCTTGGTTTTTAAATTTCTTAACAACTGTTTCTGCATAATCAGCATATTTATCAGAGATTGGAAGAACCTTAACTTGAGTTGGTGATAACCAAGTTGGAAGTGCTCCAGCATATTTTTCTATTAACATTGCAAGTGTTCTTTCATAGCATCCGATAGAAGATCTATGAATAACATATGGACGTTTCTTTTCACCATTTTTATCGATATAGTACATATCAAATCTATCAGCAGCAGCAAAGTCAATTTGAATTGTAAATAATGTATCTTCTTTTCCGTGAACATTCTTATATTGTAAATCAAGTTTTGGACCATAGAATGCAGCTTCATCAGCAGCTTCGTAGTAATTAATTTTTAAGTGGTCTAAAATCTTTCTCATAATACCTTCAGTTCTATCCCAAGCTTCTGGATCATTAATATACTTTTCAGTATTGTTTGGATCCCACTTAGAGAATCTGTAAGTAATACCTTCATCGATACCTAAAATACCCATTAAATATTGAATTAATTCAAGAACTGACTTAAATTCTTCTTCAAGTTGATCAGGTCTAACAATAAGGTGAGCATCAGATAGTGTAAATTGTCTAAGTCTTATAAGACCGTGCATTTCACCAGATGCTTCTTTTCTGAATTCAGTAGCAGTTTCGTTATATCTTAGAGGAAGATCTCTATAACTGTGTTGTTCAGATTTATAAATTTCATATTGGAATGGACAAGTCATAGGTCTTAAGCAGAATACTTCATCATCTTTTTCTTCATCACCTAAAACAAACATGTCTTCTTTATAGTGATCCCAGTGTCCTGAAATTTTAAATAAATCATTCTTAGAAAGAGAAGGAGTTTTTGTTAAAAGGTAACCTCTCTTTTCTTCTTCATCTTCAACCCATCTTTGTAGAAGTTGAATAATCTTTGCACCTTTTGGCATTATTAGTGGAAGACCTTGACCTACAGCTTCACTAGTTGTAAATATTTTAAGTTCTCTTCCTAGTTTGTTATGGTCTCTCTTTTGAGCTTCTTCTAAAGCTTCTAAATGAGCTTCTAATTCAGCTTTCTTTAAGAATGCAGTACCATAAATTCTTGAAAGCATTTTGTTCTTTTCGCTACCTTTCCAGTAAGCACCTGTGCTTTTAAGAAGCTTTATAGCTTTAATGTTTTTAACAGACATTACATGAGGACCTGCACAAAGATCTGTGAATTCACCCATTTTATAGAATGATATAATTTCACCTTCAGGAAGATCATTAATAAGTTCTAATTTGTATGGTTCATCCTTCATAAGTTCAAGAGCTTCATTTCTTGGAAGTTCAAATCTTGTTATTTCAGGATTTTCCTTTATTATTTTTTTCATTTCTTCTTCTAAATGAACTAAGTCGTCAGAAGAAAATGGAGTTTCTCTATCAAAGTCATAATAGAAACCATTTTCTATAGCTGGGCCTATAGCTAATTTAGTTTCAGGGAATAGTCTTTTAACAGCATAAGCTAATACGTGAGAAACGCTATGTCTTATTGCGTCTTTTCCTTCTTGAGAATCAAATGTACAAATGCTAAGTTCAACATCCTTGTTTAATGTGTCACGTAAATCTACTACCTTTCCATCAACAATACCACAACAAGCATTTCTTGCTAAACCTGCACTAATTGAATTAGCTACATCTAATACTGAAACGCCTGGTTCAAATTCTTTAACAGAACCATCTTTTAAAGTTACTTTTATCATGTTTCTTACCCCTTTCATATATGTAAATATTTTTATTGCAAATAAAAAACTTCGACTCTATAAAAATATAGAGACGAAGTAATATCCGTGGTTCCACTCTAAATTACCTAAAAATATAATTAAATTTAGGTCACTTATTTTTATCGTAACGTGATAATAACGTACTTTATTAAAGTCACTCAGAGGTGGTCTTCAGTTAATTTCATTTAAAAATACTTTCAGCTAATGTATTTTCTCTCTGAAAATGAAGTGTTAACTTACTCTTCTCTTCATCGCTTTACATTTCAATTAATCTTTATTATAAATATCTAGTATAAAAATGTCAACAAATAAAATAAATTATTTAGATGACATAAAATCTACAGTTTGTCTTTTAACAAGACTATTGTTAAGAATTATTCTTTTGCTAAATTTATTGTTATTTTCTATTTTTTCTAATAAAAGATTTGCTGCATTTATTCCAAGCATAGACATGTTTTGATCTATAGTAGTAAGTTTTGGTTCTACATATCTGCTTAAATCAATATTATCAAATCCAATTATAGAAAAATCTTTAGGAACATTTAAACCAAGTTTTTTGCATGCATTTAATACTCCGACAGCCATTAAATCATTACAACAAAAAGCAGCTGTACAGTTAGAATTCTTTAAAGTAGGAATTAGCATTTCACAAGTTATATCAACAGTATTTTTACTATTACCTTTTCCTATATTAATTATTCTTTTAGGATTAAATTTACCTAGTTCCTTCATTTTTCCTATGTAAATAGATTCTTTAACATCATAAGAGAAGCTATCTTCGCCTTTAATGAATAATATATCTTTATGATTATTTTCAATTAAATGATTTAGTGCAATATTAGCACCAAAAGCTTCATCATTTGAAACAGATGATATATTAGCAGAAGGAGAGTAGCCATTAATAAAAACTATAGGAACTTGTTTGGAAATATCATTATAAAATTTAGATTTAATATTTTCAGTATTAGGATCTAAAATAATAAATCCAGCTACATTTCTACTTACTAAGTCATTAACACATCTAATTTCATGATTCATATCATTATTGCTACAATTAAGGATTAAAGAATAACATGATTTATTTAGTTTGGATTGAATTCCATTAATAACTTCTGGAAAGAACATATTGTTAATACTAGGGGATATTACTCCCACAGTAGTTGAAGTTTGTTTTGTAAGTTCTTTTGCTTGCATATTTGGTATATAATTTAATTCTTTAATAGCTTGTAATACTATTTTTTTTGTTGATTCTTTAACTGGATAGTTCCCATTCATTACACGAGAAACAGTAGCCACAGAAACGTTAGCCTTTTTAGCAACATCTGATATTGTGATTTTCATATTTAAATTTCCTTTCTTAAAAATTTAGAGAAGATACAAATTTATCAAATGCAGCAAGACCTTTTTCATTTCTTTTAAATACGCCAGCGTGACATAAAACTTCTAAAAATTTCAATCCGACCTCTTCTTTTAATATATTTTCAACATTAGATTGATTTATAGAATCATATTTATTTAAGATTTCTTTATACCAGTCTGCATGTTTTTCTAAAGATTCATAAGCTGAAATATCATTATCGCCATTTAAAAGATGTTCTTTTATTTCATTAAGTTCTATTTTTAATCTTGCAGGAAGTACAGCAAGCCCCATAACTTCAATAAGTCCAATATTTTCTTTTTTTATGTTGTGAACTTCATTATGAGGGTGGAATATACCAAGAGGATATTCACTACTAGTTCTATTATTTCTTAAAACAAGATCAAATTCATATTTTCCATCTCTTTTTCTAGCGATAGGAGTAATAGTATTGTGAGGTTCATTATTGCTTTCGCTTAATATATCAACAGAAGGATCAGAATATTTTTTCCAAGATGTTAATATATAATCAGCTGCATCAATTAATGTATTTTTATCAGTACTACTTATTCTTAAAGCAGACATAGGCCATTTTACTCTTCCTATTTTTACATTCTTGAATTTATCTGAATAGTAAGCCTTTTCTATAGGTGCTTTTTCCATAGCAAAAGTATAATGTCCACCTTGATAATGGTCATGAGAAAGAATTGAACCACCAACTATAGGTAAATCTGCATTTGAGCCAGCAAAGTAATGAGGAAGAATATCTAAGAAAGTAGCAAGGTTTTCAAAAGTCTTTCTTGAAATCTTCATAGGTGTATGCTCGTTATTAAATAGTATGCAATGTTCATTATAGTAAGTATAAGGAGAATATTGCATAAAGAATTTATTGCCATTAAAGTCTAAAGGAATTATTCTATGAGTTTGTCTCGCAGGATGACTAATATTTCCGGCAAATCCTTCATTTTCTTTACATAAAAGGCATTTTGGATAAGATGTAGATTTCATAAGCTTTGCCTTAGCAATATCTTTTGGATCTTTTTCTGGTTTAGATAAATTAATAGTTATATCTAAATCACCATAAGAAGTTTTAGTTTTCCAAATGATATTCTTATCAATTCTATCTTTTCTTATATAATTTGAAGCTATGCTTAAGTCATAGTAATATTTAGTTGCTTCTTCAGGAGAAGAAGAGTATAATTCATTAAATTTAGAGATAACCTCAGAAGGGCGAGGCATTAAGCAATTCATTATCTTAGTGTCAAATAAATCTCTTTCAGCAGTTGTATTATCTAAAAGCTTTTTTTCTACTGCATAGTCAAGTATATTTTCTAAAATTTCAGTTGCAGTATTAAGATTTTCATCTATTTTAATAAGTTCAAAATTATTTAATCCTAATGTATCTATTAATAAGTTAGAAGAGTAGATAATATCTTCTTTTTGTATTAAATTCTTTTGAAGTGCAAAATTTATTAATCTGTTTAATTCATTATTTATATTAATCATAATCAATCACCTTAATTTTAAATTAATTTTCTTGTTCCATCTGAAATATTTACGACATAGAAGGTAGGAGAGTATCCTATTTTTTTTGTATATTCTTTTGTTACATTTTCAATAAAGTTATCTATATATTCTTCTTTAACAATGTTTACAGTACATCCTCCAAAACCAGCACCAGTCATACGGGAACCTATTACACCAGGCATGCTTAAAGCAAGAGATACTAAAGTATCAAGTTCAATTCCTGTAACTTCATAATCATCTCGTAAAGAATTATGAGATTCTATCATAAGTTCACCAAATTTTATAATATTGTTATTTTCTAAAGCAGTGACAGCTTTTAAAGTACGTTGATTTTCGTATACAGCATGTTTAGCTCTTTTTACATGAATAGGATTTGAAATACTATTTTTCACTTCTTCAAATTCACTTTCAGTAAGTTCGCCTAAAGAGTTTATAGGTTTTACTTTTTGAATTTCTTTTAAAGCTGTTTCACATTCAGAACGTCTTTCGTTATATTTTGAATCTGCAAGACCACGTTTTTTATTAGTATTTCCAATAACTATTTTGTAGCCATCCATGTTAATTTTGCTATATCTATATTTAAGAGTATTACAGTCAAGAAGAATTGCAGAATCTTTTTTACCAAAACCTATAGCAAATTGATCCATTATGCCACAGTTTACTCCAATAAATTTATTTTCTGCTTCTTGACAGTATTTAACCATATCTAACATATCCAAATCTAAATTGAAGGTATCTTTCAAAATAACTGCCATTAATAATTCTAAGGAAGCAGAAGAAGAAAGTCCTGAACCATTAGGAATATTTCCGTAAATCAATATATTAAAGCCAAAAGGGATATTAAATCCATGATCTTTAAAAGCTTTTATAACACCTTTAGGATAGTTAACCCAATTATGTTCTTTTTTATATATAAGATTATTTAGATTGAATTCTATTAATCCTAAATCTTCAAAGTTTAATGAATGCATAACTATTTTACAATCATTTCGTTTTGAAATAACAGCATATGTACCAAATGATAGGGCACAAGGAAATACATTTCCACCATTATAATCTGTATGTTCACCAATTAAGTTAACTCTACCAGGAGAAAAGAAAACATTTTCAAAATTGGTTTTAAAAATTTCAATAAATTTTTTTTGTAAATCTTCTATACTTCTCATAATATATACCTCCGTAATTATTGTATATATTTATAGTAACCGATTACTAAAGAAAAGTAAACGTATATTTTTAATAAAATATATTACTAAATACTTGTATTTTAAGTAGATTTAATATATAATGAATCAAGAAGTTGCAGATGTGGCGGAATTGGCAGACGCACTAGACTTAGGATCTAGCGCCTTAGGCGTGGGGGTTCGACTCCCTTCATCTGCACCAGAGTTCATGCGGGTATCGTATATCGGTAATACTCCAGCCTTCCAAGCTGGAAAGGTGGGTTCGATTCCCACTACCCGCTCCATTTTTTAAGATGCTTATTAAAGCGTCTTTTTTTTATATATAAATCTAAAATATATCGTTTGAAACACAATTTAGCAGTAGTTATTACTTTTGCTTTATATAAATTAAGTAAAATTAGTGATAAAAGATTTGATATGATATAAAGTGGATTAAAATTAACCCAACAGTAATTAATATTGTGACTGTTGGGTTTGATTTATTTTTAAAACAAAAAATGGAGCTTGTCACTAACGATTTTGAATCGTTAATGCGACAGCTCCTAAAAACTTATTAAAATATATTATCTAGTAAATGCTGTATTTTTAAATCTTCAAGTGTCTCTTCTGAATAAAACTTATTTCCCATAAGCGTAAAAATTATATCATCTTTTTTATAGCCTTCTTTGTAAAGTTTCATATTTTTAGTGATTCGCTTAAGAGTGTTTAAAGGTATATTCAAAATTAAACCTAATTCTTTTGAAGTATAATATTCCTTAGAAAGAATATTATATAGTTTATTCTGTAGTTCTATTTTATATTTAATATCGGTTTCTAAACATCTATGAGGTCCATTCTTACCCCTATGATGTTTAGGGCATAGATATTTATAATTTATTTCTATATCAAACCCACCTTCACTTCTATGAATGATATGATGAATATCAGCTTTTTCATTACAAATCTCACAGAAATACAATAATAAACCCCCTTTATTCCTATATTATATATTATACAAAAACATATAAAATCATTCAATTTTTTTACAAGAAAATTTTTTCACAAAATTATAAAAAATTCCAAAAGATAGATTGAAAAGGTTTAACATAAGAAGTATAATATAGGTATAGAATCTGTTAAGACATAATATCTTATATAGTATAGAATATTACATATGAAAGAGGGGATTATAAGTGAGGCAGCAATATGATTCATTTAAGTATTGGGAGAATATTATAAGTGAACATAAAACTTTAAGAGGACATATGTTCATGCACGAATTACCAACAAAAAGAACTTTATATATTCACACACTTATATTCAGCAAAAGTAATGGAATTGATAACATGTATGCTTATTTTCCAGATGTAAAGTCATTATTAGGCTATATTCAATACTCTTTTTTACAAGAAGCATTTTATAAATGGATATATTGTAAGGATAAAAAAGTAATTGATGTGCCAGCAAAAACAGCAGATGTAATTGTTAAAGATGGATTTGATGAAGGTCTAATAAACAGACAAACATATAAAATTATGATGGATAGTTATAATAGAGTAAAAAATATGTGGGGATTATCTAAAGATAGAATTTTAAATGAGTTAATTAGATTTTCTAGAGAATTTAATAAAACTTGGTTTGGAAATAATTCTGAATTTTTATATATGAAAATATTTAAAACTCCAGTGGAATTAGGTGAATTTGTTGTTGAATCAACAATGTTAACTAGTAGTGAAGAAGAGTTTCAAAAAAAGGTTGGAGTTACAATAGAAAGATGGTCTTACATATGTAAGAATGTAAATAAGGATGATAGTATAAATAAAGAATTTAGAAATATACTTCAAAGAAATTTATCAGAAGTTATTTAAAATATAAATTTTTATTAAAAAGAGAAGAGGGTGCTTTAAGTTACACCATTCTTCTCTTTTCTCAATTTTAGTAAATTATAAAACCTAAATGTATAAATAATATTAGAAATGATTTTTATTAATTATTTAATAAGCAAATGCTTTGAGCTGATATACCTTTTTTCTCACCAGTAAATCCAAGACCTTCTTCTGTTGTAGCTTTAACATTAATATCAGATATAGAAATATTAAGAGCTTTAGCTATATTTTTTCTCATATCAAGAATATATGGTGCCATTTTAGGTCTTTCAGCTATTATTGTTGCATCGATATTACATATTTTATAGTTGTTTTCATTGATGAGTTTTCCAACATGTTCTAGAAGTTTTAAACTTGAAATTCCTTTATATTGTTCATCTGTATCAGGAAAATGTTTACCGATATCTCCAAGAGCGGCAGCACCTAATAAAGAATCCATGATTGCATGTAATAATACATCAGCATCAGAATGTCCAAGAAGACCAAGATCATGTGGAATTAGAACGCCACCAAGGATTAAATTTCTATCAGGAACTAGACGATGTACATCATATCCCATACCTATTCTCATATTATATCACCTCTTACTTTTTTATATTTTAACATAAAAAAATGGTGATAGATACTTATTTGAACATCTTTCTATTTTTATTATAAGAAAGAGAATTATTTTTGTTTGTATTAGTTTTATTAAATTTATTAATTATAAATGAAAGTATATTTAATACATTGTATTTAAAGTAACTAACTCTCTTATGATAGAAAATAAAGTCTACATATATAATTTTTTTTTTCATAATAGACTCCTTTCAAAAAAACGTATATATTATAATATATATTTTTTTGACTTAAGGTATACAGAAACAGTAATGTTTTTCTATGATATAATACGATATATAGATAAAATAGTTTATGTTTTGCTAAAAAAGAAAGGATGTTATATAAGGTGGGGGAGTTTAAGAGGAATAAATATAAATTTGCAACTATGTCTGTAATAACAGAAAAAGGAAAAGAGATTGATGAATTAAGAGGTAATGAAGTATCTTTATTTACTAAAGAACTATTTTTGTATAAGGTTTTATTAAGGGATTTAATAGGGCATTTCCCAACGCAGAAAGATAGAAATTTAATTTTAAATATAGCCTATTATATAGTAGAAGAAAGTGAACTATTTGAGAAGATCGAGGAAAGAAGGGAATTACCTTTAGGTAGAATTGCTAAGAAAACTAAAATTTCTAGAGGATTTTTAGAGATATGGCAAGATTATATAATAGCTTATATGCTTATAATTTCAAATCCTAATTTTACATATATTCAGGATTATATTAAGATAGAAATTAATGAAGATAATGATTCCAATGTTATTGCTTTAAACAATAAAGATGAAGTGTCTCATAGAGGTATTGTTATTCAAACTAATAAAAAGTCAGCTATAATTTTAACTAATTATGGACAGTTTTTTAAGATAAAGAAAAGTGAAATGGTGGAATTAGGTCAAGAAATTCATGGGTTAGAAAAGAAGAGTGTTTTTCGTTATAAATTTCATATTGTTTTTGGAATTTTGTTCATATTATTGTTGTGTGGTGCAGCTTACAGAAGTTATGTAAAGGTAAGTAGTACAATTATTTTTACATGCACTTCTCAAGTTAAATTAGAAGTTAATAGTAGTAATAAAGTTATTTATACATATTCTTCGACAGAAAAAGGTGACGCAATGATTAGTAAAGTCAAACCTTTAGATAAGGATATTGATAAATGTTTAAAAGAGTTTATTATTTACGCAAAGGAAAATGAAATGATTCCTAAAGATGGATTTCAAATTGTGATAAGTGGAAAAGCTTTAGGATATGGAGAACTTGATGAAACAGATGAATATATTGTAGATAATAATATATCAGCTGAAATAAATAATGCAGGAAATCTTCATAATATACATGAAAGTGTTAAAATAAAAAAAGGTGAAGGAAAATAGAGTGAATTCTAAGTGTATGAGTGATTTACTTGGCATGTAAAAAAATAGTCTTATTTGATATTTATTCAAATAAGGCTGTTTTTTTAGTTAAATTATTTTACTTTGTATTTAGAAGTCTTTCTTTAAATAATTCTAAGGAATAGTTAGAACTTACGTATATTCTATTTAGCTCAACCTTGTTATTTGTTCTTTTTGCCAAACCTTTATTTGTAGTAAATGCAAGGGTATAACCAGCAGCTACAGCAGCTTTTTTTGTATTTTCGTTGTAGTTTCCATAAGGATAAGCTATAGAAGTTACTTCTTTACCTAATATTTTTTCGAGTTTTTCCTTTGAGTCTTTTAATTCTTTTAATTGTTTGTCATAAGAAAGAGAATCTAAATAAACGTGGTGATCAGTATGGCTAGCTATATCTATTCCATAATCAGACATTTCTTTTAGCTGAGAAGAAGACATATAATAACCACCATTATCTACTTCAGCAGCAATCATAAATATAGTTGCTTTCATATCAAGTTCTTTTAATATAGGAAAAGCATGAACGTAGTTATCTGTATAACCATCATCAAATGTTATAACAATACTTTTTTCGGGAATAGGCATATTATTATTTAGATAATCAGTTAATTCAGATAAAGTTAATGTTGTATATCCTAAATCTTTTACTATTTTAAGTTCTTCTTTTAGTTTTTGTGGAGAAATTGTTACTTCATTAGGAGTAGTTACTTCCGAATCTGGAAGAACTGAATGATAATATAATACAGGAACTCCAACATCTTCATTTGTTAATTTAACATTTTCAAATCTATTTTTTTCTGTAGAATCAGTTGATTGTTTAGTAGAATCAGTATCTTCTGTCGAGATTTCTGTTGAGTTAACTAGCTCATTATCATTATTGACTTTAGTATTGTGATTAAAAAAGATAAATAGAGTAGCTATAATTATTAAGAAAACACATGACAATAAAGTAATTCTTTTTCTTTTATAGTTTTTAATCATTAATATCCTCCTATATAAGTTTATTCACAGATATATTACCATAATTAGTACATATAGTACAATTATGAATGAAATTAAAGTTAAAAAATGGATGTAATCCACATAGTCCACAGTAAGCTGTGGATAAGTTGTTAAAAACTTGTTGATTTTTATGTTGATATCTGTGTATATAATATGTCGTAAATACTACATTGCGTGTAAAAAAATGGAATAGAGTGTTGATAAATAAACATTAAGTAATATAAATTGTTGAATATGTTAGAAGAATAGGGGGATGGAGGATGGTGGATAAATTAAAATGTTATCCACAAAAACTGTGCATAAGTTGTGGATTTTGTGCACAACTATATATGGGTGTGGATAAAAAGATATATACAAGAAGATGTGGTTGAAAATTATAGGGATGAATTTTTTATGTAGAAAATGAATAATATATTTATTTTATAGTCAAATCAGTACGAAAAATAATAAAAAAATAGAACAAAATGTTGTGAAAATATTGTATGATAGTAAGGTAAGTATTATTTAATATTTATATTTGAACAGATGACAAAGTATTCTTTAAAGAATGAGGATTATAAAAAATAAGGCAGATTGGGAAAAAGCTTTTAAAATAGGGGGATTAGTATGAATAAAGAATTAGATATGTTGTCAATTAATACGATAAGAACATTATCAGCAGATGCAATTCAAAAAGCAAATTCAGGACATCCTGGGTTACCACTTGGAGCAGCACCAATGGCATTTACATTATGGTCAAAGATGAACCATAATGGAAAAAATCCTGACTGGGATAATAGAGATAGGTTCATTCTTTCAGCAGGTCATGGTTCAATGCTTGAATATTCATTATTACACTTATTTGGTTATGGTTTAACAATGGATGATTTAAAGCAATTTAGACAATTAGGAAGTTTAACTCCTGGACATCCAGAATATGGACATACAAAAGGGGTTGAAATCACAACTGGACCTTTAGGACAAGGAATATGTAATGCAGTAGGTATGGCATTAGCAGAAACTTATCTTGCAGAGAAATTTAATAAAGATAACTTTAATATAGTAGATCACAATACATATGCAATTGTAGGTGATGGATGCCTTATGGAAGGTATTTCAGGAGAGGCGTCATCTCTTGCTGGTACTTTAGAATTAGGTAAGTTAATAGTTTTATATGATTCAAATAATATATCAATAGAAGGAAATACTGATATAGCATTTAGAGAAGATGTGGCTAAAAGATATGAAGCTTATGGATGGCAAGTTTTAAATGTAGCAGATGGTAATGATATAGAAGCAATCTCTAATGCTATTGATGAAGCTAAAAAAGAAATTAAGAAGCCAAGCTTAATTATAGTTAAGAGTGAAATTGGATATGGATGTCCAGCTAAACAAGGAAAAGCTGCAGCTCATGGTTCGCCTTTAGGAGCAGATAACATAGTTGAATTAAAGAAAACATTAGGATGTGAACAGAAAGATTTTTATGTACCAGATGCTGTATATAATCATATGGACGGATATATAAAAGCTGGAGAAACTAAGGAAGCAGAATGGGTTAAATTATTTGATGAATATTCAAAAGCTTATCCAGAATTAGCAGCTGAATATAAGAGATGGATGAGTGGTGAATTAGATAAAGAAGCTTTACTTGAAGATGAAGACTTCTGGAAGTTTGATGGTCCTATGGCTACAAGAGAATCTTCAGGAAAGGTTATTAATAGATTAGCTAAGATAATTCCAAACTTAATAGGAGGATCAGCAGATTTAGCTCCTTCAAATAAGAGTGATATGACAGGAAGAGGAGATTATTCAGCTGAAAATAGAGGAGGACAAAATCTTCACTTTGGAGTTAGAGAACATGCCATGGCAGCTATAACTAATGGTATTTGTGCTCATGGTGGATTAGTTCCTTATTGTGCTACATTCTTTGTATTTAGTGATTACATGAAAGGTGGAATGAGACTTTCATCTCTTATGAAATTACCTGTAGCTTATATTTTAACTCATGATAGTATTGGTGTTGGTGAAGATGGACCAACTCATCAACCTATAGAACAATTAGCTGCTCTTAGAAGTATGCCAAACATGACTGTATTTAGACCAGCGGATTCTAAAGAAACAGCAGCAGCTTGGTATTATGCAGTTACAAATGGACATACTCCAACTTCATTAGTTTTGACAAGACAAAAACTTCCATTATATAATGGATGTCCAAAGAGAGGATTAAAGGGAGCTTATATTCTTAAAGATTCTGAAAAGGAAGTACCAGACGTTTTATTAATGGCATCAGGTTCAGAAGTTGAACTTATATTCAAGGCAGCAGATGAATTAAAGAATAAGGGTATAGATGCAAGAGTTATTAGTGTTCCTTCATTTGAAGTATTTGATGAGCAAGATGAAGAATATAAAGAAAGTGTAATGCCAAAGAGTGTAAGAGCAAGAGTTGCAGTAGAAGCATTAAGCTCATTTGGATGGCATAAATATGTTGGTCTTGATGGAGAAATTATATCATTAGATCACTTTGGAGCATCAGCAAAAGCAGAAGATTTATTTAAACAATTTGGATTTACAGTAGAAAATGTTGTTAACACAGCTTTAAAAGTTTTAAATAAATAGAAATATTAGTTTTTAAAGGAGTTATTACATAAATGTTTAATTTAAGTTGTGCAATAACTCCTTTTTTGTTTTAATTAAATACCCCTAGATAAAGTTTAGTAACAATTTATATATTTATTAAGTATAATATATGTGCACATTAAATTTATGAGGTGATTTTTATAAAAAGGAAGAATATTTTTAGAAGAGTTATTATAGTAATTTTAGTACTTTTAATGTCTATAACAGGTGTTTTTATTATATGGGCAAATGATACATATGTATCTTTAGAAATTTTGAGTGGTAGTGATTCTATAGAAGTTGAAAATGGCGATTATATAGTTTTTAAGCCTAAAGAAGTAGAACCTACAAGAGGTATTATATTTTATCCAGGAGCAAAAGTAGAGCCAGAAGCTTATGTAAAATTGTGTAGCAAAATAGCACAAGAAGGATACTTAGTAATTATTGCACCAATGACTTTAAATTTTGCTATATTTTCTCCAAATAAAGCAGAAAACATCATTGATAAATATACAAATATAGAAAATTGGACAATGAGTGGGCATTCTCTTGGTGGAGTAATGGCTGCTAATTATGCTTTAAAAGATAGCAGAGTGGATAGTATTATTTTTTATGCATCTTATCCACAAGGTAATGGATTAAAGGATTCAAATTTAAAAACATTAAGTATTTATGCAAGTAATGATGGAATAGCAAAGTTAGAAAGAGTTAAAGATGCAGTACTTCCTGAACAATCTGAAATAGTAACAATTCAAGGTGGTAATCATGCTGGATTTGGAACTTATGGAGAGCAAACAGGTGATAATAAAGCTGATATATCTAACGATGAAGAAATTAATATAGCAACTGAATATGCTGTTAAGTTTTTAAAAAGCTTATAAATAGAAAATTGCAAAAATGGATGAAAATGCTTAAAAAATGTGTTATTATGTAAAAAAATGCTATGAAGAAAGATTAGGGGATGAGTAAATGAGAAAAAGCAAAATACTAATAACATTATCAGCTTTGATTCTATTTTTTTCAGTAGGTAAAAATGTAAAGGCAGATACTAATTTGTATGATGGGGATGGTTATGAATTAGATGCAAGTATTTATTGGTATGGAAAAGGTGATGTATGTAAAAAAGCAGTAGAGGGAAGTATTAATCCGTATTATAATCCTAATAAACCTACATTAATACTTTTTGATGGATGGCAACGAAATTCAACAACTGAATCAATTAGAATAACGTTTAATCCTAATAATCATGATAAGAGCTATAATGTAAATGATAATTTGGCTGATTACTGGATTGATAAAGGTTGGAATGTAGGAATGTTTTACTGGAATCAATTCTCTGATGAATTGCTTCCTGATTTTAGTGAGGGAAAAATATGGACAAATAGTACTTCAAAAGGGCTTAGATGGAGAAAAGCAGATGGAAAATATGTTGATTATGAAGGACCTGAAAAGTCTGTTACAGAAATATTTTTAAATGTCTATTCAAAAGTAATGAAAGGATATAATGGAAGTGAAGTAAGATTAGCAGGTCATTCAGTAGCAAATGAACTTGCAATAACATCAGCTAATGCAATAGAAGAGGCAGTTGAAGCAGGAAAGATATCAGATAAATTAAAGCCAGCAAGAGTTGCTTTGTTAGATCCATATTGGACTAATGGTGCAAAGAATTTTCTTAATGGAAAATGGACAGGACAAATGTGTAGAGAATATGTTCAAAAATTAAAAACTAAAGGCATAGTTTTTGAACAATACAAGAGTAGTAGTATAAATGATATGTATGTTGGAGATAGCAATGAAGAAATGAAGAAATTGACTATATTTACAGATATATATCCAGATTTTTTAAATTTCACAAATCAAGGCTCAAAACATGGATATGCTAAGGAATGGTATTTATATTCTCAAGCATTTGAAGATACAAAAGAATATTATGATGATAAGGTTACTAATGGAAATGTACCATCAGCTGCTTTATCAACAGATAAATTAAGAAAGTTTAATGATTGTGGATATTATTGGACTCAAAGAGATGGAAGAAAAACATTTACTATACAAGATGATTCTTTTAATAAAGTTAAATGGTAGAAAACAGGAGCTGTTTTTTAAAAACAGCTCCTGTTATTTTAATTTTGATATTGATTTTATTATTGAAGAAGAAATCATAATTCCAAAAGAAATTGCAATGCCTATAGCAACTGTTAGTATTCCGTTGTTTAAGGCAGAAGTATAATCCTTTTCTAAAAATGATGTTATGCTACTAAAAGCTAACATACCTGGAACTAATGGAAATATTCCTGGGATATAGAACATTGAAGCAGGTGTGTGAATTATTCTAGCCATAAGTTCGCTATATAAATTTACAATTAAAGCTCCTATAAAAGAAGCAATTATAGAGTTAGAACTTTGATTTAAAGTAATACTATAAGCAATCCAGCCAAGTCCGCCAGCTAAACCACACCATATAATTTTTTTTCTATCAATATTAAATAGAATTACGGGAAAAACGCTTCCTAAAAAAGAAAGTAAAGTCATTTTTAATAACATATTTATCAAAATCCTTTCAAACCAATGATTAAAGCAGATAAAACTCCACATCCAACGGCAGCAATTATTAATGCTGCTTCAAAAAATTTAGAAGCACCTGAAGAATAATCTCCATATAACATATCTTTAATACTATTAGTTAAAATCACTCCTGGGACAAGTATCATTATAGAGCCTGTTATAACATTGTTTTTATTGATTTCAGGAAAAAAGAAATTTCCTAAAACACTTAGAAGACCTATTATAATTCCAGCAATGTAGTAATCTATAAATTGTATAAAGCCTAGTTTATTCATTTTTTCAAATACTATGTATGTAATCAAGCATACTAAAATAGAAGTGAGTGCATCTAAAAACGTTCCGTTAAAAAACAAAGTATAAATGAATCCAGTCATGCAAGAAGCAAAAGTTCTAACTCTAAAGGTAAATGTAGGAGCATTTCTAATTTCATCTATAGCTTTTTTAGCTTCTTCATAAGTCATTGGAGCTTTTGTAATCTTTCGTGAAAAGGAATTTATAAGTTCAATCTTATATAGATCAACACATTTTTCTTTGACTTTTCGTATAGAAGTATATTTATTAAGATTAGAGTCTTCAACCAATAGAAGTATTCCATTGGATGTTAATATAACTTCACTGATTAATCCATAAGCTTCACAAATTTTATTAATACTTGTTTCGATTCTATAATTTTCAGAACCATTAGATAATAAGATTTCACCAACACTAAGGGCAATATCTGTTATTTCTTTTAAATTCATAAATACCACCTTATTCTACAAATTCCTACTATAAATTGTAACATAATAAATAATGTAATATATAAACAATTAGTGGAAATGAAAAGGTTTTTTTGTTATAGTTATTGTAGAATAATGGAAAAAACAAGAATGTATATGGAGGGAATATGAGGAGTAGTATAAACAAAATTCTTCAATCAATAGAGTATTATGATGAGAATTTTCCAGAAGATGCAATAGAAGAATTATTAAATAGAGAAGAAGAATCTAGAGATTATTTGTTTCAATACATGGAAGAGTTTATGAAGAATATATTTAAGCATTTAAGTGAAGATGACTATATAGGACATATATATGCAGTAATACTTCTTGCTAAATTCAAAGAAAAAAAGTTATGCCCTTTGTTTTTGGATTTATTAAGACTTCCAGGAACAAGAATATATGAATTGTTTGATACAATAATTCCTGAATATGGAGCAAGGATAATTGCTTCTGTTTATGATGGAAATATTGATAATATATTGAAAGTATTAAATGATAAAAAAGCAAATGAATATGCAAAAGCGGTAACTATACAAGGCTTAAAAATTTTATGTATAAATAAAAAAATAAGTATAGAAAAGTTAGAAGATTTTTTGATTGGGTTGCTAAGAGGAAATTTAAAAGATAGAAGTCAGGTTTTATTGCTAGAAATATTATATGCAGCCTTTGAACTCAAGATGGATAGAGTATTGCTTGTATTAAAACAAGGTTGTCAATCTGGAGAGTATAAGTGGGCATTATCAGTGGATGAAATTGAAGCAGAAATAAAGTTATATGAAGATGGAATGTATCTTAATACAGGAATAGATGATGTGCATAATCAGGAAATAATAGATGCTATAAGTGAATTGAAAAATATTTTTAAAATGATAGAAGAGAAACATAACTTAAAAAAACAAGCTAAACAGTTACAGGATATAATTATTGAAGAAATAAATAGTATTAATAAGAAATTTAGACGTGGTATCTCATCTGTAAACTTTAAAAATCAATTAGAAAGTCTAACTAAAAAGGAATTATGTGAAATTGCCAAAACATTAGAGCTTACTGGATATTATAAGCTGAATAAAGAACAACTTATAATATTAATTTATGATAATTATAAAGAAGTTATAAAAAATAAATTAGATGCTTTTGATGAAAATAGAATTAAGAAATTAATGCAGTTTATGAAATGTGGAGGAATAAGGAAGGTAGAAAGAAGTAAAGATTTTGCAACGTTTTTTTATTTCGAAAATTATGGACTTGTTTTTCCTTTTTCTTGTAAAGAGGAAGCAACTTTTATAATGCCGGATTTGGTTATAGATATTATTAGGAAAACAGTATCAGAATTTAACTTTAGAAAAAGGATTAAAACTAATAGTAAAATAATAATTTTGGTTAAAGGAATGATAGAAGCTTACGGTATTATTTCTTTAGAAGATTTAATTGAGAAATTAAGGATATATGGGATTGAGGAATCTGATGAACAGTTAATAAAAGTTATAAATGAAGGTAGTGGGATTTATTATTCTGTAATGGATAAAGATTATATTTTGAATGAAAGTATAACAGATTATAGTGTTATACAAGAAATTGAGAAAACCAAAGATAAATATGATTATAAAATTTTTACTAAGGAAGAACTTGAATCAATGGGAAGAGAAGAATGGATTGACAATGTAGATTATGCAAAAAGATTTTATGATAGATTTATTGAAGAATTTATTATTGAAAGAAATGATTTAATAAATATTGTAAATGATATGAAGAATGATGTTCAGATAGTTGATGCAGATGCAATAATTCAGTTTATGGTTGATAGCATTGATAATAAGTGTGAAAATCAGGCAGAGGTAGATGAACTTAAGAAATCTAAAAAGATAGTAAAGAAATTGGTTAGAGAATTTTTAGAAAATGTTCCACTATGGAAATATAAAGGGAGAAGTCTTAAGGAAATGAAGACGCAATTAAAGGATATATAATTAGTTTGCGATTATATTAGTTTGTTTTAAGAAAAGATATATAAAAATTTATATAAATATAAAATAATAGTAATTGAAAATACAATAAAGGGGGATTCTTAATGAAAAAAAGAATAAGTGTAGTTTTTATGGCCTTAGTATTTTTATTAGGCTTAATAACTATCAGACCAGAAGTATCTAGTGCAGCATCAGCAAATGGGAATTTTGATGTAGTTTATCAAGTTCAAAGTTCTTGGAATGCAGGTGCTACAGTAAAAATTACTATTAAGAATAAGGGGACAACAGCAGTAAATGGATGGACGCTTGATTTTAAGTTCCCAGGTGACCAAAAGATAGGCAATGCTTGGAATTGTAGCTATACTCAAAATGGTTCATTAGTTACAATAAAGGATGCAGGTTATAATGGATATATTGCTCCAGGTTCATCAATAGAAATTGGAATGAATATTTCATTTACAGGTTCTAATGTTTCACCAAGAGATTTTAAAGTGAATTCTCAAAAAGCTAACTCTGGCTCAGAAACACCAACAGTTCCAGCAAAACCAGAAACACCAGTTTCTAAGCCTAAATTTCATGTTTTCTTATTGTTAGGTCAATCTAATATGGCAGGATATCCTAAGGCTCAAGCTTCTGATAAGGTTAAGGATAATCGTATACTTGTATTAGGATATGATAATAATCCTTCTATAGGAAGACAAAAAGATAAATGGGATGTTGCATGTCCACCACTACATGAAGCTTGGAATGGTGCTGTAGGCCCTGGAGACTGGTTTGCTAAAACATTAATTAATAAGGTTCCAAGTGGAGATACAATAGGATTAGTACCATGTGCTATTAGTGGTGAAAAGATTCAAACATTTATGAAGGGTGGAAGCAAATATAATTGGATAATCCAACGTGCAAAACAAGCTCAAGCAAAGGGTGGAGTTATTGAAGGTATTATATTCCATCAAGGTGAATCAAATTGTGGAGATCCAAATTGGCCAAATAATGTAAATAAATTAGTTACTGATCTTAGAACTGATTTAAATCTAGGAAATGTTCCTTTTATAGCAGGAGAACTTCTTCGTACTGGTAATTGTTCATCTCACAACGTATTAGTAAATAAGATTCCTTCAGTAGTTAAGAATTCTTATGTAGTTTCTTCAGAAGGATTAGTTGTAGATCCACAAGATACTTGGAATTTACATTTTAGTCATGATTCACAAGTTACTTTAGGAAAGAGATATGCTGAAAAAATGCAAAAGGCTCTTGGATGGTAATAAAAATAGAGGATGTTTAATCAAATTTGAGTAAAAAGTACCCTAATAGAATAGATAATTAAAAAAGTCTATTCTATAGGGTATTTTTTAATATTTCACGTTTAATAATTACTTATCACATAAAATATAAGCCTTACATATAATACAGTGAAAACATTAAAATGGAGTTGGAAAATGTGATATATGGGTTAATTTTAGCAGGAGGAAAGGGTAGTAGATTATATCCTCTTTCAAGAGCAAATGAGCCTAAACAGTTCCTAAAAATTATAAATGGGAAAAGTTTTTTAGAAAATACAGTAGATAGAGTGACTCCATTAATAAATAAAGATAACTTATATGTGGTGACCAATAAGGATTATCATCAAAAGGTTATAGAAGAGCTTAAAGATATTAGAAAAGAGAATATTTTCTCAGAACCAAGCAATAAAGAAACTGCAACATGTATAGGATTATCAGCAGTAAAACTGTTAAAGATGGATGGAGATGCAGTTATGGTAGTTCTTCCTTCAGATCATTATATAGAAGGACAAAAAAGCTATTTAGATACTCTAAAACAAGCAGTTGAACTTGCTAATAGAAGAAGAGGAATAGTTACTCTTGGAATAAATCCTACCAGAGCAGAAACTGGTTATGGATATATTGAGATGGGTGAGAGAATTGCATCTAATATTCCAAGCTATAAGGTAACTAGATTCACAGAAAAACCTAATGCAGAAGTTGCTAGAGATTTTTTAATGAAGGGAAGTTATCTTTGGAATTCTGGTATGTTTGTTTTTAGAGCTGATGTTATTCTAAGAGAGATAGAAAAGTATATCCCTAAAATGTACAAGGCTCTTATGGAAATTTATAAGCATATTGGTGAAGAGGATGAGGAAGAAGTAATAAAGAGTCAATATGAACTTATAGATGGAATTTCTATAGACTTTGGAGTTATGCAGAGAACAAGAAAAGCATTTGTGATTAAGTGCGATTTCTCTTGGGATGATATAGGTAGCTTTACCTCTTTGAGTAGATTTTTAAGGAATTATAGAAACAATAGTGTATCTGAAAATGTTTATTTAGAAGAAAGTGAAAACTGTTCTATTTTTGGAGACAAAAATTTAATAATTGGTTTAGGAATAAAGGATCTTGTTATTGTTGATGCAGGCGATGTTATTTTGGTAATGGATAGAAATAAAGATCAAGATATAAAACATCTGTTGAGTGATTTGTGTAAGCAAGATGAATATAAGAAATATCTTTAAGAAAAAATAATATCTGGTAAAACAGGGATTAAAAAAAGTTATCCGTCTCAATATATTATTATTGGGACAGGATAGCTTTTTTAATGTTTAGAAAACGAAAAAAATTTAACTATGTAAAAATATTCTTGTATAAATTTTATTGATAAATGATTTATAATAAAAAGCAAGAGAAATTGTTAAGGGGATGTGTTGCTATTTGCTTATGGATACTCATAAAATATTAGCTAATACTATTTTTATTCAAGTGAGCAAAGAAAACAGATATTTGATTGATAGAAAAAAATTTATATGGGGAAATATAAAACCAGATTATGTATCTAAATATAAATTAAAGAAACATTATTATACTGAAAGTATTGATATGGTTCTTTATAAAATAGAATATTTGTCTTCATTATCAGAAGAAAAAATTAAGCTTGATTATGGTATAAAAAGATTTAGTGCAGAGCTAGGGGTAATATGCCACTTCCTCTGTGATTATTTTTGTTTGGCACATAATAAGAGATGGGAGTTTAAAAGTCATTTCAAAAAACATGTATCATATGAAAAAGAATTATCGAAGTATGCTAAGAAATTTAAATTTGATGATTCATTATGTGATTCTTTAGAAATCACTGAAGTTGGAAAATTTATAGCAGAGAATATTAAACATTATGAAGGCTGTTTAGATATGAGTAATGATTTGATTTATGCATTATTTATATGTAATAGTATAGTTAACACAATATTAAGTGAAATAGAAAAGAATAGTTTATTAGAAAGAAGAGCCTGTTAAAGGGTCTTCTTTTTTTGCTGTTTAGAAGAATAGGTGGAATTTTTATATAGGTATATTTTAGAAAAATCTTGAATTTATATTTACAAATTTAGAAAATTGCTATATTATTATATTAACATATGAACAGTTGTTCATATGTTAAAGGGAGGGAACTTTAAGATGAGTAATGATATTAATATAGAAAAATGTAGTACATCAATAATACATGAAGATAAGGTTAGAGAAATAAAAGAATGTATTCCGGCGGATGAAACTTTATATGATTTAGCAGAGTTCTTTAAGGTGTTTGGTGATTCAACTAGGATAAAGATAATTTGTGCTTTATTTAAATCAGAAATGTGTGTGTGTGACTTAGCTGCACTTTTAAATGTTTCTCAATCAGCTATATCTCATCAATTAAGAACATTAAAAGGAGCAAGGCTTGTAAGATTTAGAAGGCAGGGAAAAGTAGTTTATTATTCATTGGATGATGAGCATATTAAGCATATATTTGATGAAGGATTAAGCCATATTACAGAATAGGAGGAGTAATTTATGAATGATGAAGAGGTTAAGTTATTATTAAAAGGTTTGGATTGTGCTAATTGTGCAAACAAAATTGAACAGAAGGTAAATAAACTTGCAGAAGTTAAAGAAGCTAACTTAAATTTTTCCATGGGATTTATTATGATACAAAAAAATCATGGCATAAATAAGGATGAGTTGATAGTTAAGGTAAAAGAAATCGTAAATAAATTAGAACCTGATGTTGTGGTTGAAGAGGTAAGTAAAGATAAAAAATTAAATGTATGTAATACAGGAGGATGTGCATGTCATGAACATCACCATCATCATCATGAACATGATTGTAATCATCATGAACATACTCATTCTGATGTTCATCATGAGCATAGTCATCATGAGCATGGAGAAAAAAGCGATAGAGATAAATACTTTCTAGTTTTTGGAGCTATTGTGTATATTATTGCAGTTTTTTCAAATTCCAAATTCTATTTAGCACCTTTATTATTTGTATTAAGTTATATCCTTATAGGTGGAAAAGTTGTATATAGTGCTTTGAAAAATATTTTAAAAGGAGAAATATTTGATGAAAACTTTCTTATGACTGTTGCAACTTTAGGAGCTTTTGCTATAGGTGAATATCCAGAAGCAGTAGCGGTTATGCTGTTTTACCAAATAGGAGAAATATTCCAAGGATATGCTGTAAATAAATCGAGAAAATCTATTTCTTCGTTAATGGATATAAGAGCTGATTTTGCTACTTTGATTGTAGAAGGAAAAGAAAAGAAAGTAGCTCCAGAAGAAGTTGAATTTAATGATATTATCTTAATTAAGCCAGGTGAAAGAGTACCAGTAGATGGAGCTATAATTGAAGGAAATACTACATTAGATACATCAGCATTAACAGGTGAGTCTATACCTAGAAATGTTAGAAATGGAGAAGAAATTTTATCTGGAAGTATTAATTTATCTGGTGTTGTAAAAGTAAGGGTAACTAAAGAATATAGTGAATCAACTGTATCAAGAATTTTAGAACTTGTTGAAAATGCAGGAAATAAGAAAGCAAAAACTGAGAAATTTATTACTAAGTTTGCAAGATATTATACACCTACAGTAGTTTTTTGTGCAGTAGTAGTAGCAGTTATACCACCTTTATTAATACAAGGTGCAGTATTCAAAGAATGGTTATATAGAGCACTTGTATTTTTGGTTGTATCTTGTCCATGTGCATTAGTTATATCAATCCCTTTAGCATTATTTGCTGGTATTGGAGGTGCTTCTAATAAAGGAGTATTAATAAAAGGTGGAAATTATTTAGAAGCATTAAAAGATGTAGATACAGTTGTCTTTGATAAAACAGGTACATTAACTAAGGGTGTATTTAAAGTTGTGAAAATTGAAAATGTGAATATAGATAAAGAAGAACTTTTAAGGGTTGCAGCAGTAGGTGAGAGTTTTTCTAATCATCCTATAGCTAAATCGATAATAAAGGCTTACGATAAGACTGTGGATAAAAATTTAGCTAAAGATTATAAAGAAATATCAGGTAATGGTATTAAGGTTTCTATAGAAGGAAA
The DNA here is from genome assembly GCA_015058375.1 of Clostridium sp. Lineage (GTDB taxonomy): Bacteria > Bacillota > Clostridia > Clostridiales > Clostridiaceae > Clostridium. Next base: position 28,760 of record SVCK01000112.1, read on the forward strand.
AGAAGTTCTTATTGGAAATATTAAACTTATGAATAAGTTTGGTGTAAAGAATGAAGAAGTAAAGGAAAATGGTACTATTGTTCATATTGCTATAGATGGTGATTATAAGGGATATTTAGTTATTTCTGATGAGATAAAGAAAGATTCAAAAGAAGGAATAGAACTGTTGAAGAAAGTTGGAGTAAAGAATATTGTTATGCTTACAGGTGATACTAAAAAAGTTGCAGAATCAGTTGGAAGTGCATTAGGAATACAAAAGATTTATTCAGAACTATTGCCTGGAGATAAAGTGCAAAAGGTTGAAGAATTATTAGCTAAAGAAGGAGACAAAAAATTAATATTTGTAGGTGACGGGATAAATGATGCACCAGTTTTAGCAAGAGCAGATATAGGAGCTGCTATGGGAGCAATAGGATCAGATGCAGCGATTGAAGCTGCGGATATAGTTCTTATGAGAGATGAAATAACTTCAATTTCAGAAGGAATAAAGATTGCTAAAGAGACAAATAAAATTTTATGGCAGAATATAATATTTTCATTAGGTATAAAGATACTAGTACTTATTTTAAGTGCTTTTGGAGTAGCTAATATGTGGGAAGGTGTATTTGCAGATGTTGGTGTTACTTTAATAGCTGTATTAAATTCTATTAGAGCTTTAAAAAAATAAGGTTATTTTTGATATTGACTTATTTCCTTTGTGAAAGTATAATTAAGAAGTTAATTGTACTTTCAGGCATGAGGGAGTAGCAGGCAGAAATTTTTGGATTTCTGCGACAAAGTCAACATACTGATAAGATATTATCTGGCTTTGTATTAAATTGTGAGACTTATGTATAACGGTTAGGGTTGCGTTATACATTTATAAGTCTCTTTTTTTTACGTTTTTTATTGTTTATAAAATCATTTTAAGGTGTGAATACTATTAGTAAGGAAGGTGGAGTTATGAATTTTATATCAATTCTGATGATAGGTATTGGATTAGCTATGGATGCCTTTGCAGTATCATTAACTATGGGATTAAGCACTACTAAAAAGAATAAAATTAAAATTGCTTCTAAAGCAGGAATATTTTTTGGTTTATTTCAAGGACTTATGCCACTAACAGGATGGCTTTTAGGTATTAAGTTTACTAAATATATCGAAAAAATTGATCACTGGATTGCTTTTGGGCTTTTAGTTTTCATTGGAGGTAAAATGGTATATGAATCAATTAAAGGCAATGATGATGAAGAAAAGCAAATAGATTTTAGTAATAAAAGATTCTTAGTGCTTGCAATAGCTACTAGTATAGATGCATTAGCTGTTGGTGTGAGTTTTGCTTTTTTAAGTGTTAATATTTTGTCTGCATCAATAATTATTGCATGTACAACTTTTATTCTTTGTATTGTAGCTGTATATATTGGAGGGGTTTTGGGATCAGTATTGAAATCTAAATCTGAAATTATTGGAGGGGTTATTTTAATAATTATGGGTTCTAAAATTTTAATTGAACACCTATTTACATGAAAGCGTGGAAAATTATATCGAGTTTGTGTTAAGATATAATATACGAATATAAACAATGCGGTTGTTTGTTTTGGATATTAATGGTTGTTAGATAAAAATTATAGAAGATTTAACAATCATGATTGTTAAAAAAAAGATTATAAAGAGGAGAACAGTATGGAAAAGAAAAAAAATATTTCTATGGCTGTAATAAAAAGGTTACCGAAGTATCATAGATATCTTAAAGAATTATTAGCTAATGATGTTGATAGAATTTCTTCAAAAGAATTAGGACAAAAAATAGGATTTACTGCTTCACAAATACGTCAGGATTTAAATTGTTTTGGTGATTTTGGTCAGCAGGGATATGGATATAATGTAAGAGAATTATATAATCAAATTAGAGATATTCTTGGATTAAATAAGAAATATAAAGCAGTATTGATTGGAGCAGGTAATATAGGTCAAGCAATAGCAAATTATAATGGCTTTGGTAAACTTGGCTTTGAATTTACAGGAATTTTTGATGCTAATCCAAAGCTTGTAGGAATGAGGATTCAAGACATTGAAATAAAAGAAATTGACACATTAAAAGAACACTTAGAAGAAGATGCAATAGATATAGGTATTATTTGTGTTCCAAAAATAAATGCTCAAAAAGTATGTAACGATTTAGTTGCTGGTGGAGTAAAAGGAATTTGGAATTTTGCTCCTGTAGATTTAGATGTGCCAAATAATGTTATTGTTGAAAATGTTCATTTAAGTGAGAGTATGCTTACTTTAATTTATCAATTACATAGTAAGCATGAAGAAGAGGTTTAATAAGAAAATTTAACAAAATAAAAATGTTTGATGCTTTAACAAAAAATCTCAGTTTTATATTGCAAAAAATTTAACAAAGTATTATAATCATAATTGAAGTTGAAAGACTTCAATTATTTTTTTGGTGCAGATTGTTATATTATTAACAAGGTGCAAAACTTTTTAAAAATCGGAAAGTTTTATTAAATTTAAATAAAATATACTTGCAAGCAAGCGAAAATTTAAGGAGGGAGAAAAGTGGAATTAAAAAATGTTATTTTAGAAAAAGAAGACCACTTAGCTATTGTTACTATAAATAGACCAAAAGCATTAAATGCATTAAATTCAGAAACTTTAAAAGATCTAGATGTTGTAATTGATGATTTAGAAAAAGACAACAATATTTATGCTGTAATTTTAAAGGGTTCTGGAGAAAAGTCTTTTGTAGCTGGAGCAGATATTTCAGAAATGAAAGATTTAAATGAAGAAGAAGGAAAGGCTTTCGGTACTTTAGGAAACAAAGTATTCTTAAGACTTGAAAATTTAGACAAGCCTGTAATTGCTGCAATTTCAGGATTTGCTTTAGGTGGAGGATGCGAATTAGCTATGTCATGTGATATAAGAATAGCATCTGAAAAAGCTAAATTTGCACAACCAGAAGCAGGTCTTGGTATAACACCAGGTTTTGGTGGTACTCAAAGATTATCAAGATTAGTTGGTTTAGCAAAAGCAAAAGAAATGATTTATACATGTAGAATGGTTAAGGCTGATGAAGCATTACAAATTGGTCTTGTAAATAAGGTTGTTCCACTTGAAAATCTTATGGATGAAGCTAAAGCTATGGCAAATGCAATAATGGTTAACGCACCAATGGCTGTTAAGTATTGTAAAGATGCAATTAACAGAGGAGCACAAGTTGACATTAAGAGCGCTGTAGAAATTGAAGCTGAAGATTTCGGTAAGTGTTTTGCAACTGAAGATCAAAAAGAAGGTATGACTGCTTTCTTAGAAAAGAGAGAAAAGAACTTTAAAAATAAATAAATTTACAAATTTAAGGAGGGTTAATAATGGATTTCAAATTAACTAGAGAACAAGAATTAGTACAACAAATGGTTAGAGATTTTGCAGTTAATGAAGTTAAACCAATAGCTGCTCAAATCGATGAAACTGAAGAATTCCCAATGGAAAATGTTAAAAAAATGGCACAACTTGGAATGATGGGTATTCCATTTCCTAAAGAAGTAGGTGGAGCAGGCGGTGATGTTTTATCATACATCATAGCTGTTGAAGAATTATCAAAAGTTTGTGCTACAACAGGGGTTATCCTTTCAGCTCATACTTCACTATGTGCTTCAGTAATCAACGAAAATGGTACTCCAGCACAAAAAGAAAAATACTTAGCAGATCTTTGCTCAGGTAAGAAAATCGGTGCTTTCGGTTTAACTGAACCAGGAGCTGGTACAGATGCTGCAGGTCAACAAACAACAGCAGTTCTTGATGGTGACCACTATGTATTAAATGGATCAAAGATATTCATAACTAATGGTGGAGTTGCAGAAACTTTCATAATTTTTGCTATGACTGATAAGAGCAAGGGAACTAAAGGAATTTCGGCTTTCATAGTTGAAAAAGATTTCCCAGGATTCTCAGTAGGAAGCCTTGAAAATAAGATGGGTATTAGAGCATCATCTACTACAGAACTTATTATGGAAAACTGTATAGTACCTAAAGAAAACTTAATTGGTAAAGAAGGTAAAGGATTCGGAATAGCAATGAAGACTCTTGACGGAGGAAGAATTGGTATAGCAGCTCAAGCATTAGGTATAGCTGAAGGTGCTTTTGAAGAAGCAGTAGCTTATATGAAAGAAAGAAAACAATTTGGTAGACCAATTGCAGCATTCCAAGGTTTACAATGGTATATTGCTGAAATGGATGTTAAGATTCAAGCAGCTAAACATTTAGTATATAAAGCAGCAATGAATAAGCAAAACGGAGTTCCTTATACTGTAGATGCAGCAAGAGCTAAGTTATTTGCAGCTGAAACAGCTATGGAAGTTACAACTAAGGCAGTACAAATTCTTGGTGGATACGGATATACAAAGGAATATCCACTAGAAAGAATGATGAGAGATGCTAAGATAACAGAAATTTATGAAGGAACTTCAGAAGTTCAAAAGATGGTTATCTCAGGTAACATTTTAAGATAGGAGGATGTTTTGAATGAATATAGTAGTTTGTGTTAAACAAGTTCCAGATACAACAGCAGTTAAGATAGATCCAGTAAAGGGAACATTAATAAGAGATGGTGTTCCATCAATCATGAATCCAGAAGATAAGCATGCATTAGAAGAAGCTTTATCATTAAAAGAACAACTTGGTGGTAAAGTAACTGTAATAAGCATGGGACTTCCAATGGCTAAGGCAACACTTAGAGAAGCATTATGTATGGGAGCTGATGAAGCAATCCTATTAACTGATAGAGTTCTTGGAGGAGCTGATACATTAGCAACTTCAAAAGCAATCGCTGGTGTTATAGCTAAATTAGACTATGATATAGTTTTAGCTGGTAGACAAGCAATCGATGGAGATACAGCTCAAGTTGGACCAGAAATTGCAGAACATTTAAATATTCCACAAGTAACTTACGTTCAAGAAGTTAAAGCTGATGGAAATACATTAGTAATAAATAGAGCATTAGAAGATGGACATCAAGTAGTAGAAGTTAAAACTCCATGTCTTTTAACAGCAATTGAAGAATTAAACTCACCTAGATACATGAGTGTAGGTAGAATTTTCGAAACTTCTGATGATGAAATCAAAGTATGGACTGCTGATGATATCGACGTAGATAAGTCAGAATTAGGTTTAAAGGGTTCACCAACTAAGGTTAAGAAATCAATGACTAAGGAAGTTAAAGGTGCTGGAGAATTAGTTGAAAAATCAGCTAAAGAAGCAGCAGAATATGTTTTAGGAAAATTAAAAGAAAAACACTACATCTAGGATAATAGGAGGGGAATAAATTATGAATATAGCAGATTATAAAGGCGTTTGGGTTTTCGCTGAACAAAGAGAAGGCCAATTACAAAAAGTATCTTTAGAGTTACTTGGAGAAGGTAAGAAAATAGCTGAAAAATTAGGCGTTAAGTTAACAGCTTTATTATTAGGTAATAACATAGAAGGATTAGCAGATACATTAACTAAGCATGGTGCTGATGAAGTATTAGTTGCTAATGATCCAAAATTAGAACATTATACAACAGAAGCTTATGCAAAAGTTATTTGCGATTTAGCACAAGAAAGAAAGCCATCAATATTATTTATAGGAGCTACTTTCATAGGAAGAGATTTAGGACCAAGAGTTTCAGCTAGATTATCAACAGGTTTAACAGCTGACTGTACATCATTAGATGTTGATGTTGAAACTGGAGATTTATTAGCTACAAGACCAGCATTCGGTGGTAACTTAATGGCTACAATAGCATGTCCAGAACATAGACCACAAATGGCAACAGTAAGACCAGGAGTATTCACAAAGGTTGAAACTGCTAATACTGATGCAAAGGTTGAAAAAGTAGAAGTAAAATTAGCTGATTCAGATATAAGAACTAAAGTATTAGAAACAATTAAGAGTAAGAAAGATATAATTGATATCTCAGAAGCTAACGTTATAGTTGCTGGTGGTAGAGGTGTTGGTTCTAAAGAAAACTTCGAACTTCTTAAGGAATTAGCAGATGTATTAGGTGGAACTGTAGCTGGTTCAAGAGCTGCTGTAGAAAAAGGTTGGTTAGATCCAGCATACCAAGTTGGACAAACTGGTAAGACTGTTAAACCATCAATTTATATAGCATGTGGTATTTCAGGAGCAATCCAACACGTTGCTGGTATGCAAGATTCAGATATGATTATTGCAATCAATAAAGATAACTCAGCTCCAATAATGAAGGTTGCTGATTACGGTATAGTTGGAGATGTTAAGAAGGTATTACCTGAATTAATAGCTCAAGCTAAAGAATTAGTATAAGAATAAATTAATATATAAGTTTTAAAAAATAGGGATCGAAGGGAGATTTTTTAAACATGAAAAAGGTTTTTGTTCTTGGTGCAGGTACAATGGGAGCAGGTATTGTTCAAGCATTTGCACAAAGTGGATGTGAAGTAATTGTTAGAGATATTAAAGATGAATTCGTTCAAAGAGGAATTAACGGAATCGATAAGACTTTAAGCAAGAGAGTTGCTAAAGGTAAAATGACAGAAGAAGATAAGGAAGCTATACTTTCAAGAATTTCAGGAACTACTGATATGAAGTTAGCAGCTGATGCAGATATAGTTGTAGAAGCAGCTATTGAAAATATGAAAATTAAAAAAGAAATATTCGCTGAATTAGATGAAATTTGTAAGCCAGAAGCAATTTTAGCTTCAAACACTTCATCTTTATCAATAACAGAAGTTGCATCTGCAACTAAGAGACCAGAAAAAGTTATAGGAATGCATTTCTTCAATCCAGCTCCAATTATGAAGCTAGTTGAAATTATAAGAGGTGCAGCTACATCTCAAGAAACTTTTGATGCAGTTAAAGAATTATCTATAGCAATAGGAAAGGAACCAGTAGAAGTTGCAGAAGCTCCTGGATTCGTAGTTAATAGAATCCTTATACCAATGGTTAATGAAGCAATCGGAATCTATGCTGACGGTGTAGCTTCAGTAGAAGATATTGATACTGCAATGAAATATGGTGCAAACCATCCAATGGGACCTTTAGCATTAGGTGATTTAATAGGTCTAGATGTTGTTTTAGCAATCATGGATGTTTTATATAATGAAACAGGAGATCCTAAGTATAGAGCTCATACATTATTAAGAAAGTATGTTAGAGCTGGATGGTTAGGAAGAAAGACAGGAAAAGGATTCTACGATTATTCAAAATAGAATTAATAGTAGGGGAGTCTTTAACCTAATATAAATTAATTTGTTCATAAGTTTATAAGTTTTAAAAGCTGTTGTGGATTTTCCACAGCAGCTTTTTTAACGTCTATGGTGTAGTTTTACCATTAAAAAGTAAAAGTCATGAATATTATTGAAATAATAATCTATAATTACAATATAATATCAAAAAGCTTTTATTGGGGGAAAATGGTGTATAAAATTTTAAGAAAAGAAAAGTTAAATGAAAATATCTATTTGATGGATATTGAAGCACCTAGAGTAGCTGTTTCAGCTAATCCAGGACAATTTGTCATTGTAGTACCAGATGAAGTGGGTGAAAGAATTCCACTAACAATTTGTGATTATGACAAAGAAAAAGGTAGTGTGACAATAGTATTTCAAACAATTGGTGTATCTACAGAAAAGATGGCTAAATATGAAGTAGGAGACTCTTTTAAAGATTTTGTTGGACCTTTAGGAGAAGCATCTAAACTTGTTACAGATGATTTTGATAAAATAAGGAATAAAAAAATTATGTTTATTGCTGGTGGAGTTGGAACAGCCCCAGTATATCCACAAGTAAAATGGTTGCATTCGAAAGGTATAGATGTAGATGTAATTGTTGGAGCAAGAAATAAAAATATAGTAATTCTTGAAGAGGAAATGAAAGTTGTAGCAGGTAACTATTACTTAGCAACGGATGATGGTTCTTCTGGATTTAAAGGAATGGTTACAGACAGATTAAAAGATTTAGTTGAAAATGAAGGAAAGAAGTATGATTTGGTTGTTGCTATTGGGCCAATGATTATGATGAAATTTGTATGTCTTTTAACTAAAAAATTAGGAATAAAAACAATAGTAAGTTTAAATCCAATTATGGTAGATGGTACAGGTATGTGCGGTGCTTGTAGAGTATCTGTTGGAGGAAAAATTAAATTTGCATGTGTTGATGGTCCGGAATTTGATGGACATTTAGTTGACTTCGATCAAGCTATGAGAAGACAGGCAATGTATAAAACTGAAGAAGGAAGAGCTAAGCTTAAGGAAATTGAAGGAGATATTCATCATGGTGGATGTGGTTATTGCGGAGGTGATGAATAATGGATAGAATGAAGAAAATAAAAGTATCAGAACAAGATCCTAAAGTGAGAGCTACTAATTTTAAAGAAGTTTGTTTAGGATATACAAAGGACGAAGTATTAGAAGAAGCATCAAGATGCTTAAATTGTAAAAATCCTAGATGTGTACAAAAATGTCCTGTTAATATTTCAATACCAAAGTTTATAGAAGAAGTTAAGAATGGTAATTTTGAAGAAGCAGCAAAGGTTATAGCAAAGTCTTCAGCACTTCCAGAAATATGTGGTAGAGTTTGTCCTCAAGAATCACAATGTGAAGGAAACTGTGTACTTGGAATTAAGGGAGAAGCTGTTTCTATAGGAAAAATTGAAAGATTTGTTGCTGATTGGGCAAGAGAAAATAACATAGATTTAGTTGAAACTATGCCTAAGAATGGTAAGAAAGTAGCTATTATAGGTAGTGGCCCTTCAGGACTTACTTGTGCTGGTGATTTGGCTAAATTAGGATATGATGTAACTATATTTGAAGCTTTACATGAAGTTGGTGGAGTTTTAGCTTATGGCATACCAGAATTTAGATTGCCAAAAGATACTGTTGTTAAGAGTGCAGTTGAAAATGTTAAGAAGTTAGGAGTTAAAATAGAAACTAACGTTATTATTGGTAAAACAGTTACTATAGATGAATTGTTTGAAAATGAAGGATTCCAAGCTGTTTTTATTGGTTCTGGAGCAGGTCTACCAAGGTTTATGGGGATAAATGGAGAAGATGCTAATGGAGTATTTTCTGCTAATGAATTTTTGACACGAAATAATTTAATGAAAGCTTATAAAGAAGAATATGATACTCCTATAAGAGTAGGAAGCAAAGTTGCAGTTGTTGGAGGCGGTAATGTTGCAATGGATGCAGCTAGAACTGCGTTAAGACTTGGAGCTGAAGTTCATATAGTATATAGAAGAGGGGAAGAAGAACTTCCTGCAAGAGTTGAAGAAGTACAACATGCTAAAGAAGAAGGAATTATCTTTAATCTTCTTACAAATCCAACTGAGATTTTAGAAGATGAAAATGGATGGGTTAAAGGAATGAAATGTGTAAAAATGAAATTAGGTGAGGCTGATTCATCGGGAAGAAGAAAACCTGAAGTAATTGAAGGTTCTGATTTTGTGTTAGATGTTGACACTGTAATAATGTCACTAGGTACATCTCCAAATCCTCTTATTTCATCAACAACTAAGGGACTTGAAGTGAATGCTAGGAAATGTATAATTGCTTCGGAAGATACAGGCTTAACTTCTAGAAAAGGTGTATTTGCTGGAGGAGATGCAGTTACAGGCGCAGCAACTGTTATCTTAGCTATGGGAGCTGGAAAGAAAGCTGCGGCAGGTATTCATGAATATCTTTCAAATAAGTAATATTTTAATTATTGAATATAACAAAAAATTGAAAAGCAAAATAATTAAATTATGTTTTAAGTAAGAAATTATTTTGCTTTTAGAATCTTTGGCATAACTTTGACAAAGTTACATTACTAATTCATAAAACCTGTGTTGCTAGTATTAGACATTGAACTTAAATTAATTTCTCCTTCAGGATTATCAGAAGTAATTGAAGTTTTGAATTTTTCTTTATTAGTTGAAGCATCAATTGAATCAGCGAGAATGTTTTGTTTATTTGTTTCTGTGCTTGGATTAGTATATGAAATTATGTCTTCATTTGAAAGCTGATCGTTAACTTTTATATCATTTAAGTCTTTATTAAGTGTAGATACCATAACGTCATCGTTAGAATTAGTTACATGAGTTTTAGTTAAGTGTGCTAATACACCTACAGGATTTCCATTTTTATCTTTCATTATAATTACCTCCTTAATATCTAAAATTATTGTTTGCATTAATGGACATATAATGCATGGAAATTATAAATAGGGCTTATTTAACTATGGTATAATTAATAGTAATTGTTAGATAATATATATTGTAAAATTAATTGCAAATGGGAAAAGGTGATTAAATGGATTATAATGATATACATTTTGAAGAAGATAAAGTTATTTTAGAAGGGGTAAAGAATTTTAATATAAAGCAAATAGTAGAATGTGGACAGTGTTTTAGATGGGAAAGGGTAGATGAACTTGATTATATAGGTGTAGCTTATGGAAGAGTTATTGAAGTTATTCAGAATAAGGATAAAGTTACAATATATAATACTAATGAGGAAGATTTCAATAATATATGGTTTAACTATTTTGATTTAGATAGAGATTATAGCAAGATAAAACAAGAACTTGCTTATGATGAAATATTAAGTAAGAGCATTGAGTTTGGATATGGAATAAGAATTTTAAATCAAGAATACTTTGAAATTTTAATAAGCTTTATAATTTCAGCTAGAAATAGTATTCCTTCTATAATGAAGACTATTAAAAAGATAGCACAAAAGTGGGGAAATCCTATAGAGTATAAAGGAAATGTTTATTATACTTTTCCAACAGCAGATATGTTAAAGGATGTAACTTTAGAGGAAATTCAACAGACAGGGGCATCTTTTAGAAGTAAGTATATATTAGATACTATTCAAAATGTTAACAAGAGTAATGTAGAAAGAGAATATGATTTGAATTATATAGCTTCTCTTAATGATGATGAATGCCATATAGCACTTCAAAAATTTAAAGGGGTAGGTGCAAAGGTAGCTGATTGCATTATGTTGTTTTCGATGGGCAAGGTTTCGGCATTCCCAGTAGATGTGTGGGTAAAGAGAGCAATGATGTATTTTTATAATGCAGAAGAGGGTTCATTAAATAAGATAAGAATATTTGCTAGAAATAAATTTAAAGATGTAGCTGGATTTGCACAACAATATTTATTCTATTATGCTAGAGAAAATAAAATAAAAATAGATTAAAAAAAGATAGAAGTTTTATTCTATCTTTTTTTTCGCACAGATTTAGATGTCTTTATAGGAATTTCTTCATCTCCATGATAATCTTTAATAAAATTTAAGTAACGTTTAATTTTTTCATCTGATTTAAGTCTATCTATACTATATAATCTATATGATAATTCTGTATTAGTAAAAAGTGCATGAATTTGAGCATGGCATGTCTTACATAAATCTGCTGTGTGATAATATTTTCCGCCTTTTTCCTTAGGAATTAAATGATGTTTAGTTAATTCTGAAGTTGTTCTTCCACAAAGCTGGCATATATATTTTTTATTCATAAAATAATCACCTACTTTAATAGAATAGTAATTGAAGAGATTATAGCATTTTTAATGCTAAAAAGCAAAAGGGGGAAGGCTTAAGGATACATGTTAACTTAATAATTCATTATGGTATCAGTCAAATAAATTCTTATTTAAAGAGAAGAGGTATATTTAATAAAAGAGATGTAAAAACTAATAAGAAGAGCGTATTATCAAATAGAAGCTTAATTAAACATCTCTTTAAAAGTAATGTAGCATAGAAAATAAGAGTAAATTCAAGTAAAAACATTGATTAAGTATTTAATTTTAAATAACAACTGAATATTGCTTGATTTGAGCGAATAATATTTATATATGTGTTTGAATAAAATGGATATTGGATATATTATAATTGTATTAGCACTCGATGTTGGTGAGTGCTAACATAAAAAATTTGAAACCTTATTAACAATAAGGCTAGTTAAAGATATTAGGAATAAATTATATATATTATTTAATAAGGAGGTTTTACATTATGAATATTAAACCACTTGGAGAAAGAGTTGTAATTAAGAAACTTGAAGCAGAGGAGACAACTAAAAGCGGAATAGTTTTAACAGGAACTGCAAAAGAAAGACCTCAAGAGGCAGAAGTAGTAGCAGTTGGGCCTGGTGCTTTAGTTGATGGAAAGAGAATAGCAATGGAAGTAAAGGTTGGAGACAAAGTATTATATTCTAAATATGCTGGATCAGAAGTAAAGGTTGCTGGTGAAGAATATACTATCTTAAAGCAAGAAGATATTTTAGCAATAGTTGAGTAGGAGGGATTTTAGTATGGCAAAGACATTAAAGTTTGGTGAAGATGCAAGAAGATCTATGCAAGCAGGTGTAGATAAGTTAGCGAATACAGTAAAGGTTACTTTAGGACCTAAGGGAAGAAATGTAGTTTTAGATAAAAAGTTTGGAGCACCACTTATAACTAATGATGGTGTTTCAATTGCAAGAGAAATAGAATTAGAAGATCCATATGAAAATATGGGAGCACAACTTGTAAAAGAAGTTGCAACTAAGACAAATGATGTAGCTGGTGATGGTACAACTACAGCAACATTATTAGCACAAGCTATTATAAGAGAAGGATTAAAAAATGTAACTGCAGGTGCAAATCCAATGCTACTTAGAAATGGTGTTAGAAAGGCTGTTGAAAAAGCAGTTGAAGAAATTAAGAACATATCTAAACCAGTAAATGGTAAAGAAGATATTGCAAGAGTTGCTGCTATATCAGCTGCTGATGATGAAATAGGAAAGCTTATTGCTGATGCTATGGAAAAGGTAGGTAATGAAGGAGTTATTACTATTGAAGAATCTAAGTCAATGGGAACTGAATTAGATGTAGTTGAAGGTATGCAATTTGATAGAGGATATGTATCACCTTATATGTCAACAGATAATGAAAAGATGGAAGCTAACTTAGATAATCCTTTCATATTAATAACAGATAAAAAGATTACAAACATTCAAGAAATTTTACCTGTATTAGAAGAAATAGTTAAGACAGGTAAGCAATTATTAATAATTGCAGAAGACATAGAAGGAGAAGCTATGGCTACATTAGTAGTTAATAAGTTAAGAGGAACATTTACATGTGTTGCTGTTAAGGCTCCTGGATTTGGTGATAGAAGAAAAGAAATGTTACAAGATATAGCAATTCTTACTGGTGGTCAAGTAATCTCAGAAGAATTAGGAAGAGATCTTAAAGAAACAACTTTAGATATGTTAGGTCAAGCTGATAGTGTTAAGGTAACTAAGGATAACACTACTATAGTAAATGGTAGAGGAAATACTGATGCTATTAAGCAAAGAATTGAATTGATTAAGACTCAAATTGAAGAGAGTACTTCAGAATTTGATAAAGAAAAACTTCAAGAAAGATTAGCTAAGCTTGCTGGAGGTGTTGCAGTAATAAAAGTTGGTGCAGCAACAGAAACAGAACTTAAGGAAAGAAAGCTAAGAATTGAAGATGCTTTAAATGCAACTAAGGCAGCAGTAGAAGAAGGTATAGTACCAGGTGGTGGAACTGCTTATGTTAACATTATTAATGAAGTTGCTAAGCTTACTTCAGATGTTCAAGATGAACAAGTTGGTATTAATATAATCGTTAGAGCACTTGAAGAACCAATGAGACAAATTGCACTTAATGCTGGTGTTGAAGGTTCAGTTATAATAGAAAAAGTTAAGAATAGTGAAATAGGAGAAGGATATGATGCTTTAAGAAATGAATATAAGAACATGATTAAAGCTGGAATAGTAGATCCAACAAAGGTTACAAGATCTGCACTTCAAAATGCAGCATCAGTAGCTTCAACATTCTTAACTACAGAAGCAGCAGTTGCTGATATTCCAACTAAGGAAGCACCAATGCCTGGAGCTCCTGGAATGGATGGAATGTACTAAAATTAAATTATAAATTTTATTTTAAGGATACCTGTTTTGGTATCCTTTATTTTTTTGAAAAATTTAATTATAAAAAACACATATTATGGATATTATTTAAATAGTTATAAAAGAAAGAAGTGATATATATTATTAAACAGATAAAAAATAGCAAAAAAATAAATTATAAAAAAGATGGTTTTACATTAATAGAAGTTATTGCAGCATTAGCTATAATATCAATTTTGTCAATAATGATTATACCTAAAGTAGGAAAATATGTTGAAAAATCTAAAGAGACAAAAGCATTAGATGATGTAAGACAGGTTGTTTTAGCTGTAGAGGATTATTCTATTACATCTGGAAGTGATATTAAGGATTCAGAAAATTTTATGGCTATAAAAAATAAGATAAGTAAGTTGAATAAAAATAGTAAAGGCGAGTTTATAGATTTAGATACTATACAAACAATCGATGATAGTATGACATATAAGACTATGCAAGAGCTGATAGATGGAAAGAAAAACTTTACATTGCAGGATGGAAAGATACAAGTTACAAAATAATATATAATTAGATAAGAAAATGCAATTTCGCCTTCAATTCTATTGACTTTAAAAGTTGTATACATTATAATGAGTTTAATTTAAAAATTCAGTACATACAAAAGCTCGTATATCCCCTGAATATGGCAGGGAGTATCTACCGGAAGCCGTAAATTTCCGACTATGAGTGAATTAATATACTTGATTATATACGTTATATGATAGCATATTAACTTCACTTAGAAAGTTAATGTGCTTTTTTTGTACACAAAAATAGATTACAAAATGAAAGTAAAAATTCATTTTAATAAAAAAGTGAAATAATTTATTCGTTTATAAGGGGGAGGATGTAAACATGGCAAGAATAATAAAACAAGCTTACACATTTGATGATGTACTTTTAGTACCAAATAAATCTGAGGTATTACCAAGAGAGGTATCTCTAAAAACTAAGCTAACAAAAAAAATTGCATTAAACATTCCTATGATTAGTGCTGGAATGGATACAGTTACAGAATCTACAATGGCAATAGCAATAGCTAGAGAAGGCGGAATTGGAATTATACATAAAAATATGTCAATAGAAGCTCAAGCAAGAGAAGTTGACAGAGTTAAAAGACAAGAAAATGGAGTAATAACAGATCCAATATTCTTAACTCCAGAACATACATTACAAGATGCTGAAAATTTAATGGCTCAATATAGAATTTCAGGAGTACCTATAACAGTTGAAGGAAAACTTGTTGGAATATTAACTAATAGAGATACAACTTTTGAAACTGATTATACTAAGCAAATTAAAGATGTAATGACTAAAGAAAATTTAGTTACAGCACCAGAAAATACTTCATTAGATGAAGCAAAAGAATTATTAAGAAAGCATAAAATAGAAAAATTACCTTTAGTAGATAAAGACGGAATGTTAAAAGGATTAATAACTATAAAGGATATAGAAAAAACTAAAGCTTTCCCAAATGCTGCTAAAGATGAAAAGGGAAGATTACTTTGTGGAGCAGCTGTTGGTGTAACTAAAGATATGATGGAAAGAGTTGAAGCTTTAGTTAAAGCAAAAGTTGATGTTATAACATTAGATACAGCACATGGTCATTCAAAAGGAGTTTTAGATGCAGTATCTCAAATTAAAAAGGTATATCCAGAACTTCAAATTATAGCAGGTAACGTTGCAACAGCAGAAGCTACTGAAGATTTAATAAAAGCAGGTGCTGACTGTGTTAAAGTTGGTATAGGACCTGGTTCTATATGTACAACAAGAATAGTTGCAGGGGTTGGTGTACCTCAATTAACAGCAGTTATGGATTGTGTTGAAGTAGGTAGAAAGTATGGAATTCCAGTAATAGCTGATGGTGGTATTAAATATTCAGGAGATATAGTTAAAGCTATGGCAGCTGGAGCTTGTGCAGTTATGATGGGATCATTACTTGCAGGATGTGAAGAAGCTCCTGGAGAAACAGAAATATATCAAGGAAGAAGCTATAAAGTTTATAGAGGTATGGGATCACTTGCAGCAATGGCTTGTGGATCAAAAGATAGATATTTCCAAGAAGGAAATAAAAAGTTAGTTCCAGAAGGTGTTGAAGGAAGAGTTGCATACAAAGGATTAGTTTCAGATACTATATTCCAATTACTTGGTGGTATAAGATCAGGTATGGGATATCTTGGTTCAAAGGATTTTGAAACTTTATATCAAACAGCTACATTTGTAACTCAAACTGCTAATGGTTTAAGAGAAAGTCATCCACATGATATAAATATTACTAAAGAAGCACCAAATTATAGTGTTGCACAATAGTACAAAAAAAAGGTAAAATGTAATTATATGTTAGAAGTTATATAATTGTTGGAGGATAACATGAATAAAGAGAAAGTTCTAGTTATTGACTTTGGTGGTCAATATAATCAGCTGATAGCAAGAAGAGTAAGAGAATGTGGTGTTTATTGTGAAATTCACCCATATACTTTAGGGATTGATAAGATAAAGGAAATGAATCCTAAGGGAATTATTTTTACAGGAGGTCCTAATAGCGTTTATGCTGCGGACTCTCCATTATGTGATAAAGAAATTTTTGATATAGGAGTACCTATATTAGGTATTTGCTATGGGTCTCAACTTATGGCACATCTTTTAGGTGGAAAAGTTGCAACAGCTCCTGTTAGTGAATATGGAAAGACAGAAGTAGAGGTAGATGTTAATTCTAAAATATTTGAAGGTATTTCAGAAAAAACAATTTGCTGGATGAGTCATACTGATTACATAGCAGAAGCACCAGAAAATTTTAAGATAGTGGCACATACTCCAGTATGTCCAGTTGCAGCAATGGAAAATGCAGAAAAGAATTTATATGCAGTTCAATTCCATCCTGAAGTTATGCATACTGCACAAGGTAAAGAAATGTTGGCAAACTTTGTATTTAATGTATGTAAGTGTGCTGGAGATTGGAAGATGGATTCTTTTGTTAAGACAACTATTGAAGAATTACGTAAGAAGATTGGAAATGGTAAAGTATTATGTGCTTTATCTGGTGGTGTAGATTCTTCAGTTGCAGCTGTACTTCTTTCAAAGGCAGTAGGTAAACAGTTAACATGTGTCTTCGTTGACCATGGTCTACTTAGAAAAAATGAAGGCGATGAAGTGGAAGCTGTATTTGGACCAAATGGGCCTTATGACTTAAACTTTATTCGTGTTAATGCACAAGAAAGATTTTATGAAAAGTTAAAAGGTGTAGAAGAACCTGAAAAGAAGAGAAAAATTATTGGTGAAGAATTCATTAGAGTTTTTGAAGAAGAAGCTAAGAAAATAGGTGCTGTAGATTATTTAGGACAAGGAACTATTTATCCTGATGTAATTGAAAGTGGTCTTGGTAAATCAGCTGTTATAAAATCACACCATAATGTAGGAGGACTTCCTGACTATGTTGATTTTAAAGAAATAGTTGAGCCATTAAGACTATTATTTAAGGATGAAGTTAGAAAAGCTGGTCTTGAACTTGGCATACCTGAAAATTTAGTATTTAGACAACCATTTCCAGGCCCAGGACTTGGTATTAGAATTATTGGTGAAGTAACTGCTGAAAAGGTAAGAATTGTTCAAGATGCAGATGCAATTTATAGAGAAGAAATTGCAAAGGCTGGAGTAGATAAGAATTTAGGTCAATACTTTGCTGCATTAACTAATATGAGATCTGTAGGAGTTATGGGTGATGAAAGAACTTATGACTATGCTATAGCATTAAGAGCAGTATTAACTAGCGATTTTATGACAGCAGAATCTGCTGATCTTCCATGGGATGTGCTTGGAAAGGTAACAACTAGAATAGTAAATGAAGTAAAAGGAGTTAACCGTGTATTATATGATTGCACAGGAAAACCACCTGCTACTATAGAATTTGAGTAATCCACAGAAGCTCAGAATCATTGTAAAATCAATGATTCTGGGCTTTTTTTATGTCAATTGATACCTGTTTGATACCTTTTGACAATAAAAAATGTTGTCGGTAATCACTCAAGAATAATTTTCAAATCTGTCTCTATTTTCATTTTCGAAAATTTTTTCCAAAAATTTTTAGTAATCAGCTACGACTCGTCCCAAATAGTAGTTGAAGACAAAGGAAACTATTATTTAGGAGGCGATAGGATGAGTACAACAAGCACCTTTATCACAGTTCCGGAGATTCAGGAAGTGTTGACGCTCTCAGAATCAAATATAAATGCTAACATAATGGTTCTTCCTTAATTATCCGTATATATGATATAATTAATATATCAATATATTTAAGAGGTATTTATTATGTGTAATTCATCAATAGATTTGCAA
>SVCK01000011.1 GCA_015058375.1 Clostridium sp.
TAAAGCTATTGCTTTTCCTGGCTTTATAACAAGGTTAATTTTTTCTAGTATAGAAGTTTTTCCATATTTTTTATCTACATCTGTTAATTTTATCAATTCTTCCATTTTATCTATTAAGTTAAATGTTTAGGCCACTTAACTATCTCCTTTTACATTCTAATTTTACACAATATAACATATTATACTTTATTGTATTTTTATGTTATATAATTACTCAATAATATACTAATATACAACTTTTCCTTTGTCAACCAATCCATTTTTTTAAAAAATCTCATATTTTTAACACGATTGTAATCCAGTAACATTTTGTTGTTTTTTATCTGTAGTCACTTATATTTTTCTGGGTAAAAAAAGAAAAGCCCCAAAGATTTTAAACCTTTAGGGACTTTCAAATTATTATTTTACTTATTTATCTTTTTTACCAAGCATTTCTCCGATAGCTGCTATGCTTCCAAGAGATGATAATGTTTCATTTGGAAGTATAAGCTTGTTAGATGGACCATTAGCCATTTCTTTAAGAGCTTCAACTTGTTTAAGAGCTATAACTCTTTCATCAGTTCCTGATTCAATAATTGCTCTATTAACTTTTTCTATAGCTTCTGCTTCTGCAACTGCAATTGCTTCAATAGCTTTTGCTTTACCTTCAGCTTCTAGAAGTTGTGATTCCTTTAAACCTTCAGCTCTTCTTATTTGAGCTTCTTTTTCAGCTTCAGCTGCTAATATCTTAGCTCTCTTGTTACCTTCAGCTTTTTCTATTTGTGATTGTCTTTCACCTTCTGCAACTAAAATAGCAGCTCTCTTATCTCTTTCTGCTTTCATTTGCTTTTCCATTGCTTGTTGGATTTCTCCTGGAGGTACTATGTTCTTAATTTCAACTGAAAGAATCTTAATACCATAAGCATCTGTAACTTCATCTATAATACTTAAAAGATCTTGATTTATCTTATCTCTTCCTGATAAAACTTCATCTAATGTCATGTTACCAATTATATTTCTCATATTTGTAGTAGCTGAATAAACAATACCTGCTTTGTAATCTTCTATGTTATAAACAGCTTCTTGTGCATTTAAAAGTTTATAGAAAATAACATTATCTACTGAAATCTTAACATTATCCTTTGTGATAACTGATTGTGGTGGTACATCTAAAATTTGTTGCTTAGTAGAAACCTTTTTTCTAACAAAGTCTATAAAAGGTATAGTAAAGTGCCAACCTGGTTCTAAGACTCTGTGAAATTGTCCAAGTCTTTCCACAACATATAAGTAACCTGTGTTTACAATTTTAATTGATGATAATACTAATGTAATAATTAATCCTACAACTATTAATAAAAATATTAATTTTCCCATTCTATTTTCCTCCTTAAACTTTCTTTAATATTAACTTATTGCCTTTAATTTCTTTAATTTTAAATTTTTCTCCTTTGTAAATTTTCTCTCCTAAATTATACCCAGTCCAATATATTCCTTCAACTTTTAATTGGACTTTTTCTTCTATATCTTCTTCTGCTGTAAATTCCATGCCAACATACTTATCTTCCATGAGTTCAGTTCTTTTTATATTTTTGAACTTTTTCTTTACCCATGGATAACCAATCATGCATGCAATAACACTTACTACACAAAATATTATAGCCTGCATTCCAAAAGTTAAACCTACAAAGTCTGCAATTGCTGCTGAAAATGCTCCTAGTGCTATCCATACAAATAAGAATGCACTTGTAAATATATCCACCAGCAATAATATTGTACCTAATATTATCCAAAAAAGCAGTGACATTTCCATGACTATCTTCCCCCTCCTTAAAATTTTATGTTATTAATTTTTAATTTATAATAACATTTCTTCCTGATAAACTTATTATATTATACTTTTTACTTTTTTACAAGTTATTTTTTACACTTTATATAGTTTTTTTTACCCTTTAACAAGTTAAATATATTCTCATTCCTCTTTTCCCATTGATTTTGTAATATTTTCATTTTATTATTGATATATAGTTTTATGTATTAATTGACATAATAAAAATAATAATATTATAAAAATGGAGTGAGAAACATGGATTTTATTAAAATAGCATCTGCTTGCCCTGTCACTAAGGTCTCAGATGTAAACTACAATGTAGAAAATATTCTTACTTGTATAAATGATGCAGTAAAAAATGAAGCTAAAATGATAGTTTTTCCTGAACTATGCCTTACTTCTTATACTTGTGCAGATTTATTTTTGCAAGATTCTTTATTAACTAACTCTAACAAAGGATTAGAACATATTTTAAAAGAAACAAAAAATACAGACATATTAATTGCTGTTGGTGCTCCTCTTTTAGAAAATAATATATTGTATAATGTAGCTTATATCCTATTTAAGGGTAAAGTTCTTGGTATAGTTCCAAAAAGCTATATTCCAAACTACAGCGAATTCTATGAAAAGAGATGGTTTACTGAAGGCGTAAATGTCAAGAATAGAACTATTGATTTAGATTTTCAAGAAGATGTTCCTTTTGGAACTGATTTAATTTTCACTTCTGGAAGTTTTAAATTTGGTTTTGAAATTTGTGAAGATCTTTGGGTTACTATACCTCCAAGCTCTAATCTTTCATTAATGGGAGCTAATATAATCGGTAATCTTTCTGCTTCAAACGAACTAGTAAGTAAAGCTGATTACAGAAGAAGCCTTATTTCAAATCAAAGCGCTAGATGTATGTGTGCTTATGCTTATGCTTCAGCAGGTGTTCACGAATCTACTACTGACCTTTTATTTAGCGGACATCTTATAATTTCTGAAAATGGGCAAATGCTTAAAGAAAACGAAAGATTCCAAAGAGACAATGAAGTTATCTATTCTATAGTAGATGTATTTAAGCTTAACGCTGAAAGAATGAAAAACTTAAGTTTTAGAGATTCTTCTATGTTGCAAGCAGCTCCAAGATTTATAAAATTTAAATTTGATAATACTGATATTTCTATATTCGATAGATACATAGATAAGCATCCTTTTGTTCCTTCTAATAAACATGCAAGAGAAATTCGATGCAAAGAAATATTTAATATTCAATCTTCTGCTCTTGCTAAAAGATTTGAACATGTTGGTCTTAAGAAAGCTGTTATCGGTATTTCAGGAGGACTTGATTCTACTTTAGCTCTTCTTGTAATAGTTAATACTTTTAAAATATTAAATCTTCCTATGAAAAACATAGTCACAATCACTATGCCTGGTTTTGGAACTACTGATAGAACTTATAATAATGCATTAACTTTATGCAAAGAACTTGGCTGTGACTTAAGAGAAATTAATATAGTTAAGGCAGCTCTTCAACACTTTGAAGACATTGGCCATGACAAAGCTATTCATGATGTTACTTATGAAAATGTTCAAGCTAGAGAAAGAACTCAAATACTTATGGATTTAGCTAACAAGGAAGGTGGATTACTTATTGGAACTGGAGACCTTTCAGAACTTGCTCTTGGATGGTGTACTTATAACGGTGATCATATGTCTATGTATGCTGTTAATCCATCTATTCCTAAAACTCTAGTAAGATATCTTGTTAAATATGTAGCTGATAAAGAAAATAATAATAAAGTTTCTGAAACTTTACTAGATATTTTAGATACTCCAGTAAGTCCTGAACTTTTACCTAAGGATACTAAAGGTGAAATAGCACAAAAAACTGAAGATATAGTTGGTCCTTATGAATTACATGATTTCTTCTTATATCACTTTATGAGACATGGTTCATCTAAAGAAAGAATTCGTTTCTTAAGTTTAAATGCCTTTAAAGATGATTATTCACAAGAAGAAATTGATAAATGGCTTGATAAATTTATGTGGAGATTCTTTACTCAACAATTTAAGAGAAGTGCACTTCCTGATGGTCCTAAAGTTGGTTCTATCTCTTTATCTCCTAGAGGAGATTTGAGAATGCCAAGTGATGCTGCACCTTGGAAATAAAAATTTAATATAATATTTTAAAAAAAAGCTGTATACTGAATAAAATAATAAAATGTACCCTATAGAATAGACAATATAAAAAAAGTCTATCCTATAGGGTACTTTTCTGTATAATTAAATAAAAAAAAGTTAGGAGATATATAATGAGCAAAAAATTATTTACACAAGATGAAATAGATATTCTGTCTAAAAATAAATATGTTAGGAATGTAAGTAGCAAAGGAATTACATATAGTGATGA
>SVCK01000012.1 GCA_015058375.1 Clostridium sp.
TATATGTTTCTTGGGAAGAAAAGACAGACAGGTAAAAATAAGAGGATATCGTATTGAATTGGATGCAATAGAGGTCCTTCTAAAAAAAATTGATTTTATAGATAAGGCTGCAACATGTTCAATTACAAATGCTGAAGGCAGAAAAGAAATATGTTGTTGTATTACATTGAAAGAAAAAAAAGATGCAACAGTAGAATTAATACGTAAGAGTTTTGCTGAAATAGCTCCATCTCATATAATTCTTTCACAAATAAAAGTTATTGATGATTTGCCAATAAATAAGAATGGGAAAATTGATTATAAACAGATAAAAAATTTTTTTGAGATAGATCCTATAGATGAAGAAGATACAGTAGGAGAAGATAAAGTGGAATTTGAAACCGATGAATTAAATTTAATTGCACAAATAATAAAAGATAGAACAGGCTTTAAAATTGATGATGCAACAGTTTCTTTTTTTGAATTAGGTGTTGATTCTCTTATGGCTGTTTATTTAGCAGATGATATAAGTAAAAGATTAGAAGTTGAAATTACTGCAATGGACATATTGACAAATGCAACAGTAAAAGAACTCCTTGACTTTATTAAACTTCAGCCTAAAAAAGAAGAAAATGAAGAAATTTGTCCAAAAGAAATCTATTTGCAAGAAAAAATTCCTATATTAAATCAACAGAAACCTATATTTATAGATTTTACAGTTAACCCTTATTCTGTAAAATACAATGTTCCTGTATTAGTAGAATTGTCATCTGAAGTTGATATTGATTTATTAGTTGAATCACTATATAAGTTAGTAAAAAGACATGATGGATTAAAAGTCAAGTTTTCAATGGATGGAATAGATGTATTTCAAAATATAGATAAGCAATTTAAGTTTGAAGTAGAAAAGCTGAGTGGGGAACCAGATTTGAAAAATTTAATAAGACCTTTTAATTTAAAAGAAGAGTATCCATTTAGATTTTCAATAATTATTGATCATAACAGAAGATGGTTGTTTATGGATTTTCACCATATTATGGTTGATGGGGCTTCTTTAAAGCTTATATTCAAAGATTTAAATGATTTTTATTATCAAGGATTTAAAGAAGAACTTATAACAAATTATTCTGAGTTAGTAGAAGAAGCGTTACACAATTATAATAATAATAAAGAAAAGTGTAGTAAATATTATCAAGAATATTTTGCAGGATATCAAGGGATGAAAGATCTCCCAATAGATGGTATTAATAATGAAGGAGTTTACAAAGAAAATAATTGTTATAAGTTTGAAATAAGCAAAGATACAACAATTAAATTGAGAAAATGGTGTAAAAATAATAACATGACAACATTTGAAGGATTAATGACCGTGTATTCAGTATTTTTACATACTATAACAGGAAGTTGTGATGTGGTTTTTGCGACTCCAAGTCGTGACTATAGTGACTTAAACAATTCAGGTATTGTTTCAATGCTAACTAATACCTTATGGATATATTCACATGTTAAAGAAGATGAAAATATTCAAAATTATGTGAGTGAATATGTTCGTCGTGTTCGTGAATTACAGAATTTCAAAAATGTACCAGTAGATTTTATATATAACTTAAGGAATAACAATAATAATGATAATAAGAATTTAACAGATACATTGATAGCTTATCATTCATGGAAAGATATTGATTCGGAATTATTTGGTATGCCTATTAAAGCAAAACCAATTAGCCCTAGTGATAGTATGTTTTTGTTAAATATGCAGATTTTTGATAATGAATTGTTCTTAGAAGTTGAGTGGGAATATGCACAAGATGCTTTTGAAAAAGATACAATGAAAAGTTTAGCAAGTATATTTATGCTTACACTGGAATCTTTAATAAACAGCAATTCTAATAAATATAAGAGCATAACTGAATTAGTGGTTAATTGCATATAAAATATAGATGAGAAGGAGAAGAGTATGATAAAAAAAGAAAAAACTTTAGGGCAAAAAAAATTGATGGCAGTAACTATGCCAAAGGCAGATAAATTTTGGAAAAAGCAGTTAGAAGGAGCTATTCCAACAACATTTTTGCCAGATTTTTATGAAGATAATAATTGTGAAGTAAATTATCATTCGGCAACAATTAAAATAGATTCAAAGTTATGTGAGAAACTTCTTGACACTTTTAATGCATCTAATATTGATAAAATATTTGCTTCAGCAGTAATTTCTTTAATATTTGTTTCCTACAATGGAGTAAATGATGATATATTGGTAAGATATAAATCAAAAATGGATGATTTAAATATACCATTGAGAATATTTCTGGATGAGAATATTACGGTGCAAAAATTGTACGATAATTTAAAAAAGAATGTAGACGAAGCTGAAGAACATAAGAAATATCCTGTAGATTTGTTAGTTAATAATATTAACGTAGCAGTAAATATAACTTCAACTATAGATTATGAAGAAGATTATTTTGATGAATGCTCAAATCTTCAATTTAATTTTTTAAAAAATGAAGATGGTAGTTTTGTGCTTAAAGTTGTTGGAAATTCTTCAATGTATCTATTAGACACTATAAAAGCTTTAGCTTCTAAGTTGATAGTTATGCTTGAAATTTTTGTTGATTCAATTAGTAAAAAAGTACTTGATATAAATCTGTTGTCAGAAAAAGATGAATACATGTATGAATTGTTAAATGATACTGAAACTCCATTTTCTGACAAAATGTCAATTGTTGATTTGATTAAAAGAACTTTTGCAAAGTATCCAGATAGATGTGCAATATTAGATAATGGTAGAGAGATAACATTTTCTGAATTTGAAAAAATGGCGAAAAAAGTTGCTGCATTTATTTCAAAAGTTAGCAAAGATGATGACTCAGTAGTTGGTATACTTTGTGATAGATCAGTAGATTTTTTAGCAGGTGTTTATGGTATATTATTAGCAGGTAAGGCATATCTACCTTTAGATGCTAAGGCTCCTTTAGTAAGAAATGAAACAATTTTAAAGCAAAGTTCTACAAGTTTAATAATATGTGAAGATAAATATTTAGACAAAGTACCTAATTTAGTAAATAAATATTCGATTTCAGAAATAAAATGTTCTACTTATGCTTATACAGATATAGAAGTCAAACCAGATGATTTAGCTTATATTATATTTACATCAGGGTCAACTGGTATTCCTAAAGGTGTATGTGTAAAACAAAGAAGTGTTGTGAATCGTCTAGAATGGATGCATAGAAGTTTTACGCTTAAGGAAAGTGATGTTATTTTACATAAAACACCTACAACTTTTGACGTATCAGTATGGGAACTTTTTTGGTGGGCAATAATAGGTGGACAAGTAACTTTGTTGACATCAGGACAAGAAGCTAATCCAGAAGCAATTATAGAAGCAATAGAACAAAATTCAGTTACTACTATGCATTTTGTTCCATCAATGTTAAATGCTTTTCTTGATTATGTTAAGAGTACTAAGTCTGTAGATAGAATAAAAACTCTTAAGAGAATATTTAGTAGTGGAGAAGCTTTAAAGCCAAATCATGTAAATAAGTTTTATGAAATATTTGATAATGCTAAGCTTATTAATCTTTATGGCCCTACAGAAGCTACAGTTGATGTATCTTATAATGTGACAAAAAAAGGGGACAATCCAGTCCTAATAGGAAAACCAATAGATAATATTAGATTATATGTTATTGATACTAAAAATAATAAACGTCCAATAGGTATGGTTGGTGAATTATGTATTGCTGGTGTTGGTGTTGCAAATGGATATATAAATGATGAATTGAGAACTAATGATAGATTTAAGAAAATTTCATCTTTAAAGGAAGAAAGAGTTTATTTAACAGGTGATTTAGTTAGAATAAGACAAGATAAAAATATAGAGTATTTTGGTAGAAATGATAGACAAGTAAAGGTGCGTGGATTTAGAATTGAATTAGGTGAAATTGAGTCTGCTTTTATTAAGCAAGATTATATAAGTGATGTAGTTGTTTTAACTAATATAGGAACAGATAATATTATTCATTTATTTGCTTATGTTATTTTGAACAATAATAGTATATCAAAAGAAACTATTATGAAAGATGTTTCAAAGCTTCTATTAAACTATATGATTCCAGAAAAAGTAATAATAGTAAATTCTATGCCTCTTACTCCAAATGGAAAAGTGGATAAAAAAGCTCTTTTAAAGTTAAGCAATGAAGAAAAAAATAAAGATAAAATATTACCTTCAACAGAAGAAGAAAGAATTCTTTCGGAAATTTGGAGAGAGGTTTTGGGAATTGATGAAGTTGGTGTAAATGATAACTTCTTTGAATTAGGTGGAAATTCAATTAATTTTGTTTCTGTATTGGCTTTAGCAAACAAAAAGGGAATGAAGTTTACTTTTCAGCAGTTATTTAATAATCCTACTATAACAGATTTATTAAATAGTACGATAGAAGATGATGAAAATGAAGAATTTAAAGAAATAAGTAATTTTGAATTAATATCAGAAGAAGATAAGGCAAAAATGCCAGATTATGTGGAAGATGCTTATCCTATGGCTATGCTTCAATCAGGTCTTGTGTATCAAAGTACTATTATGGATGGTGATAACAATTATCATGATATAGTTTCTTATACAATTAAAGGAAAAATAGATGTGGAATTATTTAAAAAAGCAGTAGAAAGGCTTGTAGAAACTCAGCCGATATTTAGGACAAGTTACAATTTGGTTGATTTTTCTGAATATCTTCAAATTGTTCATAAAAAAGTTGAGAAACTTCCTTTAAACATATATGATTTACGTGGATTAAAAACTGACGAAGAAAAGGAAGGGGTGTATCAACAATGGTTTTGGAAAGAACAACATAGACCATTTAATTGGAGTGTTCCAGGATTAGTACAACTTCATATACACATATTAAGTGATAATTCTTATAAATATAGTATAAGTCAACATAATTCTGCTTTAGATGGATGGAGTATGAATCAAGTTCATACATTCTTATTTGAAACCTATTTTGAATTATTAGAAGGAAAAGATATTAATGTTAAAAAACTTTCAAGTAATAATCATAATAAAACATTTATATATCTTGAGCAAAAAGCACTTAAGTCTAAGAGATTTGACGACTTCTGGAATAAAAAATTGAAAAATGTTCCTAATGGAAAGATTCCAAGGGGTAGAGCTATTGATAAAAAGAAAGGTAATGAAGTAGTATTTCATGATATTAAGTTACCAGATGGGTTATCAGAAAAAATTATAAAACTTGCTAATGAACTTAAAGTACCAGTTAAAGATATATTATTAGCATCGCATATCAAATTTATCTCTTTATTAAGCAGAAATAAAGATGTTTTTACTGGTTATGAAATAGGAGGAAGACCTGAACTTTTAGGCGCGGAAAATGCTCTAGGTGTTTTCATAAATACTATGCCATTTCGTGTAGTTTTAGATGAACAAGACTCATGGAAAGAACTAATTCAAAAAGTGTATAGAACAGAAGGTGAATTTTTGCCATTTAGAAGATATCCAATGGCAAAAGTTAAAGAAAAGGTAAAAAATAGAGGAGTATTGTTTGAATCAGTATTCAATTTTACACATTTTTATTCATTGAAGAGACTTAGAAATCTTCCGGGATTTGATAATATTGATGTTAGAGCAGCAGCAATAACAGAATTCCCACTTAGAGTTGAATATTCAAGACATTTTTACAATGATGAAGTAGAATTAAGTTTACATTATCGTACAGCTCAATATGACAAAGAAGATATGGACGTATTTGGCAGGATATTTATAGATATATTAGAAAGCATGGTTTACAAGACTAATGAAAAACATAGTGAGTTAAATGTTGAAAAATACTTGAGTAAGTACAATTTTTATGAGCAAGATAATTTACTGGAAGAACAAGTTGAAACAGTAAATAAAGAAGAAACTATAAAAGACAAGATGTTAAATCCGGAGTTTAAAAAAGCAGTTGAAAATGTAAAAAGGATTTGGGCAAATGTACTAAAGATACCATCAGAAACTATTGAATTAGAAGATGATTTCTTTTTAATAGGAGGAAGTTCGATTGCTGCATTAAAGGCTTCACTATTTTTTCAAAAGAAAATTTCATTAAAGACTTTAATGAAAAAATCAAAGTTATACGAACTTGCAGAAGAACTTATGAATGGTAATTCTAATCAAGTTCAAGATACGAATTTATTACATTGCTTAACTAAGGCAACAGTATCTCCATTAAATATTATATTTTTACCTTATGCTGCAGGTAATGCTATTAATTTCATGAAAATAGCAAAAGAATTTGAAAAGAATAACATAGATGTTTCAGTATTTGCAGCTGAACTACCAGGACATGATGCCCATGTCAAGAATGATTTTGTAGATTTTGATAAAACCACAAAAATGTTGGCTGATGAAATTGAAGTTAAGATGAAAGGAAAACAGTTTATTATATGGGGGCATTGCGTAGGAACTTCGCTAGCATTATCAGTAACAAATCAATTAGAAAAGAAAGGAATCAAGCCTAAGAAGTTGTATTTGGCTGGGAAAACATTTAATAATCCAAATGAATTTTTAGAAAAGTTAGAAAGAGCCAAAAAATTAAAATTTGAAGATATACGAGAACTTTATCTTCAGTGGAGTGGCTCAAATGCACTTTCAAGTTTAGGTGAAGAGTATGAAAATAATTTGGTTGAAATATTTAAGCATGATGCAGATGAATCTAATAAGTTCTTATATTCACTTTGGAATGAAAATAGTAGTTTAGAAGTGAAAACTCCATCAGTTATTGTAGTAACTAAAGATGATCAAGCGACTATTAACTACCAAGAAGATTGGAAAGTATGGGGAAAATGGATTAATAGTATTAATCTTAAAATATTTGAAAAAGGTGGTCATTACTTTTTGAATACTATTGAAGAAGAGGTCGTTAAATATTTATTAGAAGACAATAATATTAAGTAAAGGAAACAAAATAATGAATGTAAATATAAGTAATTATCCTAAAAGTACATTAAGAATTGCTTTAGCACAAGTATGTTCTGAAGATGGAAATATATCAAAAAATGTTCAAACAGTTATTTGTGCTATAGAAAAAGCAGCTAGAGAAAAGGCAAAGATAGTTATTTTTCCTGAAAAATTTCTCACAGGTTATGTGCCAGAATTAATTAATACTGATTTTGAAAAATATACTATATGTAGAAATGATATTAGAATTCAGCCTATAAAAGATGCATGTAAAAGAAACAATATATATGCAATTGTAGGTACACCTTTTAGAGAAAATGATGAAAAATATATATCATCTATTGTAATTAATAATTTAGGAGAAGAAATAGATGTATATAGCAAAACTCATTTGTTTTACACAGAAACATCTATATTTAAAAGCAATAATAATTTAAGTATCTTAAATATAGATGATTGGAAAATTGGGCTAGGAATATGCTATGATGCAGGGTTTGCAGAACATTCACGTATATTAGCTCAAGCAGGTTGTCATTTATATCTAGTAAGTTCGTTATTTAGCAGGGGAAATGGATATTCTGAATCTAGAATATGGTTTCCAGCTAGAGCTTTAGATAATACAATTTATGCAGCTATGTGTAATCATGTTGGAACAACAGGAATTTGGAATGCTTGCGGAAGTAGTGCAGTATGGGGACCTCTTGGAAAAGTAGTAGATGAAGCATCTGCTGATGATGAAGAATTATTAGTCGTAGATTTAGATCCAGCTAAGTTAAAAGAAGCAAGAGAAGGCGAATTAATGCTAAGTGATTCATTTAATGCAAGTTATACTTTAAATGATATTAAAAATGTATAGTTTAACTAGATTATTTGATAATTTGAGTGTATAATAATTTGCATATTTATAAATAAGGGGGCATAATTATGGCATTAAATTTAAGGGGCAGAAATTTTTTAAAACTATTAGATTTTAGTAGTGAGGAAATTAAATATTTAATAGATTTATCAAAGGAATTAAAGACTTTAAAAAGATGCAAAATAGCACATGATAAATTAAAGGGTAAAAATATAGTATTATTATTTGAAAAGACATCAACAAGAACAAGATGTTCATTTGAAGTTGCTGGACATGATTTGGGGTTAGGAGTAACTTTTCTTGATTCTAAGAATTCTCAAATGGGTAAAAAAGAAAGCATAAAAGATACAGCAAGAGTTTTAAGCAGAATGTATGATGGTATTGAATATAGAGGGTTTAAGCAAGAAACAGTTGAAGAACTTGCAAAATATTCAGACGTACCAGTATGGAATGGATTAACTGACGAATTTCATCCAACTCAAATGATAGCAGATCTTCTTACTATTGAAGAAAAGAAAGGAAATTTAAAGGGCATAAACCTTGTATATATGGGTGATGCTAGATATAATATGGGCAATTCTTTAATGGTAGCTTGTGCTAAGATGGGAATGAATTTTACAGCTTGTGCACCAAAAGAACTTTTTCCAAGTAAGGAATTAGTTGATGAATGTAAAGAGATAGCTAAAGAAACAGGAGGAAGTATTACTTTAACTGAAAATGTTAAGGAGGGTACTAAGAATGCTGATGTTATATACACAGATATCTGGGTTTCTATGGGTGAACCAGCTAAAGTGTGGGATGAAAGAATTAAAATATTAAAACCATATCAAGTTAATTCTGAAGTGATGAAAAATGCTAAAGAAGATGCAATATTTATGCATTGTCTTCCATCATATCATGATGCAGAAACTGAAATTGGAAAAGAAGTTATTGAAAAATATAATTTGGAAAATGGTGTTGAAGTTACTAATGAAGTGTTTGAAGGTAAACAGTCAGTTGTATTTGATGAAGCAGAAAATCGTATGCACTCAATAAAAGCTATAATTATGGCTACAATAGGAGCTTAATAATTTTAAGGAAAAGGTAATTTTTATCTTTTCCTTTTTGTAATATTTTCTGAAAAATAATCATTATGCTAATATATAGAAGTTTGCAAAGGAGTAAAGAAGTTATGGAAAGAAATTTATTTGTTTATGAAAGTCATTATGGTACAACTAAGAAAGTAGTTGATATTTTTGCACTGTTAGCTGCTAATTCTAAGGTTTGTGATGTTAAAGAATTCAATGCAAATTTTGAGTTATATGATAATATATTTTTTGCTGTTGGATTTCATGGACAAGACACTGCAAAATTAATTAGTGAATTGATAATTAAACATAAGGATATACTATTTGATAAAAAAATTGGGTATATTGGGGTAGGCTTAAGTGAGCATGGTAGTGAAAATTATATAAAAATAATTGAAAATGCTTTAGGAAGAAATGTAGATTATGATATGTTTGTACATGGCGAAGTAAGAGTTGATAAGCTTACTTTAGAAGATAAAGAAACTTTAAAAGTATTTCTTGAAAAGCAAAATCTTAAGCTTATAGATATGGGAGTATTTAAAGAAGAGGAAGTTTGCGATAAAGCATCTTTAATTATAGATAAAATCAAACGTAATGGAAAAACTATGCCAGATGAAATGTTAAAGAAGGAAATAGATGATTTTATAAATAGTAAAAATACTTGCGTATTGAGTACTGGTGATGATGATTTTGTTAGGGGAACTCCTATAGAATTTTTATATCATAAAGATAACTTCTATTTCATTACAGAAGGTGGCTTAAAGTATAGAGGAATACTTAAAAATAGAAATGTATCAATATGCTTATTTAATGAATATTCAGGATTTAATAAATTAAAAGGACTTCAAATTGAAGGTAAAGCAGAATTTGTTGAGATTGGTTCTCCTGAATATAAAGAAATTATGAAATTAAAAAATATAAAAGAAGAATTTCTAAAGAATGTTCCAATTAATATGAATGTACTAAAGGTAAAGATTAAAAGATATGAATTTTTAAATTCAGAGTTTAGAGAAAAAGGATTCGATAGTAAACAGATTTATGTACTATAATAAATTATGATTAAATAAGAGCTAATAAGCAGACTTAAAAGGTCTTCTTATTAGCTCTTATATTTTTGGATTATTATTAAAAAAATGCTTACATTTTCCAAAATAAGTGATATTATTAAAAAGTAACAAAAAATAAAAAGTTAAATAGGAGCGTGAGCTAATGAATAAAGGATTAAAAGCAGCAATAGCTGCAGCATCAGTAGCTGTTGCTTTTGGAATTGGTTTTACTATATTTTATATTAATAACAATTCAAATAAGGCAGAACAGACAGTTAAAAATTACTTTGAACTTTTAAAAAATAAAGATTATGAAGGCATGTATAATATGATTTCTGATGATAGTAAAAATAAAATATCTAAGGATGATTTTATAGCAAGAAATAAAAATATTTATGAAGGTATTAATGCTTCAAATATTGATATATCAATAACTGATAATAAGAAGGATAAGGGAAAATATAATGTAAACTATAATACTAATATGGATACAGCAGCAGGATCATTAGATTTTGAAAATTCTGTTGAAGTAAGCAAAGGTAATAGTGGTTATGTGATAAAGTGGGATTCTAATGCTATTTTTCCAGAACTTGATGATGATAATAAGGTAAGAATAAATACTAAAAAAGGTAAAAGAGGAAGTTTGCTTGATAGAAATGGAAATGTAATAGCAAAAGATGGAGTATCAGCAAATGTAGGGATAGTACCTGCAAAACTTTCTGATAAAGATGCAGCTATAAGCCAGATTTCTGCAATCTTAGGTATGAGTAAAGAAGATATAAATAGTAAACTTAATGCTTCTTATGTAACTGATGATACTTTTGTGCCTTTAAAAACTATATCAGCTACAGATGAAAGAAAATCTCAACTTCTTCAAATTAAAGGAGTTCAAATAAATGATAAGCAAACAAGAGTATATACTTTTTCAGAAGCTTGTGCACATTTAACAGGATATGTACAAAATGTAACTGCTGATGATTTAAAGGAACTTCAAGGAAAAGGATATAATTCTAATTCAGTAGTTGGTAAAGCAGGTCTTGAAAAACTTTATGAAGATAAGTTAAGATCAACTGATGGTTCTGAAATTTACATTACAGATAACAAGGGAAATAGAAAGACAACTTTAATTTCTCAAGATGTTAAAAATGGTGAAGATGTAAAACTTACTATTGATATGAATCTTCAAAATAATTTATATAGTCAGTTGGCTAAAGATAAGGGCTCAGCAGTAGCTATGAATCCAAAAACAGGAGAGGTATTAGCACTTGTAAGTACTCCATCTTATAATCCAAATAGTTTTGTTCTTGGAATGTCTAATGATGAATGGAATACTTTAAATAGTAGTGAAGCAAAACCTATGTATAACAGATTTAAAGCTTCTTTTGCACCAGGTTCAACATTTAAACCTATAACTGGTGTGATTGGTCTTGATTGTAAAACTTTAAATCCAAATGAAGATAAGAATATAAGAGGTCTTTCATGGCAGAAAGATTCAAGCTGGGGAGATTATAGTGTAACAAGAGTTCATGAATATGGTACAGCTAATTTGCAAAATGCTTTGGTTTATTCAGATAATATTTATTTTGCTATGGCAGCTTTAGACATTGGTAAAGATAATTTTAAGAGCAAGTTAGATAGTTTTGGATTTAATGAAGAATTACCTTTTGATTTTGGACTTACAAAATCAACATATGGAACTATAGACTCAGATGGTAAACTTGCAGATAGTGGATATGGACAGGGAGAAATTCTTGTTAATCCAGTTCATTTAGCTACAATGTATACTATGTTTAGTAATAGTGGAAACATAGTAAAACCATATTTAGAATTAAAACAAAATTCAAATTGTGAAATGTTAAAAGAAAATGCAGTTTCTAAGGAAAGCATTGATACAATTGTTAATGGCATGATTCAAGTTGTAGAAAATGCAGGGGGAACTGGTCATGCTGCTCAAATACCTGGACTTACTATAGCAGCTAAGACAGGTACTGCTGAAATAAAAGCTTCTAAAGATGATGTTACAGGTACAGAAACTGGATGGTTTGCAGCATTTACAACAAATAAAGATAATAACAATCTTTTAATAGTTACAATGGCTGAAGATGTTAAGGATAAAGGTGGAAGTCATTACCTAGTTCCAATAGTTAAGCAGGCTATGCAAAATTATTATAAGGGTTAATTTAGAAAACTTTTGATTAAAGTTAAAATTTACGTTATTATATAAGATATATGAAATTAGAATAGAGGATGTAAAGACAATGAATATGCTTAAGATACAAGAACGTTTTATAAAAAGTAAACCAACTGAATATAGCATAATAAAAGGTAAATCTAATACAGGAAAAAGTGAAGCTATTTTGCATAGAATTTTAAATATGTCTAATAATTTTGCTTATGATGAAGAGGATAAAATATTAGTTGTTCAAAAGGAAAAGTCTATGAAGGCAAAGCTTGAGAACAGATATAAGGATGTTAAGAGTAGATATAACTTTAAATATTTGTCTTTACTATCTTCTAATAAAGAACCTGAATTTATAACTTTAAAAGATTTAATTGAGAAATATTCTAATAATAGAAAAACAGCTACTATGAAAGAAAAGGAAGCTTCTATTAAAGAAGTTTTAAGCTCAAATGAATTTAAAAAATGCAAAAAACTTACTGAAAGCAACATATTTTTAATATTAAGTGAAATACGCTTTATGAAGAATAATAAAGTTGAGTGTGAAGATGATTTTTTAGGGTTAATGGGTGCACCAATGCGTCTTAGACGTAATTCTAAAGCTAGAAAAGATATGTATAAGTTTTTTGTATTATATAATGAAGAACTTAAAAAAAGAGGACTTCAAGATGAAGAAGATAAGATAAATGAAGCTTCATCTAAGGTAGAAGAGTTAAAAGAAAAGGGATATGTACATATATTTATAGATAATGTAGAGTCTTTATCTAAGCTTGAACTTGATTTTTTATTAAAGTTATACAATAAAAAGACTTACGGAAGTATTACTTTAGCAGTAGATGTTGATAAGGGAGAAAATATATATTCATCACTTGTTAAAAAAGGTAGGGTATATGCTAAAAAAGTTTTTGGTAATAACAAAAAGATTTTCAATTTTAAAACAGATGTTGAAATGAGAAACAATAAAAATATGATTTTATCAAAGGAAGAAAAAGTTCTTGATAAATATGAGTTTGTTGATATAAAACATAGAAGAGAATTTGAATTTACCTTAGAAGATAATGGGCATGAAGTAAGTTTTATAGGTGAGGAAAAAGAAAAATACAATAAAAATGAACTTGTTAAAGTGCCTGTATTTAATAATATAGCTGCTGGTGAGCCTATTTTAATCAATCCAGCAGTAGAAACAACATTTTCATTGCCTAAGTATTGGGTTAAAGGTGGAAATAAAAAGTTTATTTTAAAAATAAAAGGTGATTCTATGATTAATGCTAATATTAATGACGGAGATTTAGTTGTTATAGAGCAAAATAATTCACCTATAAATGGAGAAATTGTTGCTGTTAATATAGATGGAAGTGCTACTTTAAAGAGATTTAAAAGAGAAGATACTAAAGTGTTGTTACTCCCAGAAAATGAAAAATATTCGCCAATAGAAGTGACAAGAGAGCAGGAATTTTTTGTACTTGGAAAGGCGATTGGCGTAATTAAAAAGTCTTCAATTTAAAAATGGCTATATCACATAAATAAAAGTGATAAACATATTTTGTCTTAAATGAAGCAGAATTAATTTTCTCTAAATTGTGTAAAATATAATAAGAAAGAATAAAGATACCTTCGCAAATTTCTTGTAGAAGGTCTTTTTTCGAGTCTAAAAATAGAACTAGAAATATGGTTAAATCAATTAATTTAGGTTTTGGAAAATTTTATTGACAATTTCCGAGTGAATTGCTATGATATAAAAGTAAAGCATAGTAATTTACTCTACATTAAGGAGTGGGAAAATGAAACTATCAACAAAAGGACGATATGGAGTTAAAGCAATGGTTGAACTTGCTGTTAACTATGGAGAAACTCCATTATCAATAAAAACAATATCAAATCGTCAAAAAATATCAGAATATTATCTTGAGCAGTTATTTGCACCACTTAGAAAGGCAAATCTTATAACAAGTATTAGAGGGGCTCAGGGTGGTTATATTTTAAGTAGAGAACCTAAAGATATAACTGTAGCAGATATAATGACAGTTGTAGAAGGGCCTATAGAAATTTCAGATTGCATAGATAATGAAAATGGCTGTGATAATACAGACTGCTGTGCAACTAGACTTTTATGGGAAAAATTAAAGAAAAGTATTGATGAGGTTATGTCTTCTGTGACTCTTCAAGATATTGTTGATGATTATAAAAATATAAAATATAGAAATGAAGAGTTGAAACTTGTAAATAAAGGAGAATAATAATATGAAAACAGTATATATGGATCATGCAGCAACTACTTATGTAAAGCCAGAAGTATTTGAAGCTATGAAACCTTATTTTACAGAGCAATTTGGAAATCCATCATCTTTTTATGGATTAGCAAGACAAACTAGTACAGTTATATCTGAAGCTAGAGAAACTATAGCAAAATGTTTAAATGCTAAAGAAAGTAGTGAAATTTATTTTACAGGGGGTGGTTCAGAAGGAGATAACTGGGCAATAAAAGGTATTGCATCTGCTTATAAGAATAAAGGAAATCACATTATAACAACTAAAATTGAACATCATGCTGTTCTTCATACTTGTGAATTTTTAGAAAAGAATGGTTATGAAGTAACTTACTTAGATGTAGATAGTGAAGGATTTATTAATATAGAAGATTTAAAAGCAGCCATTAAAGATACAACAATTTTAGTATCAGTAATGTTTGCTAATAATGAAATTGGAACTATAGAACCAATTAAAGAAATTGGTGCTATTTGTAGAGAAAAGAAAATTATATTCCATACAGATGCAGTTCAAGCTGTAGGTAATATTCCAGTAGATGTTCAAGATTTAAATGTAGATTTACTTTCATTTGCAGGACATAAGATATATGGACCTAAAGGTATAGGAGCTATGTATATTAGAAAAGGTGTTAGAATACATAACTTAATACATGGAGGAGGTCAAGAAAGAGGAAGAAGAGCAGGAACTGAAAATATAGCTGGTATAGTAGGGCTTGCTAAAGCAGTTGAACTTGCAACTGAAAATCTTGATAAGCACATGGAAAAATTAGCTACATTAAGAAATAGATTAGTAGATGGTATATTAGAAAAAATACCATATTCATATCTTAATGGGCCAAAGGATTATTCTAAGAGATTACCTGGTAATGCTAATGTTAGATTTACATTTATTGAAGGTGAATCAATACTTCTTTCATTAGACTTTGAAGGAATATGTGGTTCAAGTGGTAGTGCTTGTACTTCAGGATCATTAGATCCATCGCATGTACTTTTAGCTACAGGAATTCCGCATGAATTAGCACATGGTTCTTTAAGATTAACTTTAGGAGATGATAATACAGAAGAAGATGTTGATTATGTATTAGAAAAATTACCAGCAATCGTTGAAAAAGTTAGAAGTTGGTCGCCATTATGGTTAGATCATATTAAACAGGAGGCAAAATAGTATGATATATTCAGATAAAGTAATGGATCATTTTAGAAATCCAAGAAATGTAGGAGAAATGGAAAATCCAAGTGGAGTAGGTGAAGTTGGAAATCCTAAATGTGGGGATATAATGAGAGTTTATCTAAAGGTAGAAGATAATATAATTAAAGATGCTAAGTTTATGACATTTGGATGTGGTTCAGCTATAGCATCATCATCTATGGCAACTGAACTTATTAAAGGAAAGACAATAGAAGAAGCATGGGAATTAACAAACAAAGCTGTTGCAGAAGCATTAGATGGACTTCCACCAGTAAAAATGCACTGCTCAGTATTAGCAGAAGAAGCAATCCACAAAGCAATCAATGATTATAGAGCAAAAAATGGCCTTGAAGTTCAAAAATTTGAAGAAACTGATCATGAACATTTACATGATATGGTTCATGGAAAATAATATTTAAGCTATGAAGAAAAAAGTAGTAATAGGTATGAGTGGCGGAGTTGATAGCTCCGTTGCTGCTTACCTTTTAAAAGAACAAGGATATGATGTTATAGGGATAACGATGAGAATGGCACCTGATGATCCAGATCATATTGAAAATGAAGGTGGATGTTGTTCGTTATCTGCTGTGGAAGATGCTAAAAGAGTTGCTTCAAAAATTGGTATACCATTTTATGTTCTAAATTTCAAAAAGGAATTTAAAGAAAAAGTAATTGATAATTTTGTGGATGAATATATGCATGGAAGAACTCCAAACCCATGTGTTCAATGTAATAAGCATTTAAAGTTTGATGCACTTTTAAGAAAAGCTAGATCAATAGGTGCTGAGTATGTTGCAACAGGACATTATGCTAAAGTTGTAATGAAGGATGGAAGAGCACTTCTTGAAAAATCAGATGATGATAAGAAAGATCAGACATATATGCTTTATAATTTTACACAAGATCAATTATCTCATACTTTGATGCCTTGTGGTAGTTATACAAAAGACCAGATTAGAGAGATTGCAAAAAAGATTGGATTAGAAGTACATAACAAAAAAGATAGTGAAGAAATTTGCTTTATTCCAGATAATAATCATGGAAGATTTATCTCAGATGAACTTCCTGGAAAAGTTAAACCTGGTAATTTCGTTGATAAACAAGGAAATATATTAGGTAAGCATAAAGGTATAGTATATTATACTATAGGACAGAGAAAGGGGCTTGGAATTGCTCTTGGAAGACCTGTTTTTGTTACAGGAATTAATGCTAAGAAAAATGAAGTGGTTTTAGGAGCTGAAGCTGATATATTCCAAAAGGGATTGATTGCAAAAGATGTTAACTTGATTTCATTTGATGAATTAAAAGAACCTATGGAAGTTACAGCAAAGGTTAGATATTCAGCCAAACCTCAAAAAGCTGTTATATATCCAATGCCTTATGGAAAGATTAAGGTTGTCTTTGAGGATGCTCAAAGAGCAATAACAAGAGGTCAATCAGTAGTGTTCTACGATGGAAATTATGTTGTTGGTGGAGGTATAATAGAAAAAATATTATACGATTAAAATATATTATAGTGTGAAAAGTAAGATTTTTAATTGTCTTATATTAAAAATCTTACTTTTCATTTTTTTTGATTTTGTATAAAAAAGAGGTTTTTGTGATAAATATGATAAGGTTGTTGAAATAAAAATAATTTTGCAATATAATGTATGTATAATAAATGGATATGGAAGAATAAAATGGATAAGGTGGAAGAAGTTTTGAAAATAGATGTTATAACAAATGTATTAAATGTAATGTTAATTTTGTTTGAGAATTTTCTATTTTGCTATATAGTAGATTATTTTTGTAATGATAAAAAGATAAACAAAAAAAGATTTTTAATAGTTTTTTTTCTAATTACAATAAATTCACCTATATTTTTTAATTTTTTTAGTTCTATGTGGATAAATTGTTTAATAAATGATGCGATGATTTTTCTTGTGATTGGGACGGCTTACAGAAAAAGTCTTAAAAAAGCATTGATATCTATGTTTTCTACATCATTAATTATAATTTCAGTTACAATGATAGTACAAAATAATTTTTATAATATTTTTATTGGAAGATGTTTGACAGAAAATAAGCATTTTTATTTGTTTTGTATAGTAGTATTTTTTAGAGTTGTAGTTGCTATTTTACAATTAAAATATATTGATAAAATGTGTAAATTATATCAATATATTTTAGATGAAGATAATTATTTATTTGTATTTATTACAATATTATTTGCATGGAGCTATGCATTTTGTTTAAGCGATAGTTATATCTTAGGATTAAATAATGAAACAATGAAAAGTATTTTAAATGTATGGTTTGTTTTGTTTGTGATTTTTGCTTTATTATATATAATTAGGATAGCATCTAAGAGTCGTGAAATTAATAGATTAAATGATGATTTAAAAGATAATAACAATCGATTAAGAAAGATAAAGCATGATTATGGAGCACAAATTTCCTATTTTTATGGTCTTTGTTTAATGGATAGATATAATGACTTGGAAATTGCATTAAAAGATGTAATAGATAGAACTAAGTATTCTAATAAGATTAAAAGGTCTGATTCTATTTTACAATTGGCTGTAGAAACGGCTATTAAGAGTAACGATATTAAAGTTACTATCGAAGAAAAAGCAGATTTAAGCAAATTAATTATTCCA
>SVCK01000113.1 GCA_015058375.1 Clostridium sp.
CTGATAAATCTATTTCTTCTTCTTGTTCTTCTTCGTTATTGTTCATATCACCAATAACTTCTATCCCCATAGATTCAAGAACCTCATATATTTTCTCAATTTGTTCTGGGCCTAAATCTATATTTTCAATTTCATCCATTATTTCTTTATATGTTAATGTACCATTCTTCTTACCTTTTTCAATTAAATTTTTAACTACGGCCATCTTAGAATTTTTATCTAATGTTTCTGCTTTTTTCTTAGTTGTTTTTGTCTTAGTTTGTTGTGCCATATCCTTGTTACCTCCTTTCGTCATGACCTATAATCACCTCTCTGATCTATTTTTATTTATCTCTCAATTATCTTAAGCTGATTCTCCAGCTCCTTAAATTCTTTTGTTACTTGTATAAGTTCAGAAAACATGCCTTTTTTTTCATATTCTTTCTGTTTATTCTTTAGTTCTTTTAACTTATTTTCTATTTTAAATGACTTAATCTTGTTAATACAATCATTTATCATTTTCCCTATATCTGTAGTTTCATTTATTTTTAAACTATATTCTTTGATATTAACTAATTCCTTTGACGACTCTACATCATCACATCCACTCTCTACATAAGATAAAAGATTTTCTACTTTTTCTTCTTTTCCTTTTTTAAGAAGATTATATATTTTTTTGCAGGCTTCTGAATTAAACTCTTCGCCACTTATTTTACTAATAATGATTTCATAATATTCATTATCATCAAACATCATTTTTATTAATGCTTTTTCTGCTTTTATTGAAGCATTTTCAATATAAGTTGGTCCTACATATAATTTTGTTCCAATTCCTTCCTTATTATTCATAAAAGCTTCTTCTTTTTTATATCTTGCTGCATTTAATAAATCATATAAAGATTGTTCCTTTAATCCGGTATCTTCAGCAATTCTTTTTATGTACACATCCTTTTCTACTGGATTTAACTCTGCTAAAATATCAGTTACTCTCTCTCCATATTTAATAATGGATTGTTCATCTTTAAAATTTATTCCTTCTTCAGCTCTCTTAAGCCTATAATTAATAAGAGGTGTTGCATTTTCAATCAACTTCAAAAATGCCTCTTTTCCATTAGCTCTTACGAACTCATCTGGATCTTTACCTTTAGGAATTGTAAGCACTCTAACATCAAATCCTGCATTTCTCAAGATTTCTAATCCCCTCATGGTAGCAGTTTGACCAGCAACATCAGCATCATATGAAATTATTACTTTATCAGCATATCTTTTTAAAAGTCTTGCTTGATTTACAGTAAGTGCAGTTCCTAACGATGCAACAACATTAGTTATTCCATATTGATGCAAGGATATACAATCCATATAACCTTCTACTATTATGAAATATCTTTCAGTCATATTACTTTTTATAGCCAAATTCAAACCATATAAATTTGTTCCTTTTTCAAATACTACAGTTTCAGGCGAATTTAAATACTTAGGCTTAGAATCGTCTAAAACTCTTCCTCCAAAACCTATCACCCTTCCCTTTATATCAAATACTGGGAACATGACCCTATTTCTGAATCTATCATAGACAGTTCCTCTTTTTTCATTTTTAAGAATTAATCCTGCTTCTAGCATTAATGATTCATTAATACCTTTTCTTTTTAAATGATAAATTATATTACTCCACCCATCTTTTGCATAACCCAATCCAAATTTTCTTATTGTAGATTCTTTTATTCCTCTATTTATAAAATAATCTTTTGCTCTTTTATCAGCCATTAAATTAGCAAAGAAAAATCTTCCTGCTTCAACATTAATTTTAAAAATCAGGTCTTTTTTTCTCGTTAATTTGCTAGGCTCTCCATTTCCTAATTGTAGGGGAATATTTGCCTTTTCAGCCAATATCTTAACTGCTTCGATAAAAGTCAAGTTTTTCTGCTTCATAACAAAAGTTATTACATTTCCAGCTTCTCCACATGAAAAACATTTATAAATCTGTTTATCTTGCGATACAGAGAAAGATGGCGACTTATCATTATGAAATGGACACAGTCCTACGTAGCTTCTCCCTGTTCTTTTTAATCTTACAGTTTCAGATATTACATCTACAATATCATTTTCTTGTTTAATTCTTTCAATTGTTTCTTCTGGAATACGCAAGGAGTAATCTCCCTCCTTACTTTAATAAATTTTTTTCAGCAATTTATATATTATTCGACATACAAGATAAAAATCCTTCTATTTTAAAAATCAATTTTTATATTCTTATCATTATTCTTTGTCTAGCTGTCATTTTTTATTCTTTTAATTAGTAAATTACCATTTTAGGAACATAAATTTCATTGAATTTATTAAGGCAATAATTATCACTCATTCCTGCTATATAATCTGCAACAGCTCTTTGCTTGCCTTCCTTTGAAATAATTTTTCTATAAAACATTGGCATTTTT
This sequence comes from Clostridium sp., assembly GCA_015058375.1. Classification (GTDB taxonomy): domain Bacteria; phylum Bacillota; class Clostridia; order Clostridiales; family Clostridiaceae; genus Clostridium. Next base: position 2,415 of record SVCK01000113.1, read on the forward strand.
TCAGGATTACTCATATAATAACTAATTAATTGCCGTAATATAAACTTGGCTTTTTCTCGCTCATTATTTAATTCATTACTTAAATATACATTTTCAAACATAAAATTTCTTAAAGCCCTCATAGCATTTTCCACTTCTTCACTTAAACTAACTTCAGCTTTTCCTTCACTTATGTTTTTAATAGATGTACTTATCAAATCAGAGACCAAAGTATCTACTCTTTTAGAATGAGTATATCCTAATATATCACATATACTTTTAGGAATATCATCTTCTTTTAAAACTCCTGCTCTTACTGAATCATCAATGTCATGATTAATATAAGCTATCTTATCACTATATTGAACAATTTTGCCTTCAAGTGTCTTTGCACCATCTTTTGCTTTTTCATTTCTAAGTCCACTATGATTTAAGATACCATCGACAACTTCTTCAGTTAAATTCAATCCCATTCCTTCATTTTCTAAATATTCTATTACTCTTACACTTTGCTCATTATGCCTAAATCCACCTTTTAAAAATTGATTAAGTACTTCTTCTCCAATATGTGCAAATGCTACATGACCCAAATCATGGCCCAGAGCAATAGCCTCAACTAAATTTTCATTCAATCCTATTCCAACTGCAATTGTTCTTGCTATTTCATTTACTTCAAGAGTGTGAGTCAAACGTGTTCTATAATGATCAGCAAACGTCATTATAAATACCTGGTTCTTATGTTTAAGCCTTCTAAAAGATTTGCAATGAATTATTCTATCTCTATCAACCATATAACATGTTCTAATTTTATCAGGTTCTTCATATATCTTTCTGCCTTTTGAATCAACAGAAAATGAGGCTTGTGGAATCAATGTCAACCTTTCAAAGCTTTCAATTTTTTCCCTTACGTTCATATTTATCACCTCTTTATCTAATATTCTATACCTATCTTTCAAATCCTTTATTTATTACATGTAAATATTATTTGCATATATATATTTTTTATATACTTTTTTCATTTAAATTTAATAAATATCATACGTATATTTGCAATACTTTTCCAATATGATAGTAATAAGTAATATATTATGGAGTTTATAATGGGTAATATTTTATATAAAATAGATAAGTCTTTCTTTAATGAAGAGAATATATCCAAAAATATTCTACCTTATTTTGGTATACACAATGCTGAAATATGCCTAGTAAAGTTTAAGGATACCGATAAACAAAGAGCTGTATATAAAGTGAAATACAATAATAAATATTATTGTTTAAAAAAAATATACTTTTCAAAAGAAGAACTACTATATGTTTACTCTGCTCTTGAATGGCTTCATATTTACAATATAAATGTTCCTAATTTTATTTCAACAAAAAGTGGAATGCGTTATTTAGATTACAACGGTATATTATTTATTCTTACTCCTTGGATTGATGGAACAAAATGTGACTTTAATAACTTTGACCATGTTAAACAGTCTTCTATTGAACTAGCTAAATTCCATACCTGTTCGCAAAACTTCACGCCAATAAAAAGAAGCTGTTTAAGAAAAAGCTATGATGATTTATATAAATCTAATCACAAACATTTTATCCAACTTCAAGACTTCTCGAATCTAGCTTCAAAAAACAAAGATTCTTTTTCAAAAAAATATTTAAAGTATTTAGATACCAACTTAGAATTATGTAAACTTTCTTTAAAACACGCTTCAGAAATTAACACTAGTAACTTATCAAAATCGCTGTGTCACGGTGATTTTGTAAATAAAAACATACTTTTTTCTAATGATAATTTATGGATTATTGATTTTGATAAATGCAAGAATGATTATTGCGCACATGATTTATCTTATTTTATGAGACGTCTTTTAAAAAGAGAACAAACTAATTGGAATGTTCATTTAGCTTTAATGATATTAAAAAACTATAATTATCATAAAACTCTCACTAAATCAGATTTAAAATATATAATCGCCTATCTTGCTTTTCCTCAAAAGTTTTGGAAAGTTTCACATGATTATTATAATAATACAAAATCATATGATAAAAATTTATTTTGTAAATTTCTTTCCAAATCAAATTCAGACGTCAACAATCACTTGAATTTTGTCATTGCTCTTTCAAAAGTCCTTGAAGACATAGATTGGGATATTTCTATATTTTAAAAAAAGGAGTTACACTTTATTTTAGTGTAGCTCCTTTTTAAATCAATTAAACTATCTTGGATTTTTAACTTGTGCTTGAGCTGCAGCAAGTCTTGCTAAAGGCACTCTAAATGGTGAACATGATACATAGTTTAATCCTACATTATGGCAGAATTCAACTGATGAAGGATCTCCTCCATGTTCTCCACAAATACCTAAATGAATATCAGATCTTGTTGCTTTACCCTTTTCTACTGCAATTTTAACAAGTGAACCAACGCCCTTTTGATCTAATTTAGCAAATGGATCTTGTTCATAAATCTTATTTTCATAATATGCTCCTAAGAATTTAGCCGCATCATCTCTTGAGAATCCAAATGTCATTTGAGTCAAATCGTTAGTACCAAATGAGAAGAATTCAGCTTCTTTAGCAATTTCATCAGCTGTTATTGCTGCTCTTGGAATTTCAATCATTGTACCAATATGATATTCTAATTTAACTCCGTTTTCTTCCATAACTTTTTCAGCTTCTGAAACTACAACATCCTTAACATATTTTAATTCCTTAACCTCACCAACTAAAGGAATCATAATTTCAGGTTTAATATCATAACCTTTTTCTTTCTTAACTTGAATTGCTGCTTCTATAACAGCTCTAGTCTGCATTTGAGCTATTTCTGGATAAGTCACAGCTAATCTACATCCTCTATGACCCATCATAGGATTAAATTCATGAAGTCCTTCTACTGTTGCTTTTAAGTCTTCAAATGACAATCCCATTTCTGAAGCTAATTCCTTAATTTCTTCGTCAGTATGAGGAACAAATTCATGTAATGGTGGATCTAAGAATCTTATAGTAGCTGGTTTTCCTTCTAATGCTTCATAAATTTCTTTAAAGTCTTGTCTTTGCATTGGTAATATTTTATCTAAAGCTTTCTTTCTTTCTTCAACATTCTTAGAAACTATCATTTCTCTTACAGCTTTAATTCTATCTTCAGCAAAGAACATATGCTCAGTTCTACAAAGACCAATACCCTCTGCACCAAATTCAATTGCTTGTTTAGTGTCTCTTGGAGTATCTGCATTAGTTCTTACTTGTAACTTTCTAACTTCATCAGCCCATCCCATAAATGTTGCTAAGTTACCTGTTATTTCATGTGCTACTGTCTCTATATTTTCTCCCTATACCTTACCTGTAGAACCATTTAAAGAAATATAATCATTTTCTCCATAAGTCTTTCCACCTACTGTAACTGTTCTAGACTCTTCATCAACTTTTATTTCTCCACAACCAGCAACACAGCAAGTTCCCATTCCTCTAGCAACGACAGCAGCATGAGATGTCATACCTCCTCTTACTGTCAATATACCTTCAGAAGCTATCATTCCTTCAATATCTTCTGGTGAAGTTTCAAGTCTTACTAAAACAACCTTTTCTCCATTTTCTGCTCTTTCTTTAGCTTCATCTGCTGAGAATGCAATCTTACCACATGCAGCTCCTGGTGATGCAGGTAAACCTTTTGCAATTACTGTTGCCTTCTTTTCTTCATCAGCATCAAAATTTGGATGTAATAAAGTATCTAATTGTTTTGGCTCAACCTTTAATAATGCTTCTTCCTTAGTCAACATCTTTTCATCAACTAAATCTACTGCAATTTTTAAAGCTGCTTGAGCTGTTCTCTTACCATTTCTAGTTTGTAAGAAATATAACTTACCTTCTTCTATAGTGATTTCCATGTCTTGCATATCTCTATAGTGATTTTCTAATGTATTAATTATTCCAACTAATTCTTTATAAATAGCTGGATTTTGTTCATTTAATTGTGCTATTGGCTGAGGAGTTCTAATACCTGCAACAACGTCTTCACCTTGTGCATTCATTAAATATTCTCCATATATCTTCTTTTCACCAGTAGCTGGGTTTCTTGAGAATATAACTCCTGTACCAGATGTTTCTCCTTTATTACC
>SVCK01000114.1 GCA_015058375.1 Clostridium sp.
AAAAAACAGTTGCTATGCAAAAACACTGGATTGGACGTTCTACAGGTGCTGAAGTTACTTTCAAAGTTAAAGATTCAGATTTAAGCTTCAATGTATTTACAACAAGAGTTGATACTTTAAATGGTGTTACATACGTTGTTTTAGCTCCTGAAAATAAAATAGTAGATACATTAACTACTGCAGAAAATAAGGAAGCTATTGAAGCTTATAAAGAAGAAGCTGCTAAACAATCTGAAATTGAAAGACAATCTATTTCTAAAGATAAAACTGGTGTATTTACTGGTTCTTATGCTATAAATCCAATAAACGGACGTGAAGTTCCAATATGGGTTTCTGACTACGTACTTGCATCATATGGTACTGGTGCTGTTATGGCAGTTCCTGCTCATGATGAAAGAGATTTTGCTTTTGCAACTAAATTTAACTTACCAATTCAAAGAGTTATAACTAATAAAAAAGGTGAAGAAGTTGAACTTCCTTATTGTGAACATGGTATTCTTGTTAATTCTGGAGAATTTGATGGATTAACTACTGCTGAAGCTAAAGAAAAGATAGTTGAAAAATTAGCAAAACAAGAATTAGGTTCAAAGAAAGTTAATTATAGATTAAGAGATTGGTTAATTTCAAGACAAAGATATTGGGGTGCTCCAATTCCTGTTGTTTACTGCGATGACTGTGGAGTTGTTCCTGTTCCTGAAAAAGATCTACCTGTTGAATTACCATACAATGTTGAATTTGCTCCAGATGGAAAATCACCACTTGCTAAGTGTGATGAATTTGTAAATACAACTTGTCCTCACTGTGGTAAACCAGCTAAAAGAGAATGTGACACTCTTGATACTTTTGTATGTTCATCATGGTATTACTTAAGATATCCTGATAATAAAAATAAGAATATGGCATTTAATCCAGAAAAGATTAATAAAATGCTTCCAGTAGATAAATATGTTGGAGGTCCAGAACATGCCTGCATGCATCTTCTTTATGCAAGATTTATAACTAAGGCATTAAGAGATATGGGATATTTAAAATTTGATGAACCATTTACTTCTCTTACTCACCAAGGACTTATATTAGGACCAGATGGACAAAAAATGAGTAAGTCTAAGGGTAATACTATTGCACCAGATGATATAATAGCACAATATGGTTCAGATGTATTTAGAGTTTATTTAATGTTTGGTTTTGCTTACACTGAAGGTGGAGCTTGGAGCGATGATGGAGTTAAATCTGTAGCTAGATTTATCGACAGAATCGAAAGAGTCCTTGAAATTGCTAATGAAAAGATAAAAGCTGGAAATGGTAAAACTACAATTGATAAACAAGAAAAAGAATTAAACTTCTGGAGACACACTGCTATTAAGGGCGTTTCTGAAGATTCTGATAAAATGCAGTTCAATACTGCTATTGCAAGAATGATGGAATTTATTAATGCACTTTCTAAGTATACTCAAGAAAGTAATTTAAATCTTGAATTCTTAAAAGAAACTTGTGTTGATTTCATCAAACTTCTTGCACCATTTGCTCCTCACTTCTCAGAAGAACAATGGAGTTTACTTGGAAATACTTCAACAGTATTCAATGAAAAATGGCCTATATTTGATGCTAATGCATTAGTTAAAGATGAAGTTGAAATAGCAATTCAAGTTAATGGTAAAATTAAAACTAGAATCAACATTCCTTCTGGACTTAACGAAGAAAATATAAAAGAAGCTGCTTTGAATGATGAACATATAAAAGCTGCTACTGAAGGCAAAAATATTGTTAAAGTTATTGTTATTAAAGGAAGACTTGTTAATATAGTCGTTAAATAAAAGTCATAACTCGGACAGTAAGTAGATTTGTGTAATACCAAATCTACCTACTGTCTTTTTTGTATATTCAGTAAGAAGGCTAATATTTTTATGTATAGCACAAAGTAATATTTACCAAAATATTAATGGTGAGTTTTCTTTTAATATAACCATATTATTATCCACCAGCATAACAGGTGATTTTATGTTTGACTTCGTTCAACACAGACTAAAGTACATAATAAAAGGGTCTGTACACTTTAAGTTAAATAAATTTAACTTGAAGTCACTACAGCCCTTAATTTTTTACTGTGTGAAAAAAGTCTGTAATTTATAAGATATAACAGCTTTTTGTAATAAAATAAATTTATCACATAAAGCTATTTACACAAAAGAGTTCACACGATCTAGTACTTACTATTTAAAATTATTAACACCATACCCATGTATTTTTTCTTCTAATACACTATGCTTTATCCTACATACACTATTTGAAACATTTCCCTCAATAGAGTATATTGTTTCATTTTTTCTTACATATTCTACTATTCCTGTATGATAGAATGAATCTCCATTATGAAAAAAAATCACATCTCCTGGCTTAGGAATATATCCTGATTGTTTTTCTTTATAATTTCCTCTTGCTTTATACCAATTGTAAGCATATTCACACCAGTCATATTTAGGTACTAAAGAATATAGTATTCCTGCTTTATATGCACACCATGAAACAAATATTGCACACCATTCATTACCATTAGACCCAAACCATTGTCCATATTTAGTCATATTTACGTTCTTTTCTCTAGTTCCTATTTCATTAACTGCAATTTGTACAAATCTTTTAACTCCTTCTTTATCTGCTTTATTTTCTTTATTACTACTATTTAAAGCCCCCCATGTTTCATTACCAACTATCCCATCTACTTGTAAGCCATTTGCTTGTTGAAATGATATAACTGCATTATACGTTGCTTGTCCAAAGTCACCATCAACTCCTGAAGCCCCACAACTATATCCTTTTTCAATTAATTTTTGTTGCAATAATTTTACCTCTTCACCATAACATCCTTTATATAACATAAAAATTTCTCCTCAATGCTTCTTTTTATCAATATTAAGTTTTATAATTTTAATATTCTGACTAATACATTACAATAACTTTTTATACTATATACTATTCAAATAATCATTTTTTATATACAAAAAAGGAATTCAAAAAATAATGAATTCCTTTTATATATTAAATCTTGTATTAATTACTAATTAAATATGATTTAGTATTCTTCTTCACCTTCATTTAAAATTTCTTTAAAACTTGCTAATACTTTACTTACAAGTTCAGGATTTAAAGGTTTATAACTTGCTAACTCACCTGAATCACTTAATATTCTTGAAATATCTTTAGACATATCCATCCAAAGTTCAGGTATGAATACCCATACAATTTCCTCATAACTACAACTTAAAAGAAAATGCTCTATTCCCCAAAATGAGTATTCTTCAATTTCATGCATCTCAGTAAATATTTTATAATCCTCAGCACACTTTTCTGTTAACTTTTCATTATATATATCAACAAAGAAAAAATCAAAAGTTTCTCTCTTTGCTTTATATGCATCTTGCATAAATATCTTTATCTTACTCTTATCTTTAAAGTTGTTCTTGTAAAGTTCAATAACTTCTTTACTAATTTCATATACAACAACCTCTGTTACTTCCTTTTTCTTTGCTAGTTCCTGAACTAAATATCCAAGTCCAAGTCCTACAACACCAACTCTTCCTTTTGCATTTTTTATAATTTCAAAATATCCTTGAATCTCTTTAGGTGTAAGCTCCATTATTAAAGTATTTCCATTAAAAAGCTTAGCTATCTCTAAATTTTTATTTTTCTTTTCTTCATATAGATATCCTGATAAAGCTTCTTCTTTCGTTTTAACTATCCTATATGCACCGCATCTTTCTTCTTTTAGTAACTCATTATACGTATTTATTGTTTGGATAACAAACTTATCTTCATATGGTCTCATTTTTTAGCAAATCCCCTTAACTAGTTATTTTAGAGTGTCTCCTATCATTATACATTATTATACTAATAAGATTTAAATATGAACAGTACCAAATAAAAATTCTTGAATTTGCTATTTAGTATGATATACTTGAAACTATAACAAATACTAAAAAGGGCAGGTGCTTTTCATGAAAAACATAACAATAAGCGAAGAAGCATACAAAGAATTTAAAGAATTCTTAAATGAAAATAAAGTTAACAATTATAACATAAGAATTAATCTTGCTGGATATGCTTGTAGTGGACCAGCTTTTAACATATCAATAAGTGAAGCTACAGATGCAGATGTTACTGAAACTATAAACGACATTACTTTTATAATGGACAAAAACTTAATTGATGAATTTGGAGGATTTATAATTCTTTCAACTGAAGAAAACGAAGGAAGAGGCATGGCATTAAAACCAGTTATAGCTCCAGAATGTGGATGCGGAAATTGTGGTGGTGGATGCCACTAAAAAACAGCAGATAGATTTGAATTTACTCAAATCTATCTGCTCTTCTTATATTAATCAATACTTAATTTAATTTAAATTCACAATCTACATATTTCTTATTTATATCATTATATCCTTGAAGTATATCCATCCAATAATGCTCTTTTACTATAATATCTTTCTTTTTATCCTGAACAGATCCATTTAATTTTTCTTCACAAAATTTATAGTAATAACTGCTCTTCTCCGATTCCAATTCATAAATTACTTTAAACTTTTCAAGCATATCTTTTGTTAATTCAATTTTTTCACTTTGTGTATGCATCTCAAATTCTAGAACATCATTTAAAAAATCTTCTAATTTACTATTTACATCATTAACTGTTACTTCTGTTGTATCTATACTCTTTTTACTTACAGTAAACTTTCTTTCTTGCTCATAATATATATATTGATTCCATAAATCAGAAGTTCCTTCAGACAAATCCTTATAATTTTTATACAATTTTAAAATTGCTACATTATCAATACTTCCAGCATCAATTGCAGTTGATAAAATTTGAACATTGTTATCATGTATAAATCGCATTTCCTCAATAGTACTATAAGTTTCTAATCCAATTTTATATTTAAATTTGCGAACTCGTATTACCATATAAATATTAAAAATAATACTTAACATTAACACTAACATAATCGCTAAAGCTGTATTTCTTTTTAATGTTAATCTTTTCAACATAAATGTATCCTCCCTACTCCTAGAAATTTTATCATAGTTTATGTATCTACTCAAATTATCTAGTCTAATAATGAATTACAAACTTAACCTTATATTAGTTATTTATATTTCAATACAAAAATATACAACTAACTTCAAAAATGAAGTTAGTTGCTAATATTCTTAACAGATTTTCATTTTAATCTGTCATGTCTATAATTTAATTTTCTTTAAATCTATCTATTTCCTTATTAATTGCAAAAAGTAAATTATTAAGTTCCCACACTTCTCCTTCTTCAATTAATTTATTCAATGCTTTTTCATACCTCGTTGCTTCTGGCAACCTATCTATAGCTCTAAGAGTTAGAATCTTATTCATTATATTGGAAATTATATCCGATTTAACTTCAAATAATTTTTGAGCATCCTTAATTTCATCCTTAATTTCAAGCATTTCTTCATCAAGTTGAAACGCAGCATCTGCTGCACTTTTCAATTTTTCTTTAAGTTCTAAAGGAATTTGTTGTTTATATTTATAATTTAATGAGTGTTCAATTGTAGCCCAAAAATTCATTGCTAAAGTTCTTATTTGAAATTCTGCTAAAATTTCAACAGGTCCAGCGGCCATATTTACTGTATATTTAATTATCATGTGATAACTTCTATATCCACTTGCCTTTACATTTCTTACATAGTCTTTTTCATATAAGATTTCCATGTCTTTTCTTTCTCTTAATATCTGTACAACTGTATCTATATCATCAACAAACTGACACATTATTCTTATACCAGCTATATCTTCTAATTCATATCCTACTCTATCTATAGGAATTTCAAACTTATTAGCTTTCTCTAATATACTTGCAACCTCTTTTACTCTTCCAGTTACAAATTCAACTGGTGAATATTCATTTCTTCTTCTAAATTCTTTACGTATACTTTTTAATTTTACCTTTAATTCCTCCACTGCCTGTTCATAAGGCATCAGGAAACTTTTCCAATTAATACTTGCCATAAAAAACCACCCTTGTAACTGTCCTTATAGATATATTATAACAAAAACTTTTCTTTAATAAATATAAATTTATGTTATAATAACAATAAAAGTAAAATAAATATTTTATAAGAGTATTTTGAGTGATTATAAAGATTCAAATATTCTATATACTTCAAGGAAATATTCCACTACATATTATAATAAAGTCAAAGTCAACAAAGTTAATTTTAAAAAAATTAATAAAAAAGATTCTGACTTTTTAATTAATTAAGTCTCTATTTTCCTCATCAATATAGATATTGTTGCTTTTTTATAACGCTATTTTAAGCAAATAAACTACAATAAAAGTAATAAAAAAACATTGTAATCAACAAACTCCAAAAAACTCTCTTAATTTAAAAAATTAACAACAACTAAATAATTATTGGGTTAAATTATTTAGTTTTTTTACATAAAAGCTAGGAGGATATTATATGAGTCTTTTTAAGAAACAGGTAATTGATAGTCATACACCAAATGAAAAAATCATTCCACAAATGAATGAGGAGAAAATTTCTAAAGACATTTTAAAAGAAATACATTCATTAAAAAATACTAGTAATGAAATTGCATCTTCTATTAATAATGTTTCAGCTTCAATCAATACTTTTAGTGATGCAACTGTAAGGCAAAGTCAAGAAATGAATTATACAAATAATATGCTTCATGACTTTAATACTAGCATGGAAAAGCTAGCTTATAACATAACTAATGTACAAATTAAAACAGGTGATACAGAAGAAGCTTCTAATGAAGGTTTAGATAAAATAGAAAAATTAGATGACTCTCTAAAAGAGTTACAATCTGCTTTTACAATTTCAAATTCAACTGTAAATGACTTAGTTTCTAAGTTAGAATCTGTAAATACAATTACTGATTCTATTAATAGTATTGCAAGCCAAACAAATTTACTTTCTTTAAATGCTGCTATTGAAGCAGCTAGAGCTGGTGAAGCAGGAAAAGGATTTTCTGTTGTTGCTGGCGAAGTTAGAAAGCTTGCTGAAAATTCAAAGCAAGCAGTTCAAAGTATTACAAGCATATTAAACGAAATAAAGAATGATATTCTAAAAGCATCTACTGCTATGAGCCAAGGTACAAATGCAATAAATATTCAACAAATAACTCTAGGTGAAACTAAAGATAGTTTTATGAACATAAAAAATTCAATTGACGACGTTACTAACGAAATAAACGATTGTATAGAAAACTTAGCCACTGCTTCTGGTTTAAAAGATTGTGCATTAGATAGTGTTGAAAAAGCTAACTCAATCTCTCAAGAACACACTGCTCTTTCTCAAGAAATAGCAGCTTCAATAGAACTACAAGCTTCAAGTGTTGATGATTTTAATAGAACTCTAACATCTTTAGTTAATAAACTATCAGAAGAAAATAATGACTAATATTAATTATTTAATATAGTTTCAGAATTGAGCTATTGGATATTATCCAGTGGCTCTTTTTAATACTAAAAAACAGCATAACGCCAAAAAAGCGCCATGCTGTTTTTTTAATCTAAAATTTTTATTGGATCAAAATCAATATAATCTCCTGAAGTCATAATATACTCAATTCCATCATTTACTCCATTTAATACTCTACGCAATGCAGCTCCATGAAGATGACCATATACAACTTTCTCTACATTATATTCTTTTAATAATTTCACAATATCTGATTGTTCAAATTTTTCATTAGTTGGTGGATAATGTATCATCACTATAATTTTATTAAACCCAGCTTTCTTTGCAGAGTCTAAAGATAGCCTTAATCTAATAAGTTCTCTTAAATAAATCTTTTCATCCTTCTGAGTAAATTTATCACTTCCTGGGCATATCCACCCCCTTGAACCACAAATAGCATAATCTTTATACACATAATAATTATTTTGTAAAAATTTTGTGTTCTTAAATTTAGAATTTAGCTTTGTTATGCTATTCCACCAATAATCATGATTCCCCTTAGATATTATTTTTTTACCTGGCAAGTCTTCAATCCATTGAAGATCCATCATACTCTCATCTTCTCTCATAGCCCAAGATATATCTCCTGCTATAAGAATCATATCATCCTCATTAATCTTACTTAACCAATTAGTCTTTATCTTAACATCATGATTAGACCATTTCTCTCCAAATATATCCATTGGTTTATTATTATTAAACGCTAAATGTAAGTCTGATATCGCATATAGAGCCATATATTTTATCACCTTTCAAGTATTTTATCTATATCTGTAATATAGGCAATAACATGAGCAACTGCTTCATATAGTTCAGGGGGTATCTCATTCCCTACATCTACATTGCATAGAAGATCTGTAAGCTCTTTATTATAAACTACAGGGACGTCATTTTCTTCTGCTGTCTCTATAATCTTATCTGCTATAACTCCCATACCTGCTGCAGAAACTACTGGTGCATTAAAATTTTCTTTATAACTTAGAGCTGCTGCTTTTCTTCTTGAGCTCATATTATCCCTCCTAACATCTAGTCTTAATTATATAGCATATTTCTACACAATACCAGTTTCCGTTGCTTTAAACTTTAATATCCAAAGCTGAATTACTTCCTGAATCAAAGAATTGTCTACAAGTTGTAAGACTAACTTCGTCTACTTTTTCTTCTACATTAACATTTACTAAATAACCTAAATCACTTAATTTTTCTACAAGTTTATTGGTGCCTTCAGATAATAATTTAATATATTTATCTATACATTTTATATCTATATTAAGACTATTATCAAGAACTTTAATATATGCATCTACTGTTCCCATATTAATTGTCTTTACAGCTATAACCATCTTAACATTAGAGCTATCTATTTGCTTATTTCCTTTTCTATCATCTTTAATTATAAGTTTACATGGATAATCGTTATTTTGTCTGCTTATTGGTACATCTAAATAATAATATTCATTACTTAAAGCATTAAATAACTTAAAATCATTTAAATTGCTTTTTATAAATTCAGCAACCTTTCCTTCTAATGTTTTACCAACTAATTCATCTGAATGCAATAAAAGCCTACTAACCACATCTTTCATATTATTAATTTTTCCTTCAAACTCATTCTTTACTATTGCAGAAGATGTTAATTTCTCAGGCTCACTTAGATTTTGTTTTTCTTGAATATTGCTTTCTGCTATTGTTTGCTTTTGATTTTGAACTTCACCTTGCTCATCAAATATGTTTTTTCCATTTGTAAATAACTGACCTGTACTTTTAATATCTTTGTTATCATTACTATTAAGATTTAATATATCTTTAATTTTAGCTACTTCAGTATCAGATAATTTTATTCCATCTTTTCCAAACATCTGTTTTAAAGTTTCTTCTAAATTTTCTTTAGTTATACCTTTATCACCAGCAAATTCATTAAAAACTCTTTGCAATTCCTGTTCATTCATTCTATCTAATTTTAAAAAAGCTTGCTTAAGTTCCGCACCTTTAAATAAACTCTTATTACTTATTAAAATATTCTTTACTGCATCCTTAGTTAGATTATTTTCTTTACTATTAATTGTTTTTAAAAGATTTAAAATGCTTACAGAATTTTTTGCAGATACAGTATCACCATAAACTTTAAAGCCAATATTTTGTTTTTGAGAATACCTACTTGCTTGATTATTTTCTATTTCTTTAGGATTAACATCTGCATTAATATTATCCTTAACTGTTACAGAATTTTTATCTAGATTTAGACTTTCAAATTCCTTTGCTACATTATCAAAAAATTCTTTTATAGTAATATCACCTTTAAATAATTTATTATAGCTCTCAATATTTTCAGTATTTATATCAATATTATTTTCAAGGAACAACAATATGTCATCTTGATTCATTGTTTCAAAAGCAGAAAAAAATTCATTAAGAGTATTTCTTATACTAACTGCTTCTAACGATTCAAAATCTACTCCTTTTCCTGATATATAATTATTTATAAATTCATTAATCTGCATTTCATCACTTAATTTTTCGCTTAAATTAAAAATACTTTTTACAAATTCAATATTTTCTTTTGATAAAGGTATATTAAACTTTGTCATACCTTTTAAAATGGAGAAATCTTCTTTACTAAGACCTTCTTTATTAATAAATTCATTAATAATATCTTCTTCTACTATCTCATTTTCAACCTGTGAATCATTAATTATCTTTAATTTTATCTTACCGTCTTCAAAACCTTTTACTTTAAATTTTACAAGTTGTTGCTCATTTACACCTGATTCATCTAACAAATCAGCACTAAACTGCCATCCATCTATTAATTTTATAATGACGCCTTCATCTTCACCTTTTCCTACTATTCTTCCTTTAAAAGTCTCGCCTTCTTCAAATGTCAATTTGCTAGATATTTTCTTATTATTATATCCATTTATATTTCCTACATTCCAAATTGCTGGCATAATCAATTACTCCTTAACATAAACTTCTTAATTACTTATCGTCTATTTTTAGCTATACTTTTATGTTTTTATCGATAAAAGAAAACTTAACTTCCTAAAATAATAGAAAAAAAGATAAAAATTTAACTTAATTAAAATTAAATTTTTATCTTTTTAAAAATAGCTATCTTCTACTTTAAATTATATTAAATTAATTCTATTTTATGAAAGTTCTTTTTACCTCTCTTAACTAAAGCTGAACCATCTTCAAAATCTTCTTCAGTTAAAACTTTCTTTAAATCAGTAACTTTTTCGCCATTTAAAGATAAACCACCTTGTTGAATTAATCTTCTTCCTTCAGCTTTAGAAGGTACTATCTTTTCTTCTGCTAAAATAGTTAATAAATCAGTACCTAACTTTTCTTTAGATATAGTAACTGTAGGAACATTATCCATATTTACTCCACCTGCAAATAATGCTCTAGCAGCCTCTTGAGCTTTCTTTGCTTCTTCTTCACCATGAATAAGTTTTGTAACTTCATAAGCTAATATTTCTTTAGCCTTATTTATTTCAGAACCTTCAAGAGCTCCTAATCTTCTTACTTCATCCATTGGAATAAAAGTTAATAATGCTAAACATTTCTCTACATCTGCATCATCTACATTTCTCCAATATTGATAAAAATCAAATGGTGATGTTTTTTCTGGATCAAGCCATAAAGCTCCTCCAACAGTTTTACCCATCTTTTGACCTTGACTATTAGTTAATAAAGTACATGTCATTGCATAAGCGTCACCTTGAGATTTTCTCCTTATAAGATTAACACCTGCAATCATATTAGACCATTGGTCATCTCCACCAAGTTCCATCTTACATCCATACTTTTGATTTAACATATAAAAATCATATCCCTGCATTAACATATAGTTAAATTCTAAGAAAGATAATCCTTTTTCTAATCTTTGTTTAAAACATTCAGCAGTTAACATCTTATTTACTGAAAAATGTGTTCCTATATCTCTTAAAAAATCTACATAATTAAGATTTAATAACCAATCAGCATTATTTACTAATATAGCCTTTCCATCAGAAAAATCTATAAGTCTTTCTAACTGCTTCTTTATTGAATCAACATTATGTTGAATTTGTTCCTTTGTAAGCATTTTTCTCATGTCTGTCTTACCGCTTGGGTCACCAACCATAGCTGTTCCGCCCCCAACCAAAGCAATAGGTCTATGTCCAGCTTTTTGCATATGAGCCATAAACATCATTGCAATAAAGTGTCCAACATGTAAGCTATCTGCAGTTGGGTCAAAGCCTATATAAAATGTTACTTTCTCCTTTTCTAGCAATTCTCTTGTTTCAGCTTCATGTGTAAATTGCTTTATGTAACCACGTTCTAATAGTTCATCTAATACATTAGCCATTTCTTAAACCTCCTATTTTTTTTCAATAATATACTAATATATAGTATAGCCTCCCCACTCCTTTTTATCAACTCATTTCTACATTTATAAACATTTATATATGTACAAAAAAGGAGTAATGAGTCAAAAACTCACACCCCTTTTTCATCTATCTAAATTCAATTATTTTCAATATTAAGCTACATATTCCTTTATGAACACAGGTATTTCTTTTTCTTCATAATTAATATTAATATATATATTTAACTTAAATCTGTCCGCTAGTTCTGATACTTTTCTAAAACATCTTTCAAATTCCGGTGATTCATTTATTTCTCCATCTAAAACGTTATCAATATAGATATTTTCAACATCATAATCTTCTGAAAGTATTCCACATAGTAATCCGTAAAAATTCTGATAACCCACAATATTAAAATCTTTAGTTGATACAAATCTAATCCTTCTGTCTATCTGATTCATATGTTTTAAGCTATTATCAATATAAACTGAAGCCCCCTTTGTCATATCAATTTGATGGTTAGCCAAACTAATCAAACTTTTAGTTTTTCCTGAACCTCTCTTATTACAGAATACTCGTATCATCAGGACCACTCCTCTAATTTAATAGATTAAATATATTAAATTATATTCATATATTAATAATTTATTCAAAATCTATAGATTTTCCTGTTTCAGCTGATTTTCTTACTGCTTCCATAAGTGCAAGAACTCTTCTTGTCTCAGAAATCTTTACTAAGAAATCTTCTTCTCCATGATAAGCCTTAATATAATTTTTGAAATAATCTTCATGATGTGTATCTACAACAGGTAAATCTTCAAAAGCAAGTGTTCCTTCTGATGGAGGTCCAAATGATCTTGTAGGACCTGCTGCTGTCATAGTACGTTTTCCACTAACATTTGTTAAAAGACGAGTTGTTCTAGTAATCTTACCAACTGGTTCAAATCCATCAACATAAGATGTTCCCTTATTTCCACTCATTAACCAATGACGTTCAAACCATTTATCATGCTTCTTGTCAGTTAATAAGTAAGTTCCAAGTTCTATTTCAGCCATTACATTATTATCAAATCTTAATAATATTTTAAAATAATCATCTACTTCAAAATTTATAATATTCCTTACATCAGCAAATACAGTCTTTATCTTTGCATCTGGCATCATCCATAAAACTTGATCTATTAAATGAACACCCCAGTCATAAAGCATTCCGCCGCCTTCTTCTTTATATACATGCCAATCATGCATGTTTCCATTAAATCCATAAAGACTGTTTTTTATCATATATACATCACCTAGAGATTTATTATCATAAATCTCTTTTGTGATACGAAAATCTTGGTCTAAACGTCTTTGATGATGAACAGTAAATTTAACACCACATTCATTTACTACTTTTATCATATCGTCTAGTTCTTCAACATTCATTGCAACAGGCTTTTCACATATAATATCTTTTCCTGCTCTAGCAGCTTGAATTACTAAATCATGATGTTGATTGTTATTAGCAGCAATTAAAACTACTTGAACTTCAGGGTCATTAATTAATTCTTCATTACTTGCATAACGCTTTAATCCTTCTTTAACATCTTCAAGTTGACTTGGATCTTTATCAGAAATACCTACTACTCTTATGCCTTCCATATTAGTAAGCATCTTTTCATGCTCATGTCCCATAAATCCATGTCCTATAATTCCAATACGTATGTTTTCCATAATGCTACCCCCTATTCTCCTACATGTAAATATTTTGCTTTTCTTTCTTTTAAATCTGGAATTTGTCCTGGTCCAACAGCACAAGTTCTGATTTCTGTTGAATGTTCAAGTTTTCCTGCATATGTCATTCTAGATCTTGCAATTTGCTCATCTGAAAAATGAACCTTTATTTCCCCATTATCTGTTTTTAATTCTCCTATAATACCACAAGTTGGGCATTCAACCTCCATACCTTTATGAGATACAGTTAACATATCATTGTGACATACTGGGCAGATTCCTGCATGATCACCTCTCCATTTAACACGTTCTTCTTCAGTTTCAGCAGCTAAAGCTTGTACTATATGTTGTCCTAAACTAGACATTCTATTCATTACTTTTTCATTGCCTAAAACATGTTCATAAGCCATTGCTCCATAATATTTATAAGTATCAACAACATCAATTCCTAGAGACATAGGGAATGCAAACATAGTAGGAAGTGCAAATGTCACCCAGTTTTCAGTCATAGCTCCTCCAACTGCAACTAATGCTCCAACTCTCTTTTTAAAGCTTCTTTCATCTGGTAAAAGACTCTTATCTTTTCCTGCAGCTAATCCTGCTTCATATGTTGTTTTACGGAATGATATATCATGAGATGGTCCTATTCTATCACATACCACCTTAAAGTTTCCTGTTGGTGTCATTTCATATACTGGAGATCCAACAATTACTGCATCACTTTCCATAATTGCTTCATCTAATATATGAAAATCATCTTTTAAAACACAATTTCCTTTTCCACGTCCAGAACACATTCCAACAACACATGATATACAACCTGTACATATATGTATATCTAATTCATCTGCTCTAATAAATTTTATTTCATGACCTGCTGCTTGGCATTGTAAAAGTGCTTCTTTTATCATAACTTCTGTATTGCTCATTTTTCTTCCAAATGATATTCCTAATACTTTTTTCTTTTCCATAACTCTAGCTCCTTCTGTTTTTATAAATATTATTTCTATTCAATAACTACTGTTCTTTCCATATTTCCTTCTAGTGGTACAGGAATATATGCTGTTCTTGTTGCTACTGTTAATTTAACCTTATGTTCTCCTTTATTTAAACCACCATCTTTTAACACTCTAATATATAATGGTTCTCCATATTCCCACTTATAAGATGTAACTGTTTCTGCTTCCTTTAATGTAAACCAGTCATTTTTATCTATTGAAATTCTTATATCTTCATCATTTTCTTGATTGCCATCTAAAGTAACATGAACATATTCAACCATAGATAGTGGTATTCCTCTATAATATGTAATGTTAGTTTCCATTTCATATCCTACTATTTTTTCATCTACTTTTACATTTTTACAACTATCTTTAATAAAAACATTATTATCAAACATTAATATTTCCTCCTAACCTTGAATCTCTTCTAAACATTCACGAAGATATTTTTGATTTGCAGCAACTTGTTCTTTTTCAACAATACTTTTTCCTGGAAGAGTAAATCTATTTCCTTCATATTCAGTTGCTACATATCCATCATAATTATGATCATGAAGGTATTGTAATAATCCCTTATAATCCATTGAATATTCTGGTCCTTCCTCAGTCATTTCAAATAACTTAAAGTGGAAATGTTTAATGTATGGAAGATATTCATCTAATACTTCAAATGGATAATTTTCATATCCATCACATACTGGTGCAAACATGTGATCTTCTTTAGTCTTTAAAGTTGCCTTAAAGTCTTCTGGGAAGTCTCCACCGTTTTCTTTACATGCTCTATGAAGATCGCTACCTTCGTCAAATAATTTATCAATGTAATCAAACATTTCTTTACTTGCACCATTATTTAATTCATATCTTTTTACTACTCTTGGGAATCTCTTGCAGAAGATTCCAGTATCTATAACAAGACCTATATATGGTGAATCTAATCTCTTCATTTCATCAATGAATTTTCTAGTTTCTGGTATATCAAAAGCCATACCAGCATGTATTTCTAATGCTACTGTAACATTATATTTTTCACAGTAAGGTAATAATGGTTCTAATACCCAATAAGGAACCATTGATACTAAACGAATTAAACGAATTCCTAATTTATCAGCTTGTTTAATTTCTTTTACTAATAAATCTACACATTCTTTATGTGTTAATGTACGATTTTTATAAAGATTTGTATTTAAAAATACATCTGCTATTACAGGTTTTAATCCTGTTTTAGCTACAATATCATTCCACTTATTTAATGTTTCATCTGATATATCAGGTGCTCCTTTTAACATTTGATCTGGTAATATTTCTATTCCTTCTGCTTTATTTTCTTTAACGAAATACATTATATCTTCTAAACTCATTCTTTTATTTAAGTATTCATCTTGTAAACTATATAAACTTACACAAGTCTTTATTCTTGACATATTACTAATCCCCCTTAACTAAATAACAAATTGTTCCATATATCTCTTACTTAATTTCAAGCTATCTAAAACTTTTTCTTCACTACCTTCAAAAGCTTTATCTTCAACTTCTATACATGTTGGACCATCATATCCAATGTCTGTTAACGCACTTACATATTTACCCCAATCTACATCTCCAAGACCTGGTAACTTTGGTGACATAAATTCTAATGGATATGCCATAATTCCAACTTGATTTAATTTATCTTTATATACCTTAATATCTTTATAATGAACATGGAAAATCTTATCCTTAAATTCATATATAGGTTTTATATAATCAATCATTTGCCATACAAAGTGTGATGGGTCATAATTAATGCCGATATTATCACTATCTAAAATCTTAAATACTTTTTTCCAAATACTTGGTGTTGTCATAAGATTTTGTCCTCCTGGCCATTGATCCATTCCAAAAAGCATAGGGCAATTTTCGATTGCAATTTTCACATTTAATTCTTCAGCCAATTTAACTATAGGTGGCCAAATTTCTTTTACTAATTCTAAATTTTCTTCTACATTCTTTCTTTGGTCACGTCCAATAAATGTTGTAACCATTCCAATTCCTAATTTATTGCTTGCTTTAATTAATTTTTTTAAGTGTTCTATTGCTGCACTTCTCTTTTCTAAATCTGCATCCATAGTATTTGGATAATATGCTAACGATGAAATTTTAATATTTCTTTCTTCAGCATAATCTAAAATATGTTTTGCATATTCATCATCTTCTATAACTCTTTCTACATCAATATGGCTAACTCCAGCATAACGTCTTTCTGCCTTTCCTTGTGGCCAACAAGCTACCTCAACACATTCAAAGCCTAACTTACTTGCAGTCTCCATCATTTCTTCATAATTTGCTTTATCAAGTATTGCTGATACAAATCCTAATTTCATTTCTATATTCCTCCCTCTATGATGCTTTAAACACGGGGGACTTAAATTTTATGTACCCACTCCCCCGTAAATTTATAAATTAACCTAATCTTACTTCTTTACCTTCTGAAGCTGATTTGTAAATAGTATCTAATATTTGAGTTACTACAAATGCTTGTTCAGGTTTAACTAATGGTTCTTTATCTTCTATAATTGCTTCAAGCCATTGTTTACATTCCTTAACTTCTGGAGTTCCTCCTGTTGAACCTTCAAAGAATGCAATTGCTCCTGTATCTGAAATATGTTCTTCTGTAAGAACACCACCAGTTGTTTCATTAAATACTAAGTCATATCCTTCTTGGCTCATTCCACCAATCATTTCAGCTCCTGCTTTTGTTCCACATAAAGTTGTAGCTGCTTCTCTAGAATCTTTTATATTTAATGCCCAAGATGATTCTAAGAAAATTGTTGCTCCGTTCTTCATCTTGATATATCCAAATGCTGAATCTTCTACTTCATATGTTTTTGTATCCCATGGTCCAAACATATTTCCTTC
Source organism: Clostridium sp. (assembly GCA_015058375.1). GTDB lineage: Bacteria > Bacillota > Clostridia > Clostridiales > Clostridiaceae > Clostridium. The sequence goes on from SVCK01000114.1 coordinate 17,483, forward strand.
AGCTGCTTCTGGAAGATGTCCTAATTTTTCAAATACTGAACCAGTTACAGTTTCAGGTTCATAATTGTCCATACACCATAAAGTAATATCTAAAGCATGTGTTCCAATGTCTATTAATGGACCTCCACCTTGTTTTGATTTATCTGGGAATACTCCCCATGTTGGTACTGCTCTTCTTCTTAAAGCGTGAGCTTTTGCAAAATAAATATCTCCAAGTTTTCCTTCTTCACAAGCACGCTTTAATGCTTGAGCGTCTGTTCTAAAGCGGTTTTGATAACCAATTGTAAATTTCTTTCCTGATTTCTTCCATGCATCCATCATCTTTTGAGCATCTTCTGTAGTTGCTGCCATTGGTTTTTCACACATTACATGTTTACCTGCTTCAAAAGCTGCTACTGTAATTGGACAATGGGCTACATTAGGAGTACATACATGTACTACATCTATATTTGAATCCTTTAACATTTCATTATAATCTGTGTAAACTTTTGCATTTTCAGTTCCAAATTTTTTAGCTGCTTCTATAGCTCTTTCTTCAATGATGTCACAAAATGCAACTATTTCACATTTATCACTTTGTGATGTTAATGCTGGAAAATGTTTTTGATTTGCAATTCCTCCGCATCCTACTACTGCTACTTGTAATTTATTATTCTTCATTTCTATTACCTCCACTAATTAATGCTATTTTATTTCTTCGTGTTTTTTGTTTAATGCAATTCTTATATCATCAGCTTGTTCATCTGTCATACGCCATAAAAGACATAATAAAGAAGCCACTACAAATAGTATTGCTGGTATTAAATTTACAACTATATTTATTCCTTTAAGAGCTTCAGCTGTTTGTTGAGTATTTGCTACATATCCAAAAGCACTTAATAAAAGTACTCCTATAGAACCTCCAAGAGCATTTCCTATCTTTGTTGCAAGTCCATATGTTGCATAAGCTGTACCATCTGTACGAATGCCTGTTTTTAATTCCATATAATCTACAGAATCAGCAACCATTGATAATGTCATTGGAAATCCAACATTAAACACACCAAATATACTGCAGCCTATTAAAACCATAGCCATATTATCAAATGGTGCAAGATAAATTATAAAAAGTCCTGCTGCTTGAATTAACATTGAATACATTAATACATTTCTCTTTCCAATCTTCCTTGCCATATATGGAACAAATAAAGATCCAATTACTGCTCCAATAGATGGAATAGTCATAATTAATGCAATCATTTTAAATGATCCTAAACAATAAATAACATAAAATGCGCAAACTGCTATTCTTCCCATAAAAGCTGTCATCTGTAAAGTCATTATTACAGTTACAATCATCAAATATTTATTATGTATTAAATTTCCTATAGTTTCTTTAAAAGAAAACTTTGAATTACCATCAACTGGTGATACATACTCTTTTGATGTAAAAAATACTATTAAGAACAATGGAATTGCTATTATTCCATAAACTAAAGAAGCCATCATATATCCATGACCAGTTGCCACTTCAGCTCCTGCTCCCGAAAAATGTATTGCAAGTCCTGCTGAACATGAATTTACTATAATCATTCCAATATTCATTCCAATATTTCTTGATGTATTAATCTTATTTCTTTGGTTAGCATCTTCTGTCATGACACCTGACAGAGCTGCATATGGAATATTTACAAATGTATAAAGCATTCCAGCTATAATGTAAGTAACAGCTGCCCAAATTACTCCTGCTGTTGAACCTCCTCCAAATGGAGTAGTGAAAGTCAAAACGGCAAATATTGCAAGGAGTGGAGATCCAAAAGCTATATATGGACGAAATCTACCCCATTTTGATCTTGTTCTCTCTGCAATTGCTCCCATCATTGGATCATTTACTGCATCCCATATTCTTGCCCCTAACATTATTGCTGAAACTGCAATTGGTGCTATTCCAACAATATCTGTATAGAATAACGTTAAATACGATCCAACAAAGGTCCAAATAAATTGTGATGCCAAGTCTCCAAATCCATAGCATATTACTGCTGCTTTAGAAGCTAATTTCTTATTTTTGCTTTCATTGTCAACAAAATACTCTTTACTGTAAAAACTCTCAACTTGTTTGTCAGTTGATTTCGTACTATTCATAATAACGTTTCACCTCTCTTAATTTTTACAATGTATTTACAGTTTAATTTTTAACTTAAGTATTTGATTTACTCAACCTTCACTATTAATATACTCTTGCAAGATGTGTAAAGCTTTTCTCAAATTTCATAAATATAACTTTTATTGCAAAAAAAAATTCTCGCACAAAAAAATGCAACAAATTATATCTAATTCGTTGCATTTCACTCTTATTTATCTGGATATACATGAATAAGAAGAATTTCATGACTCTTTAATCTATCACGTATCCTTAATATATCATTTTCAATAACTTGCTTTTTCATATCTATATGCGGAATACATATTTTATTTAAATATTCCACATCTGTACCTTCTATATCACTTTCATAATGAAATTTTCCCCACTGTTCTAATATACTTCCATTTTCCCTATTTATTCTATGCTTTTTTATTACAAATCTCTGTCCTTCGGGCATATCACTCAAATTAATTTCAATGCTTATATCATCATTATTTTCAAACATTCTATCAAATTCATTTATTTCCAAATTATCTTCACTTTGTAAATAATATTCATAACTATATTCTTTAAAATTATAACAAAAAATATAATAACTTCTTATTTCATTAGATGTAATGATATAATTGCTTCCTCTCTTTATAAGCTTTCCACCCATTTTATTTAAAAATAACAATGCATAATAAACCGGTTTCCCTATTTTATCTTTTGTTATAAGACCACTTGCTCCATTAACTATTCTTGAAGTATCATAATAACTACTTACAAGATCTGATCCCATCCATACAGACATAAGATCTGGAATATTCCATAAATCATTTGTTATTTTTGCGACATATGCCCCTCTAAAACAACTATCATTTAAATAATTTCTATTTGATAATGAATTATTCCACTCTGTCACGTATAATTTGCAATTTTCGAACCCATTTTCATTAAGTTTAGTTCTAGCTAAACTTATTTGATTAATAGCATCATCTTCCTTTGTAGTTCTCTTAGCAAAAATCTTTTTATCCTCTTCAACATGTGAATAAGGAAAATATAATATAGATACAAAATCAGGAACACATTCATTTTTACTACAATATTCAAGCCATTGAAGCGTTCTATCAAAATTTACTCCCATAGCCGCACCAATTCCCCCTACCTCAGCAGTTGGTAGATACCTTTTTATTAATTTAAAGCTTCTTTCAAATAATTGTTCCATATTATCTTCTGAATCTTTAACATAAAACCTATCCGGTCTTATATCTATAGAAAATTCATATTTCCACTGTTCTACTTCTTCTTTACCATATCTCTTTATAATATGGATAATAAAACTTTCAAACATATGATTCCATTCATTTATACTATTAAAATCAATATACTCCTCTTCATAAAAAATGGTTTCGTCTTCAGATTTAACAGCACATTCTGGTTTTTTTCCAAAATCAATAAAAGGTTTTGCATCACAACTTAATAAAAAGTCTAACGCAATATCAACTATACTAAAATTATAATTATAATCATTACTATTTCTTTGTATCATTAATTTATTAGAAAATACATTCCACACTCTAACAAAATCAAATTTAAGTTCTTCAACAAGATAACGAATATGTGATTGAATGTTTGCAAACATAAGATTATGTAAAGAACCTGCATTTAAAGCTTTATTCCAAAACTTTTTATAATCATGCAATTCTTTAGAAGAAGCTTGTACAATTATTTCATCTCCTAAAGCTTTTATATCTTCCTCATCTTTCAATAATTGAACTTCATGTTTAAAAAGCCCCTCATTAAACTCGTGTAAACTATCAATATAACTATCCTTTACTTCTTCCTGTTTTCTATACTCTGTTGGAGACATACTATATTGATTTTGAAAATTTTTACTAAAAGTTGAAGCATTAGAAAATCCACAATCTACAGCTATTTTAGTTATTGTTTTATCAGTTTCTAAAAGTTCTCTCACAGCATAATTTAATCGTACTTTATTTACAAAATCTCCAAAGTAAATTCCAAAACTTTTCTTAAAGAATCTTGATAAAGTTGATGTCGACGTATACATTGACTTTGCCAGATCATTTAAACTAATGTTATTATTAAAGTTAAAATTTATATAATTTATAATGTACTGCTTTTGTTCACTACTTTTAGTTCCTTTTTCATATCTAATACTATTACTACTTTTTTGAAAATTTTCTATTAAAATATCTAAAAGTTCAAACACTAAACCATATCTAAGACATTCTGTTTTCTTCTTTGGGCCTGAATAACTAACTATAATACGTTTCATTATATCCTGTAATTCTACGTATGAATTAGTCTTATTTGCAACCGAGTTACAATAAAAAACATAATTTCCATAGCTACATACATCAGCTAAAATCTTATATGATATTTGGATCTTACATATCATAGATTCTTCAATGCTCTCTATCCTATGTGTATTATTAGAATTAAATACCACTATATCATGTCTATTTAACTTATGATAACTATTATCTACATTTATATGTACCGTTCCTGATATGACAAATAAAATTTCTATTTCAGGATGAAAATGACTTTTCTCCTTTAAATCATTTAATAGTTCTATCTTAATTCCAGATAAATCATTTATGATGTCCTTGCTCATTATGCCCTCCATTTATTACGTAAAAAATTGACCTTCAATCCGCATTGAAGGTCTATTAACATTCTTAATTTATATTATGTAAAAGTGTATTCTTTCCTTTAGATTTTGCTTCATATAGCAAATCATCAGCTTCTTTTATCACATAATTTATACCACCTGAATTAACATTAGAAAAAGCTAATCCTATACTAACAGTTATATTTTTTGTGATATGTTCATATTCTATAATATTTTTTTCTATACTTAATCTTATTTCTTCAACTCTTCTTAAAGCTTCCTCTTTCGTAGTAAAATCATTAATATATATAATAATCTCCTCGCCACCATAACGTGCTAAAATATCTCTTTCTTTAAGCTTATCTTTTATAACTTTTACAGTTTCTATAAGAACTTTATCTCCAAATTGATGTCCATACTCATCATTACACTTTTTAAAATCATCAAAATCCATCATTACTATAGCATATTCTTTATAACAATTTTTTTCTATATCTTCTTTCACAGCTTGAAAAAAATACCTTCTATTATAAATTCCTAATAAAGGATCCCTCTTTGCTGCTTCATTAACTTTTCTATACAACATAAAATTTTCTAAACCAATTGCAATTTGATTAGCTATTGCTCTTAAAAATGTATAATGCTCTTCCCCTAAAAAATTGTTATTTTTATGTTCAACTATTATAAATCCCATATATTTCTTAGGTAATTTTATAGGCATCCCCATTATTGAACATATATTTAATTTTGAATCTTCATAATATCTTATTCCATCCTCATTATTAAGAATATAGCTTTTTCCTAATTGAATATATTCCTTTTCTTCTTTTGTTAATTTTAACTTTTTATTTTTAATATTTGTAGTTCTTACCTTCATTTCTTCATTTTCTTTTAAAAGTATTGTTGAATAAGAAACTCCTAATAATCCTAAAATCATATCATTAATCATTAATATTAAGTTCTCATCACTTATAAAGGTATTTATATATTTACTAGTTTCTACTATATTAGCTAGAACATTTATATCCTTTTCTAGCTTCATAATCTTTTTAGATAACTTCTGCATTTGCAGTTCACTACTAATTTGATAATTTTCATATTCCTTTTTTAGTTCACAGTATTTTAAAGTATCATCCTTCATATTTCACCTACCCTATAATTTAGGGATGATATTCTATAAAACTGATTTATATAGTCTTCCATATAATACTCTTTTTCTTTCTATGCGTCAATAATAATGTAAATCCTATCTAAATACTCCCCTTTGTAAGACTACTTCCATCAATAATTATATTTACATGTGTATCTAATGTAGTATTATTCAAAAAATTTTCATCATATGAATATGGATGTCTCTCTTCTAATAATCTGTTTACACCTAATATATCTACTCCCTTTTCTTTATATTCTTCAAAAAATTCATTTGCATATTTCTTTACTTTTGCTTCCTGTTCACTTTTTATAATATTAAGAACTCCTTGATCCACTTCTAATGTACCTTGAATTTCCCCAATAGTAACTCTTATATCTACATTCTTTTTCAAAACAATATTTTCCCCATCAACAGTAATATCTGTATTATTAGTTTCATCTAATATATCTAATGTAATAAATTTACCAGTATCATATGGATTAGGCACTTCAAAAGTACCTTCTCTAACACTTTTCATTAATATGTTATAAGTAAGAATATCATCTGTTTTAAGTTTTCCTATCATTTTATTATCATGCATAATAGCTCCACCCTTAAGTTGGACTCTACTTCCTATATCATCACTTTCCAATTCAATAATGCTCATAAAACTGTTTTTAGATCCAGTTAAAGTATTGCTTATATAATCATTAACATTTGATTTTACCACTTTTCCATTTTTATTATTCTTTTGTATAAGCTGATCCAAATATAATCCTAAATAATCATCATCTTTATCAGCTGCATTCAATAATTCCTTTATATCGCCAGAATAGATAAACATATATGGTTTAAAACTAAACTGCTGATCATTATTAATTAAATCAATATAATTCTTTATTCCACTTTTCGCCGTTTCTTCTGTAAAAATATATGCCCTTACTTGACTAAAGTTAAGAGTATTACTTAAAGATACATTTATATCCCTTATTGCCTCAAGAGCTGTTTTACCTCTTCCCTTATACATTATTCTTCTTCCTTTATCCGAACTTTCATTAGCATCTCTATAAGGTCTTACACAATCAATATATAAAACAACTTCATCATGTTTATCTTTATCAAAAATAACTGATGTTGCAAAAGTCATTTTATTAATTTCTCTATAGTTAAAACATCCCGTTAAATTAAAGATTATAAATAAAAGCACTAAAATATCAGCTATTTTTCTTTTCATTTTTATTTTCCCCTCCACTCTGTACAACTTTATTTGATATCCTTCTCAAATCTCCTCTAAAGACAATATCCTTAAATTTATATGCACCTATACTTCCAACAGGGAATAAATAAGAATATCCTACTGTTTCTAAATCTGCCATTTTAGATAATAGCATAAGACTTACAGTCAAAAATCCTGGCAAACCAAACAACGAACTTACAATTGTAATTATTATTGACCATATTGACATGGCACCATACAATTTAGGAGTAAGAAAATAACTCAACGTACTTGCCGCAACAATTATTATAGTAATTCTTGATGCTATTCCTGCACCTACAACTGCATCTCCTAAGATAAGGCCTGCAACAATACTCATAGCCCCACCAATTGGTTGTGGTAGTCTTACTCCAGCTTCTTTTATAATCTGAAATGCTATCATCATAATAAGCACTTCAATAATTGTTGGAAGCGGTACTCCCGCTCTTGATACTGCAAGTCTAAATACAAACATTGATGGTATTAGAGCAAAATGATGAGTAAGTATAGCTACATATAATCCTGGTAAGAAAGAAGCAATAAAAAATGCTATCCATCTAAGAATTCTTGTGAAATTAGTAAAATATCTATTTAGATAGTAATCATCTGGTGCTTGAAAATTTTCAAGAAAAAAGCAAGGTACTGTTATAACAAAAGGTGTTCCATCTACTAATACTCCAACTCTTCCTTCAAATAATTTAGCTGCTATTTCATCAGGTTTTTCTGTATAACCAACTGTATCAAAAACAGATTTCTGTCCTCTAAGCTCCGATTCTATATAATTAGTGTCCAATACAAAATTCAAATCTAAACTTTTAATTTTAGATTTTACCTCATTTATTAAATTATCAGGTGCTACTCCCTTTATGTATGTAACACACACAGTAGTATTACTTTTTTCACCTACTACTACAGCTTCAAATTTCAAGTCAGGATTTTTAACCTTTCTTCTTATTAATGAAACATTATCTACTATTACCTCGGTAAATCCCTCTCTTGGTCCCTTTACAACTGCTTCTGTAACTGGTATTGATACGCCTCTTTTAGCATAGCTTTTTGCTTCTGCATATAAAATTTTTTCATAATCGTGAAAAATTATAGCCACATCTCCAGATATTATGTGAGTAATAGCATCATCAATATCTTTTGCATATCCAGCAAGGTTTATATCAAGAGCTTTATAAAGAATATCATCTAATGTTTTATACTCAGGTTTTTGCTCTTTTAAAGGATTTAGTATATATTCACTTATAAAAACAGTACTACATAAATCGTCAACAAAAACTAATGTACATTTTCCTAAACTTGTTGATACCTCCCTAAACTTAACGTCAAATGCTCCCTCAAATTTGTCTTTTAAAAACTTTATATCATTCATCATTAAACATCACCTGAAATTATTATTCCTCCTAAAAATGTTTAATATTCGTATTTTTAGAGAATACTAATTTTAAAAATATTGCAATTAAGAGAGGGAGATTTTTTATGAATAAAATGTCAACTAAACATTTAATGTTTTTCATAATAGCAGTTAGTATAATTTCACTTAGAAGTTATTCATCAATATTTATAAAATACGGTGGAAGAGATAGTGCGTTACTTTCCATTATCGGAGTTATATTTATTGGTGTGTATTTTTCTATGCTTATGAAAACTTACGAAAATACAAATTGCTCTAATTTCTCAGACATTATCAAATACTCTTTTCCTAAATTAATAAGTAGTCTTTTTATACTTATTTTTTCTATAGGACTTTTTATTGCTTCTATTGAGTCTGCTTCAGTTGAAGCTAGTTCTATACATACAAACTTTTTCTTATCAACTCCAACTTGGTACTGCTTATTATTTTTTATAATTCCTGCAGCATATGTATTAACTAAAAACTTTAACTCTATATTAATTACTGTACTAATTTCCGTATCCTTAGTATTTATAGGAGATATCATTTTATTTGCTCTACTTGCTAAGTATTTAGACTTTAACTATTTAATGCCAATATTAAAAGATGGCTTTACTAAAGATAGATTATTTTGTTTACTTCAAATAATATGCTCTTTATCTTCTATCTGTATAGTGCTTCCTCATCTTTCTAAGTTAGATTCAAATAAATACTTAAAAAAATATAGTCTATTTGCAATTATTGCATGTGGAATTCTAGTAATAGTATCTTTTATATCAATTATTACTTTCTTTGGACCTGAACGTGCAAGTAATATATTCTATCCTGAATATGTAGCTTTACAAAGAGTTCAAATTGCCTCTTTCTTAGAATTTGGTGAATTGTTTTTTATTTTTAGAAGTGTTGTAATGTGGTTTTTAAAATATCTCTTAACATCTTATGGCATATTCTTATTATATAAAGATAAAATTCGTAATAAGAAAATATTTATAATCCTTTATAGCACTTTAGTATTTACTGCTTCATATATATTAACTGAAAATCAATATAACTTGTTTAATTCATTAGAAATAATACAATTAATACTAGGAGCTATTTTCATACTAATTCCTGCTATTAGTTTTTTAATTTATAATATTAAGTATAAAATCAATAATAGTAATTCATAAAAATTGTAATATAGAATAGTGCATATAAACTTAAATTTTAATACCATATATTCTGCCATTTTAAAAAAGATAAAATAATTTGTATCATCAAATTATTTTGTCTTTTTTAATGTATATTTTACATTGACACAAAAAAAGATGAATTAATTATAATAATTTATCTTCTTGTAACATTAAAAATTGACAGTTAATTTTATGAAAACTATAATATAAATGTTATTTGAAAGTTAGAAAGAGGTGCTTTTAATGTCCGAAAACACTAATAATGAAGTTAAAAAAGTAATTTTTAGCGGAATTCAACCATCTGGAGATTTAACTATAGGAAATTATTTAGGAGCTTTAAAAAATTGGGTTAAACTTCAAGATGAATACGATTGTTATTTTTGTATAGTAGATTTACATGCAATAACAGTTCGTCAAAAACCAGCTGACTTAAGAAGAAGATCACTTGAATTATTATCAATATATATAGCTGCGGGAATAGACCCTGAAAAAAATACATTATTTATTCAATCTCATGTTCCAGCTCATGCTGAACTTTCATGGATATTAACATGTAATACATATATGGGTGAACTTAGCAGAATGACTCAATATAAAGATAAATCACAAAAGTATGGAAACTCTATAGGTGCAGGATTATTTAATTACCCTTCACTAATGGCAGCTGATATTCTTTTATACAATACTGATTTAGTTCCTGTTGGTAAAGATCAAACTCAACACTTAGAACTTACACGTGATTTAGCTAACAGATTTAATTCTGCTTACAGCGACACTTTCAAAATACCTGAAGGATATATTCCAAAAGAAGGAGCAAAGATTATGGACTTACAAGAACCAACTAAAAAGATGTCTAAGTCTTCAGATAATCCAAACTCTTTCATACTTATAATGGATCCTCCAGAAGTAATAAGAAAAAAAATATCAAGAGCTGTAACTGATAGTATCGGAGTAATTAACTATTCTGATGATCAACCAGGAGTAAAAAATCTATTAAATATAATTTCTGCAATCAATGGAATATCTCCTGAAGAATTAGTAAAAAATTATGAAGGAAAAGGTTATGCAGACTTAAAGAAAGATGCCGCCGACGCAATAGTAAATGAACTTACTCCTATTCAAGAAAAAGTTAAAGAACTTCTTAAAGATAAAAAATATCTAGAGTCAATCTATAAAGAAGGCGCTCAAAAAGCTTCTTATGCATCAGCTAAAATTCTAAGAAAAGTTCAAAAAAAGGTTGGAATGATTCCAAGATAAACTATTGGCATGTAGAATATTCCCTATTCTATATGCCTATAATTAACATTATTGATAAATAAATTATTGTAACGTATAATTATTTTTGAAAAATTTAATTAGAAAGAGAGACTTATCATGTTTGAAAAACTTAATAAAACAGTAGGAAACAATATTTATTTTACATTATTCTACTTACTTATAAGTTTATGTTTTACGACTATCTTAAAGGAAATTCCATACATAAACTTATTATCTAAAGCCGCATTATTATGGGGCGGACTTCTTGCTCTATTTAATATATATAAAATAATCAAAAGAAGACCTAACTTAATTGAATTATCTATTTTTATATTCTTAGCTTTTACTTTATTAATAAACTTATTATTTTATAGAAGCTCAACTAATCTAGTAGCTTGGAGTATAAATCTAATTTTATTAACTGGAATGTTCTTTATAGATACAAAGAAAACTAAAAAGGAACTTAACAAAGATTTATCCATCCTTTCAAACTTTATATCTATATTTACTTTCATATTTTCATTAGCCGCAACTATACTATTCTTTTCTAATACTACCTTTACACTTAACAATGTTGTTTATGGTGAAAATCAAGGATTATATATTTACAAAAATGCCTTAGCAATTGCTTCTGGAATAGGAATGCTTGTAACATTCTACCTTATTACAAAGAACAAAGATGCTTCTGTAAAAACTAAATTATATTATAGAATAAATATTTTCATACAACTTATTTCGCTTATATTTTCTAAAGGAAGAAGTGGATTTTTCCTATTAATAGCAATACCATTTGTATTAATCTATATTAAGCTTAACAATAAAATCATTAGGAAATGTATGATAATTATACCTTCTATATTCTGTATTGGAGGATTTGCATTATTTCACGAAAGGCTTTATAACTTTTTATCAGCAAGAAACGAATTATGGTATTCAGCATGGCTTTTAATTAAACAAAATCCTTTCTTTGGAGTTGGTAACAGTAGCTTAGTTGAAAAAGTTTATTCAATGAGACCAGGGGTTATTTTACCAGGAATTGAGGCAGGTGGATTACACAATATATTTCTTCAAATAATAACTGCAAATGGATTTATTACATTAATGTTATTCTTAATAGTATTATTTAATACTTTTTCTTTCATCGTTAAAAAAGTAGATTTTTCATTCGGAAGAAATAGAAAAATAAATCTTGTTCTATTATCATTAGTTACTGGAATAGTTTTTGTAAATTTATTTGAAAGTAATTTAATATATATAGTAAGCTTTATTCCTATGATATTTTGGACTTACCTTGGTTACTTTATATCAATATTAAAAAGAGACAGTGATATTTAATTGTCTGTCTCTCAGCTTGTAAATAAAGGGGTTAGATGCATTGCATTTAACCCATTTGTTAGTTAATATAAAATTTTATTTTGCTAATAACATTTTTGTGATAGCAGTAGGTGGTAGTTTAAATATTAGCTTCATAAAATCTGTTGTGATATAGTGAAGTTGTAACAGGGGAACCTAATGTAATATTTTATTAGGAAAAGGGGAACGTATATGTCACAACAGTCAGATATGGCAAAAAGTCATAATATGAATAAAAGATTTAAAATTTTAAGCTGTGTACTCCTAGGTATTTTTGTTGTAATAGGAATATGTCTTTATTGTTACTATAACAAACCTGAAAGAACAATAGAAAAATATATAAATGGTATGTCTAATCATAATATTAATGAGGTTTCTCAATGTGAAGCTCATAGTTATGGTAAATTACAAGAAAGCTCTCTGGATTATATCAATTATATTGATTCTTTAGATATAAAAGCAATTACTGATTCAAATGCTATTGATGATGCTTATTCTCATAGAGTAGAAGTTAGACCAGAATATCAAGATTATCCCAAAAAAGATATAAGACTTTTCGATGTTAGTTATTATCTAAAAACTATTGATGAAAAAGCTACTCCGATTGATAGTGGTACTTACACAAAAAGCTTTCTTTTAATAAAAGTAGATAATAAATGGAAGATATTTAGCATTGAAGAAAGATAAACAAAAACAGAGGACAATCCTATTTTTTTTGTATATGGACTGTGTGAAAAAAAGTCTGTAAATTACAAAATATAACAGCTTTCTATGATAAAATAAATATATATCATAGGAGGCTGTTGTTTTATGGGAAAAAGAAAGATTAAGTCAAGGAAAAAGAATATCATTGCAGATTTAATACGTGAATATGATATACTTTCTTATACTAAATAGTATTTTATTTAGTTCGACTTAATGTGTCTACTAATTTATACTAACACCATTAGTTTTGCATTTGATATTGTAATTTATCAAAATAAAAAATGGAGCTTGTCGCTAACGATTTTTAACCGTTAATGCGACAGCCCCTATTTTAATTTTCTTCAATTAATTGATAAATAGTCTTAGATGTTGTGTCTTCCATAGTATAACCAAGAAGTTTTACTATTTGTTCAAGTTTTTGTTCAGAATCTGTTTCTATTTCTATATAAGGAAATGGACAGAAAGAAGTATCATTAATATCGATTTCGACTAAGCTTCCATCAATTTCATAACTTTCTCTATATTTATTAATTGATTCTTTTAAAACTAGACCTAAGGAAGCAAAAATTGCTTCACCAGCATTTTTATCTTCAATTATAGTTTCATTTTCTTCCATTTCTTTAAACATTCCTTGAGAAAGCATTCTTTTAGTAGTCATGTAGTAAACTATTTTTTTATTTAATAAATCATCAATTGTTCTTATTCTAGCATAACCCTTTTTGGCTAAAAGACGTCCATCTTCAAAATCATATATATCATTTACTTGATTTTCTTCTTTAATCTTTTTTGCACCATTTTGTATAAGAATATTTCTTATATTAGCAACATCAATTTTTATTATTCTTGTTTCCAACTCTTTCATATATATTCATCTCTCCTAAGCTGTAACATATAATAAAATAATTATAACATAGTTAAATGACTAAAAGTAAATTAACTTTTAATTAGTTTAAAGTATTAGTATAATATAACTAAAGTATAAAAAAATACAACAATAGGAGGACAATTAATATGGCAAAACACTTACACATAATGGCTGATGAAGGAGCAATAGCAGAAACAGTACTTTTACCAGGAGATCCAATGAGAGCTAAGTATATAGCTGAAAATTATTTGGAAGATGCTGTTTGTTATAATACAGTAAGAGGAATGTATGGATATACAGGAAAATATAAAGGTAAAAGAGTGTCTGTTCAAGGTACAGGTATGGGACTTCCATCTCATTCTATATATGTTAATGAACTTATTCAATTCTATGGAGTAAAGAGATTAATAAGAGTAGGTACAGCTGGTGCTATTAATAATAATATAAAGGTTAGAGATATAGTTTTAGCTCAAAGTGCGTGTACCAATTCGGGAATTAATAAAAGAAGATTTAAAGGATTAGATTATGCACCAACAGCTAATTTTGATTTACTATTAAAAGCCTATAATGTAGCAACATCAAAAGGTGCAAATGTTAAGGTTGGAAGTGTATTATCTTCAGATTTATTCTATGATGATACAAATCAAGGAATATCAATGTGGTCAGATTATGGAGTTTTAGCTATTGAAATGGAAACAGCTGAGTTATATACAGTAGCAGCTAAATATGGAGTAGAAGCTTTGTCAGTTTTAACAATTTCAGATCATGCATTAACAGGAGAAGAAACTTCACCTGAAGAAAGAGAGACTAGTTTTACTCAGATGATGGAGATAGCATTAGAATTGAGTTAGGAAGTAGTTTGAATTATGGGGAATAAAATTTCTAAGAGGGAAATAATACGTAGAGTAGTATTTTATATATCATTAATAGTTTTTATAGTATGTATTTTAAAATTATTTGGTATATGTAAGGGCTATTATGATAATAAAAAATCTTATGATGAATTAAGAGAATATGCACCACAAGAAGTAGAGGTAACTAATGAAGAAAATCTTACATTAGTACCTAAAACACCACGATTTATTTTTACTAAGGAAAATTATGATAAACTTTTATCTATGAATTTAGATTTTAAAGGATGGATTTATATACCTAATACTGAAGTAAGTTATCCTTTAGTTCAGACGGATAACAATGACTATTATTTGAATCATAATTTTGAAAAAGAAACTAATAATGGTGGGGCAATATTTATATCGTCAAATAATACAAATCCTTTTGAAGATAGAAATACAATAATTCATGGACATCATATGAGAGATGGAAGTATGTTTGCAACTTTAATGAATTTTAAAGAAGAAGAGTTCACGAAATCTACACCAATATATATAAATATTGAGAATAAACTTTTAGAATATCAAGTATTTTCAGTATTTTATGAAACAGCTAATAATGATTCATATCAAAATGAGTTTCCTTCAGATGAAAATTATTTATCATATGTAAATACACTGAAGGGCAAATCATTATTTGATTTAGGAACTTTAGATTTTGCAGCATCTGATAAAATGATAACTTTGTCAACTTGTGATTATGATGTAAATGATGGAAGGCTTTTGGTTTGTGCAAAGTTAATTTCAAGTGAAAATTATTAGAAAATAGAGTGATTATTAATTCGAAATAATCACTCTATTTTTTTATGCAGATAGAAATTTGAAGAAAAATAAATTTATCTATAATTGTCAGAAAAAATAGAAAATATGATAAAATATAAAAGGGAGGAGAGTGTGTGATTTGAAGTGTATTTTAACAAGAGTGAAAAAAACAATTGGAGTATTAATGTGTATTATTATGTTTATGCAGTTATTAGTACCAATGGTAGCTGTAAGTGCTGATGAAAATATGGATTTTATTAAATCAGTAACATTAACAGATTGGGATGGAAATGTTTTAACGAACAATGTGGAATTAGACTCTAATGTTATGCTTAATTTTGAATTTGAAGTTTCTAAGGCTATGAATCTAAAAGAAAATCAGGAGTATGATATATGTGTTCCTAGTGAGATATTTATTAGTGAGTTTAATATGAATATAGAAACTAAAAATGGTGAGAGTATTGGTACTTGTGTAGGTGACCCTAGTGGGAAACTTAAAATTAAATTTAGTAAATTAGTTAGTAATGGTTCAAATGTAATAGGAAATATAAAAATAAAAACTAGATTTAATAAGGATCAATTAGATTGTGGAGGAGATAAAGATTTAGAATTTAAACTTTTGACTAAAACAGAGAAAGTTCATATTGGGTTTCAAAATGACATTTCTAAAGTTATTAAGCCTTCAATAACTAAAGAAGGAGAATATGATCAAGATAAAAATGAAATAAATTGGACAATTAAATTTGATTGTGGTTCAAAAAAACTAAGTAATGTAATTATTAATGATATGTTGGGGGAAAATCAAAGCTTTATAGATAATCCTGTAAAGGTAGATAATGTTCAAGCTAATAGTGATAATTATTCAGTAAAAGATAATGTGCTTGAATATAAGTTTGATGGTGAAATTTCTGGTACAAAAACTATAGTTGTAACAACAAAACCCAATTCTGAAATTTTTATAGCTAATGAAAAAAGTAAAGAAATCACTAATAATGTTAGATTATCAGCAACAGATATTGAACCATTAACTGCATCATCTAGTGTAAAAGTTCCTACTAAAGTATTAAATAAGACTGGTAAGTATATTGATAATAAAAGGATAGAATGGACAATTGAAATTTGTAATAGAGAAAATACAAGTGAAAATGTAAATGTAGTTGATGAAATTCCAGCTGGACAGGAATATGTATCAGGAACTCTTAAATATGATGGTAGCAGAAATAATGAAGCTGTTTATGATGGGGATAGTATTAGTTTCAGTAATGATGATACTTTACGTTATGAAGGTGGCAAAGTTGTATTTAAAGGTACGCCAGAAAAATCAATAAAAATTATTTTCCAAACACAAATTATAGATGAAAGTATATTTATGAAAAATGGAAAAATATTAGTAAACAATAACGCTAAATTAACATTTGGAACAGGACTTGGAAGTGAAGATGCAAGTTCGATAATAGATACTAAATGTGAAGTTGAAGTTCCAGGAAAACTTATAGAAAAATCTAAAGGTTCTGTAAAATATAATCCTGCTACAAGGGAGCTTACTTGGAATATTGTAGTTGATAGACATTGTATTTTTTTAGAAAATCCAATTGTAAAAGATACAATAAATGATGATCAAATTTTAGTTGAAGATTCTATAGTTTTAGATGGGGAAAATGTAAGTATTAATGGCGAAGATGTTTCTTATGACGAAAATGTTTTGACTTTTAAATTACCAAGTGGAAATAGCAAACATGTAATAGAATATAAAACAAAAGTAAAGAGTAATACTGTATATGCAAATAATATATTTAATAAAAAATTTTATAATATAGCAAGCTTATATGCAGATAATTTAGAAGAACCTATTTCAGCTTATGCAGAGCAAAATGTTAATTCATCAGTAATAGAAAAAAAGGGTAGTTATGATTATTCTAATAATCAAATAAATTGGACTATAATAGTAAATAAAAATGCCATGAACATAAAAAATGCATCAGTAATAGATGATATATCAAAAGAACAAGAATATATTGATAATAGTTTCTCTATTAAAGATTTAAATGGAAATTACATAGCTGAAAATGGCTTTAAATATGAAAAAGCAGATTCTAGTGATACTAAAAAAACAGGAACAATATCTTATGATTTTGGAGAGGATGAAATAAATTCCACTTATGTTATAGAGTTTAAGACTAAAATAATTGATATAAGTTTTTTTAGTGGAGATAGTTCAACTAATAAAGAAATTATCAAAAAAGTTAATAATATAGCTACTTTGAAAGGCGATATTCTTCCAAATGATATTCAGACAAAAGGAACTTGTGAAATTAAGATAGCGCCAATAACTAAAACAAGTGAGTATACTACAGGGAGTAATTATATTAAGTGGTCCATACTAATGAATGAAAATGAATTGGATATTGGACGTGCTACCTTAGTAGATAATTTAAATAAATATTTGAAATTAGATACTTCAAGCATAAAGTTATATAAGATTACATCTAATAAAAAAGATGAACTTCCATCTAAGAATGATGAGAGAGAAGAAGTTAATATAGATAGTGATCAAATAGAATATATCAATAATTATGATGGTTCAAATACATTAAAAGTTAAAGTTGATGATTTAAATAGTGCATATCTTTTGGAATATGTAACTTATATAGATTCAGATGTAATAACAGATGGAGTATCTTCTATTGTTAATGAAGCACATTTTGATGGAGGACTAGTATCAGGAAATTCAGCAGCATCAGCTGATAACATATTCTTTATTGAAGGTTCGGGAGTGGGTAGTTTAGAAAAAGGCTCTATATCAATAAAGAAACTTGAAGATAAAACTAATGTACCTTTAGAAGGAGTTGTATTTGCAATTTATGATGCCAAATATAATATTTTAATTGAAAAGGCAAAAACAAATGAAGAAGGTATAGTTACTTTTGAAAATATTGGATATGGTGTTAAGTATAAGGTAAAGCAAGAAGAACCTTTGAAAGGTTATATAGAAGATGATATTGAAAAAGAATACACTATAAGTAAAGAAGAAAAAAATATGACTTATACTTGGTATGCAAAACCAATAGTGGGAAAAGTACAGGTTGTTAAGCAAGATGCTGATAAAAGATATATGTTAAGTAAGGCAGAATTTGCTGTATATAAAGATGAGGATTGTGATAATCAACCTGATAGTGATAATAGGGTTACCACATTAATTGAGGATGAATTGATTAATGGAATTTATTCATCTGAATTAAAATATGGTAAATATGTATTGAAAGAAGAGAAAGCTCCAGAAGGATATTTGAAAGATGATAAATATTATCATTTTGAAATTACTGAAGATATGAAAACAGTAAATGTTAATAATAGTAGTTCTGATAATTTTATAAATGAAGTTATTAAGGGCAAGCTTAACTTAAAATTAGTGGATGCTAGTGATAAGGAAAAGAGTTTATCATCAGCTAAATTTGCTATATATAAAGATGAAAATTGTGATAATGAACCAGATTCAGATGCAGAAGTTATCATATTGGATGAAATTGAACTTGGAGAGTATCAAAAACAGCTTGAATATGGTAAGTATTTACTTAAAGAAATAGAAGCACCAAAAGGTTATGTATGTGATGAAGAATATCATAAATTTGAGATTAACGAAAATGGAGAAATTGTTAATATTGATGACAATGAGATATTTACAAATAGCCTTATAAAAGGAACAGTAAAAATAGTAAAGGTAGATAGAGATGATTATAATTTAAAACTAGATGGAGCAGAATTTGAAATTTATAGAGATAGTAATGGTAATAATGTTTTAGATGGTGAAGATTTATTTGTAGATAGTTTATCGGAATCAGTAGATGGAGTTTATACTAAATCAGATTTATATTATGGTTCATATTTCATAAAGGAAAAAGTAGCACCAAAAGGTTATTGTACAGATTCTAATTATTATGCATTTAATATTTCTGAAAATGATAAAGTTGTTAATGTATCAAATATTGGAGAAAATGTATTTGTTAATAGAAAAATTGTAGGAGAAGTTGTAGTAAAAATAGAAGATAAAGATAGTGATAAAGCAGTTAAAGGCGTTTTGGTTAATGTATATAATGAAAATGGAGAGTTGGTATATCAAGGAATTACTGATTCAGATGGAAAGATTAATTTTAATGGGGTAGAAGGAACATATACTTATAAGATAGGCGATGTACCTGAAGAATATAATATAGATAGTAAAGAAGGACAAGTGTTTGTTAAAGGTGGAGAAAAGGTTGAAACTATATTTAACAAAATAATGAAACAAAAAGATGATGATAATATACAAGAAAAGATTAAACTAGTTGCTGATGAAAGTGTAGAAAAAACTAGTGACGTTATAGCAAATGATAATATTACTAAATTAGATAAAGTAAAACAAGCTATAAAAACTGGAGACAATGCAAAAATAGGAATCTTGATAGTTATAGCTATTATTGCATTAATTGTAATACTATCGATAAATATAAGTAAAAGAAAAAATAAAATTTAAATTTTTTCATCAATGAATATTTCACAACTATCATAGTTAATTGTAAAAAATAAAGGGGCTGTTGCACTAAAAAGTGTAACACCCCTTTTTGATATACAAAAAAATAAATCCTAACTTCCAAAAAAGTTAGGATTTATAGTAAAATATTAATATGAAACAAACAAATATTTTACATAAAGATTATACAATTAA
>SVCK01000115.1 GCA_015058375.1 Clostridium sp.
TGCAGCTTTACTTGGGAAAATTAAATAGTAAATATAAATTATAATAAGGATTCATAGTAGTTTAATTATACTTCTATGAATCCTTTATTTATTTAGAAAGAATAAGTGAAATATCAGATATAAGTAATCACTCCTATAAACAATCGAGTATATTAATGGGTAATATTGAATTATATTCAAGAAAAAAGTACAATATTTATATATAAATAAAAGAGGTGAAGTGATGGAGGATATTAAAGTTAAGATGATTCAAGCTGAGTGTGGGGATTGCTTTTTAATTACAATAAATAGTATAAAGCAAATTAATATTCTTGTGGATTGTGGAACTAAAAATACTTATATTAATTTTCTAAAGCCTATATTACTGGAAATGAACGATAAAAATAAAGTGTTAGATTATTTAATATTAACACACATGCATGAAGATCATATAGGTGGAGCATTAGAACTTTTTAGGGAAAACGGGAGTAATAAAGAAAGTAAAATAATCAAAATTAATAATATAATTTTTAATGGAATAAAAGGATTAAAGATAGAACATTTTGAAGAGAGTGAATGTGAAGAAAATGATAAAATAATATATAAAAGTGTAATTTCTAAAGGCAAAGCTGCTATGCAAAATAAAGAATTATCACATAATATTAGTACAAAACAAGAAATGTTGTTATCAAGTTATATACTAAAAGGTGAATATAAATGGAATAATGGTAATCCGTTTAATAATGGTCCAATATATGTTTGTGATAATGATTTACCAATATTAAAAATAGATAATGATACATACCTAACTTTCATATCTCCTAATATTGAAAATTTAAAAAACTTAAATAAATCTTGGATAAGTTATTTAAAAAGCATTAAAAAGAAAATTAAGGTAGTAGATAATAAACTAACTCAAGATGCTTATGAAGCATATATGTTCTTGAAAAGTTGTTCAGAATCAGAACAATTGCTAAAAGATATTTCTCAATATGGATTGTTGGAAAAGGATGAAATACAACGGTTAACGGATATAGTTATTAAGCAAGATAATCAAAAACTTGAAAATGGATCATCAATAGCCTTTATATTAACTTATAAGAATAAAAATTTATTATTTTTAGGGGATGCTTTTTCAGAAGTTTATTATCAAAACTTATTAAAATGGAAAAGTAGTGGAGGAAGTTCTTATTTTGATATGATAAAAGTATCTCATCATGGAAGTAAAGCGAATACCTCTGATGAATTTTTAAAAGAATTTGATTCAGCTATTTATCTAATATCAACAGATGGAAAGTATGATCATCCTAGTATTGAAACTATTGCAAAAATCATAAATAGAGAATGTTATAAATTTACTAAATGTAAAACTAAACGTTGTATTATACTTAGCAATAAAACTGAATCGATTAAGTGTTTTGATAATGAAAGTTTAAAAAAGAACTATAACTTTTTAATACAGTATTTAAGTAATTCTTATATTGATATAAATTGTTAAAAAGGAGGCGCGTTGTTTGTCTTTAGAATTAAAAAAGTATATATGTAAGATTGTATGTAATGAGGAAGAAAAAGGAACAGGATTTTTGGTAAACCAAAATACAATTATTACTGCAGCACATGTAACAGAGAATTGTGATAATATTATAGCTCAATTTTTGGAAATTTCAAATTCAGTCGTAGATAGAAAATGTACAAGGATAAGCGAAGAATGTGATTATGATGTGGAAATTTTAAAGCTAGATAAAGAAGTAGATTTATATGAATTTATAGAAATAAGTACAGAATATATTCCAGTAGGAAAACAATGGAATAGTTACGGATATCCAGATGAGAATAGCCCACAAGGTTCAAGCATAGGTGGTATTATTATAAATGCAAATGATAAGGTAAATCCATGTGATTATAATATAGATATAGATGTTCAGATTGGCAAAATGAATAATTATAGTGGATTATCTGGTGCACCATTATTGATCGATGATAAAATACAAGGAATACTATTACATCAAAATGGAGAAATACTTAAGGTGATAGAGTTTTCTAGAGTTAAGGAGTTTATGGAAAAACAGTGTATAGTATTTAGTGATGATGAACAACATAATATATCAAATGTTAAATTAATTGATACAGAAATTATGATAAACTATAATCTAACATCAAAATTAAATAATATAATTGATAATAAAAATGGTGAGATAGTATTATTACAAGGTAGTGTTGGTATAGGAAAATCAACTTTTGTACAATATTATAAAGGTACTAATGGAACTTCTGTATTAGGGAAGTATTTTATTAAAATTCCCAATGATATGATGCCACTTTCATATAGAATTTCTTCAGAAGTTTTTTATGAATGGATTATAGAAAGAATTTCATCATATTTGAGGATTAGAGTTGAAGATACTGAAAAGCTATCGTATTCGAAGAAATTGCAATATTTAGGAAAGCTATCTAAAGAATTAAGTTCTAGACTTGTATCAGAGAATAAAAAGGCGGTGTTTTTTTTAGATGGCATTGATGAGTTATCTATTACTACACAAGAAGAAATTGAAAAAATTATTTCCTATATTACAATTTTAAATAATAAAAATATGTTCTTTATTATAACTTCAAATAATTATGAAAGATTACCAGAATCATTATTACAAAAAGTTGATTTGCAGAATAATGTGTTAAGATTTAAGCTATATGATATTAAACAAATTAAATATTATTTATATAAAGTATTGAATAAGAAATTAAGCGAAAATCAATTAGAAGACATAAGTAAAAAATCTATGGGGC
The DNA here is from genome assembly GCA_015058375.1 of Clostridium sp. GTDB lineage: Bacteria > Bacillota > Clostridia > Clostridiales > Clostridiaceae > Clostridium. The sequence goes on from SVCK01000115.1 coordinate 2,764, forward strand.
ACCCTTTATATTTAAAGTATATAATTAAATACTTAAATGTAGAAGAAGAAGTTGATTTAGATAATTATATTAACGAACTACCAAGTTATAGTGGTGATATAAAAACTTATTATGAATTTTTATGGCGTAAGATATCATTAAATCCAAATAAAATATATATTGTAGCCTATCTAGCTAGAATCAGAGCGGCAATAAGAAAAGATATTTTTAGAAACTTATTACCAAATGAAGTTAAGTTAAATTTAGAAAGCACATTTAATGAATTAAAATACTTATTTCTAGATAATGTTGATAATATTATGGCTTTTTTTCATAGTTCATTTGCGGATTTTATTAATGACAAGACAGATTATATGAATAATGAAATACATCATTCTATTGGAAAATATTGTTTAGAAAATAGTGATAATGACTTTTCAGTAACAAATATTTTATATCATTTATCTAACGGAGAGAAAGAAGATATAAAAAAATGTATAGAAGAATGTAATCAAGATTTAGTAGATAGGTGTACTGTTTTAAATATTACTCCTGATTTGTTGATTTATGATGTTAAGAAAGTATTGAAATTATCATGTGAAAATGGAGATTATGTTTCTGTTATTAGGATATTATTACTTTTAGAGAGAGTTGATTTTAGATATAATCAAATGTTTATTAGTTTTGCATTTGAAATAGCTAAAGCAGAAATATCATTTAATAGACCAGATAAAGCTATGCAGTATATTATTAGACAAGATAATATTATTATATCAATAGACCAAATACTCTATTGTTTATTTATGCTTGTGGAAAGAAATTATTCTGAACAAGCTGAAATTATAATAATGAAATTGGAATCTCTATTTTTTCAATATATAGAGAATAAAAAAGGTATACCAACTGATTTTACGGTGGCTTTATTACAGGCTTATAATATATATGCTGACTTAGATGGAGATTTTGCTGCAAATAGATATCTACATGTAATTAAGATAATAAGAAATAGTTCTATAGGTGAAAATCAAGAAATATTAAACTATATAATAAGTAGTTCATCTGCATATGAACTTTGGAGGAAGGGAGAATATTTTTCTATAGACTCAGCAAAGAAAAAAGCTTTAGATATAAATGAAAACACATTAAATTTATATATTTTATTATTAGATAATGCGTTAGATATGGAACGAATCTTTAATAGAAAATATGTAAAAAGCTACAAAAACATTGCGCAAGATATTGAGAGAATGATTGTGAGTGGTTTACGATTAGAAGATAAGCAGTTAGCTATAGAAGGATTAATAAAAGAGGGGAATGATTTTCAACTCGTTAAAAAATTAATAGAAGAATGTAGTTATTATAAAAATGATACAGATTTTAGAGAGGATAATGGAGTAGATTTATCAATTAGAAAATTTAACTCCTTTTTTGGATACTATAGAAATAAAGGATATATATCAGAAAATGAAATAGAAACAATAGATATTAATATAGGAATGTTTAAAAGTAACTGGGAGGAAGGAATAAAAAGTTTTACTAAAATTGTGGCATTAGTTTACGGTAATGGATTATATTGTAAGGCAGTAGATAATTACACAAGTACAGATAAATATTATAAATATCTAAAGGGAGTGCTAGAAAATAAAATATTTGATTTAGATTTAAGGATGAAATTTGCTCATAGTTATAATATTCCTGAAGATATATTTACTATTTTATTTTCATATATAACAGAATACATTGCAGAATTTAAAAATGATAAGATTGAAGAGTATTTACAATATATTGAAAAGAAATCCTTAAATCAATTTGGACTATATTCAGAAGGATATATATATACTTTATTCGCAATAGTTAATACTATGTTAAAATATAATATTGATTCATTATATATAAAGAGAGTAATTGATCTTATTTTTAAAGAAGTAAAAGATAAAGTGATGAACAGATGGGAAAGAACTCCTTACTTATTGGATATAGTTGAATTGTATAATTTGATAGATTGTAATGAAGTGGCAAGAGATGTTTATAATGAAATGTTAAAAACATCAATGGGACCAACGTGGTATAAAGAAGCTCAACTATCGTTGTTAAGTGAAGGCTTAAAGCCTATTGAATCACAGTATATAACAAACAATCTTATTAAAAGAAATTTTGTGTTATTAGATTCTGCAACTGGTGGTATGACATTTGAAAGATATATAAGAGTTGAAAAAGAGAAATTAATAGGTGAACTATGGCGAAAAGGCTTATATAATATTTCTTTTAATTATTTAAAATCGCAAGTATATCCTAATATAGATTCATTAGAATGTAATATAAAGATAGAAAATGTTGATGCAAATGAGTATGGATTAAAAAGTTATAGAATAGCAAATTCAATTTTTTTAGATAGCGTAATTTTAGATATATTAATAAATGTAAAATCTGAAGAAAAAGCATTAGTATGGTGTTTTGCGGAGATTTTCATGTTTGGGGATGAAAGGAACTTAAGTGATTATATATCAATTCAATGTGAAATTGTAAATGAGCTAAATAGGATTAGTAGCAATAATTTAAATAAGTATATTAATAGAATAATTACTATATTAACATGTGATTGTGATGAGGATAAACGATATCAATTTATAAAAATGTATAAGCAATATTTAGATGAATTTATTTATGAATGTATGATAAATAAATTGAGCAAGATATTGAATCAGGACATAGATTCTATAATCGATGAGAGTAACAATATTAAATCTACCTATAATAATGATATTGATTATAAAAACGAAAGTGATATAAATTCAAATGTTAATAATAAAAAAAATATACAAAGTGATAAAGACTTATATTTAGAAGGAGTATTTGGTAAGCTTTCTGTATTTGAAGAGTGTAAAGATATTATTGACAAAGGTGATAAGGAAATATTAAAAGGTAATAGTAAAAATGCTATAAATAAGTATATTGAGGTTCTACTTAAGATCCATAAGAACGGATGGGATATATGGCAAGAAAATTCTGATGAACAATGTAAGGAATGCTTTCACAAAATTATTCAAGAATGCAAGGATAAAGAGGAAGTAGTTAAAGTGCTAGAACCCGTAATAGTTAATGATAATTATTGTGCAAGTTGGAATATAGCGAATAGATTATATAATATAACATCAAGTAGATGCAGTTCAGAAGAAAAAAATAATGTTATATCAGAGATGTTTTCGCACTTAGAGACTATAGTAAACCCTAATAATATATATAGTGAAAAATATAATAACCTTGATAAGTGGAGAGAAGTATCAGAAGAAAGTAAAGTTCTACTTGAATTATTTTTATGGTTAGGATGGTATCCAGATCCATTCATTTCACAAAAAGTATTTGACTTATTACCTTGGTTAATAGAGATTAGTGGAAAATATTTGAATGATATACTTTCATTTTGCTTTTATGAAGATATAAATATATCAGAAAGTTGTGTGACGCTATGTTTATATTTATCCAATTGTAAAAATAATGAATTATGGAAACTAATAAGTAATTACGATATATTAGGAAAAATAATTAATAGTAGAACATTTATTGTTAAATCATCATTTCTACAAGTATATAAGAATTATATTAGTTTATATCCAGAGTCAAGTATATATGTTGAAACTATTGAGAGATATTTTAATTCTGAGAGTATTGATTCAGGAAATATTACAATGAACGGTTATAATTATAAGGATTTTATGCAAAAGATAGACAGGAAGAACATTATAAATAAGTTGCTAAATAAAGATAAAGGAATAGGAGACTTAAGAGGTATTTTGTTTAATTGTATAAAATCAGAAATAGAGCCAAGAAGTATAGAGGAATTTTACAAGTTAGATCAAGCTTTATGCAAATCTTATAGAAGAAAGTCAATATATTTTGGATATGCTCATGACTTATTTTATAAGTATTTAAATTATGTATTAACATCTTTAGTACCTATTGAAAAAAGTGAATTAATAGCTAATTGTATAAGGAGGATAAATCCATATTTTCCATTACAAAGAGTTGAAAGTCATACATGTTATTTGAAAAAAGAAAAGCTTAAAAACTTATTATATATTGATGATATGTCTAAAGTTGATGAAGCAATAAAGGATAGTTTATATGATGAAGACAATATTTTATTATATTATATAAACTATGAATATGATAATAAATTATATGATATTAATGTAATATCATATGTAGTGGACAAGAAAGATTCAATTGAAAAATACTCAAAAGATATTGCGAAGTGTAAGAAGTTATATTCAAATGAATATAGAGATGTAAGGGGTCATAAGAATGAAATCTCAACAGTGATTTCGATTGAACCAACATTAGTGAAGGGTAGATCCATTGGAGAAGCATTATTAAATGAACAATTTGTGAAGGAGATAAGTGCAAGTAATAGTGATTTTAAGTTGGATAAATGGAGTAGTGACAGAGTATGGAATAACTCGTGTGGTTTACCATGTAATGAAGGATGTAAAGTAACTGTTAAGAAGAGATTAATTAATAATATTTATAAAGATAAGAAATTAATTTACAATGTATTTGATAGTAATAAAAGTATTATTATAGATATTGATTCGCATCAGATAATTGGTATAGATAGATTTTAAATGTTTAATAAATTATAATATATGAGGTGATATCATGGATATAAATCCTATGAAGATACCATATACAAGAAGAGAAATTGAACGCAGATTTAATTTATTAGAAGTAGCAATAAGAAACAACAAAATGATATTTTCTTCAGAGTGTATGGGAGTAACGAATAGTTTATCGAAAGTAATGAGGATGGAAAATGGTAGACTTGATTTATTAACAGTAGATGAAGTGGCTAGGCTGCAAGCTAATATGATGGTAAATGTATTAGAAGATGATAATATGTCTAATTTTTAATAGTAAAAAGTTAGATAAAATAATATAATTTTAAGATATTTAATAGTTATATATAGCTGGTGGTTAGATTTAATAAATTATAATATTGATTTGTAATTTTGAATTATATAATGTGTAAAAAATAAGTTGATTTTATTATTATAAAGTCAACTTATTGTGTATTGTAGTAAAAGTGGAAAATTTAATAGAAAATAAGTTATAGAGAATCATACAGCTATTTTTACATATAAATAAATAAGCATAAGAGAAGGAGAACTTGTAGCACGTTGGATTTTAGAAAAGTCTGGCGTTAAGAAGCCTCTAAAGAGATTATGGATTTCATCTCAAACTAATAAAGCAATTTTAGATGGATTTAAAAATTTAAAAGATGCTAAGGAATACGATAATCTATATAAAGCAGCTGTTTGTAGAGCAGAAGCAGACTGGCTTGTAGGTTTAAATGTAACAAGAGCATTAACATGTAAATATAATGCTCAGCTTAGTGCTGGTAGAGTACAATCACCAACTTTAGCTATGATAGTAAATAGAGAA
>SVCK01000116.1 GCA_015058375.1 Clostridium sp.
CATTCCTATATTTAATGTTCCTTGATTGCTTGGAATTAATATTACTGCTGGAAGTACTGATTTATTATATCTTTCGATTGTTTCAGGAATATCCTTTGCAACATGTTCTGTCACAAATATTACTGCATAATCAGTTCTTGCTAACGTATCTATTGTTTTTTTAGCTTCACTTGGTTCAACTACTGGAAATACATCAATTCCTAACGCCTTAAATGCTAGAACTGAGTCCTTATCCCCAACTACACCTATTTTCTTAAACATATATATCACGCAGCCTTTCTCTTATTACTTCTCCAGCAATATTATTTAGCTTGCCAACCATAATTATTCTAATTACTTTAATTTCTGTCTCTTTAGCATAAATGTAAGCTAATAAAGGTTCTCCTCCAAAAGGTACCATTTTTGCAGCTTTCATTAAATCCATTATGTAGTTATCTACTAACTTTTCTAATAGTCCTGCTGATCCTGTTTGAGCAAAATCTTCTACTCCTAACTTTAATACTTCTTCATAATTAGTATAAGATAGCTTACTTGCTATATTTTCTACTGAATCACTTAATAAAGCTACTAAGACATCTTTATCAATTGAGCCGCCTTCAATAACTAAAGATAATAAGAAATCTCTATCCTTATTTTGTTTCTTAACTCTTAAAAGAGTTTTTAGATTTGTTAAATCTATTAATGCTGAAACATATTTAGATGTAAATACATCATCTAATTCTTTAGCTAATTCTCTCATATTTTTAAACATATAATTATCTAAGATAACATCTATTCTTTGAGGATCCTTCTTAGAATTGAAATCTTCAATTGTTTCTTCAATAGCTTTTCTCATAGTAGAAGGTAAGTTTGAAAAGTTGTTAGTTTCTATATCAACTTTCATCTTCGCAGCATCTATTACACCTAATTCCATGAACATATGAGAAAAATCCTTTTTTAAGAACATTCCTTTTAATATTACCTTAATATTATGATAATCATATTTGATACTCATTATATCAACAAGAGCTTTTACTGGTGTCATGCTATATACTTCATGATAAACTCTTTTTAGTTCAGCACTTAACATATATTCATAATCTTCAGCTCTTTTAACATTTGACATTACATTTGAGTACTCAGTTTCTTGAAGTACTTTCAATGATTCTTCAGCAGAATTTGAATCGATCATTCTGTCGATTTTGGCTTTATCAAGGAGTCTGGTTTCTAATACTCTAAGTCTTGGAATAACTTGAGTAAATTTCATTTTATCCATTTTTAAACCTCCTTAATTAAATAATTCTCTTGCTACTTCGAACTCCAATTCTTCCTTTAGTGAGTTAACTAAAGCTTCAAAAGTATTATTGATTTCTATGCCGTCTTTTTCTAAGATAAATCCGCCTTTAAAGTTACCTACTTCTGATGCAAAAGTAATTTCTCCTTTTTTACCTTTAGAAGCAAGTTCTTGATTAATTTCAGCTAAAATAGCTTCAGTTATAAACTTTTTACCTTCTTCATTTAAGATTAGCTTTTCATCTCCAGCTACTCCTGATGAAAGAATAGTTTCCTTAACAAAAGCTATGTATTTATCTTCATTTAATTTACAAAGTTCTTCTACGCTTTTTTCAAAAACTTCTTTTATAATAACTTGCTTTGCTTTAAGTTTTTCATTTCTAGCTTTAAGTTCTGCTCCTGAAATAACTCTTTCTTTAGCAGTTTGAGCTTCTCTCTTAGCTTTTTCTAACATTTGAGCTTCTAATGAGTTAGCTTCTTTAGTCTTTTTCTCAATTATTGAAGCTTTTTCACTTTCAGCATCTGCTAAAATTTTCGCCTTTCTTTCTTCTGCATCCTTAAGGATTTTAGAAGTCAGATTATTTATATTTGACATAGCTTCACTTCCCCAATCCTAGAATAGATTAACTACTAATATTAATGATACAACGAATCCTAATAATGCATAAGTTTCAACCATAGCAGTTAAAACGATACCTTTAGTGTTGTGTTCTGGTTTCTTAGCTAAGATTTGAACTGATGAAGCAGCACATCTACCTTGAGCTATACCTGAGAATAAACCAGCGATAGCTATTGGAAGTGCAGCAAATAATAAGTACATACCTTGTGCTAAAGTAGTATCAGTTGATAAGTTAGTTAACATCATAAGACCAACAACGAATCCGTATAAACCTTGTGTACCTGGTAATAATTCAAGAATTAATGCTTTACCGAATTTTTCTGGTTGTTCAGTTAATAATCCTGAAACTGCTTCACCTGCTAAACCAACACCCTTTGCTGAACCAATACCTGATAAACCAACTGCTAATGCAATACCTAATGCTCCTAGTATAAATCCTCCATAGTTTTCAGCTAAAAATTGTACCCAATTCATTTCCATTGTAAAAATCCTCCTTAATCTCTTTTAACGTTAATAAATTTATTTTGTGTCTTAAATGGTGCGAATGCTCTTCCGCCACCTTCATAGAATTTTCCGAAATATTCAACATACTGTAATCTACATGTATGAACATAAGCACCTAATAAAGATAATGCTAGATTGAATATATGACCAAAGATAATTATTACTGGTATAAATATTATACCTACAACACCTGTTGGTAATAACATATCATGACATATCATATTAAATGCTCCTGCAAGTGATCCACCTGATAATCCAAGAGCCATAAGTCTTGTATAAGATACTAAGTCACCAACGTAACTTGTTATACCATATAAAGAATAAGCTCCTTGACCAAGTCTTGCACCTGTAGATTTTTCTGCTCTACCACCTGTTAATACAATAACAGCCATACCAAATATCATAAAGCCTATTGCAATTTTCTTAATTGTATCAGAAATTCCTAATGCACCTGCTCCTAACACTAATGCTAACGATATAAGTGTGATAATCCAAGCACCAACATCATAAAATGCATCCTTTGGCTTTCCAGCCTTTATAAGAACAGCCGCTTTAATTGCAAGTCCAAAGAATATTTGAATAACTCCAAAAACAACTGAAAGTTTTAATATAGCCATTATGTCAGTACTAGTATTAAACATTCTTGGCAATGTTATTCCAACAAACTTTTCTAATACATCTCCAAAAAATGAACCATATATTAATCCAAAACCTATTGATGGGTAGCTTAAAAAGTGAAAGAACTTAACAAAATTTTTAGTTGATTCTTCAAATTTAAACTTCTTTAGTGCTACTAAAGTTGAAATTAACATCAATAATCCATATCCTATATCTGCAATCATCATTCCAAAGAATAATAAATAGAATGGTGTTACAAATGGTGTAGGATCTATATCATCATATCTTGGTACTGCAAACATTTGAGTTATGTCTTCAAAAGCTGAGTTAAGACTATTGTTCTTAAGCTTAGTTGGAACAACATCCATTTCATCTTCCTTAACATCCTCGTATTTAACATAGCAGTCATCACCAAGTATATCATTTATAATTCCATTCAATTTTTCCATTTCTTCTTCTGGAACCCAGCCTTGGATAACCATAACATTTTCTGTTTTTAAGAAATTTTCAACTGCTGATTTTCTTAAAGATAAATTACCATAATACTCATTTACTAACTCAAGTATTCTATAATCTTCTTCGAAGCCAGCTAGTTCTTCACATACAAAGAATTTCTTAGATTTAAGTTTTTCAATTTCGTCCCTACTGTCATGAACAATTTTTAAAGGAACATCAGTTAAATCTGTTTTGAATTGACTAAATCCAAATCCTCTTAATCTTTCTGTTACATCCTCTTTCATATCATTATCACAAATAATTAAGAAATTAACATCTTGATTATTCGCTGATATCTGCTCAAAATAGCAGTCTGTAAATTCTGTGCTTAAAATAGCCTCATATTGTTTAGGAACAGTTCCTAAAAAATGAGGAAGTTTAATTGAGTTTAACTCTTCAAAAGAAACATCTAAAGATTCCCAAGCCATCATTGTATCAATAATACCTTCAAGCTTTGTTATCTTACTATCAATAGCAGAAATTTCTTCTTCTTTTTCTTTAACCTTTTCACAAATAGCTTCCCAATTTACTGAGCTAACTTTTGATTCAAGTTCATTTAAAGAAAGTTCTCTTTTTCCTTCTTTCATTGCTTTTAAGCCAGACTTTTGAGGAACGTAGTTAGATAAAAATTCAAGGGCAAATTTAGCCTTAGATAATTTGTCGTCACACCCAGCATAATCTGAATCTGCTCTATCTCTTGATAAGCCTTGAAGATTTTCATTATTTTCTATAAGATTTTCATCTTGTAAATTAATGAATTCTACTTCTGAAAAACCTTGTAATTTTTCAAGAAGTTTAGCTCTCTGAGATTCAAATCCTAGCAAGGTGAATTTTTTCATCTTAACTATTGCCATTCAATTTCACTATCCTCTCAACCACTAATTTAACAGCATTATATTTCTTGTCTCCAGAAAGTTTTAAAATACTTTCAGAGTCATCCTTACCTTTAGCTAATATTGGCTCAGCAGCCTTATTACCCTCGGCAAGAGCAGTGTCTAAAATGTCTTTACACTTCTTCTTTGCATTACTTATAGCATCTTCATATTTCTTAGTTGCTTCTGCTGTAGCTGATTGAACTATTTCTCTAGCTTCAACTGTTGCATTTCTAATCATTTCATCTGCTTCTGCTTCTGCATCCTTGATTTTTTTAATTGCATCTAATGCCAAAATCTCACCACCTTTATGCCATCTTCAATTTTTTTATATAAACGAAATAAGAATAAAATAAATAATAATACTTTATATAGTATTTATTACTCTTTATTCTATTTCATTATACACTATTCATATACTTTTTCAACTATTTTATAGCTATTATTCATATTTTTTCAGTCGAAATTTGTTATATTAACTTTTTTTCATAAATTTCGTTACACTTATTCAAAAAACAAAAAAATTAATATATCATTAAATTTCATACTATTGTAATATTTATCGACTACTTCTTTAATTTTCTTTAATTTTAAAATTTAATATTATACTAATTTAATATTATACTATTCGTAATCTTGAGTGAATACAAAATCATTTTAATAATAAAATCTGATATCTTTATTAACTTTAGCAATTTTCACATCATATATACCTAGAATATCTTATTTAAAAATTACTATGAATATATTTCAAGATTATAACTGTCAATAATACTTTCCTCTTTAGCCTCTTCTTTTTCTACGCTTTTTTTCTTAACAGCTTTAATAAAAAATATATCTTCCCAAACCTTAGTTTCTTCTATTTGTACATATTTTTGAAGCATTTTTTTAATTTCTTCATATTTACAACTTGATATTAAATTATAATTTTTTAATATCAATGTTTTCATATCTCCACCTGGCAAAGCTACATTTATCTTATAGTCTATAATTTTTCCTCTTTCCTTATTAACGTCCCATATATATATTTCACCATTATCTTTTAAATAGTTAATAACCTCTTTTATTACTTTAGCTTTTCTTATTGAGCCAAAAATTTTATTAAGATTAAAAACAAAAGTACATGCATCATACTTTCTTTCACTTAATACATCCCTATCATCAGAATTAACATAATCAACACATAATTCCTCTTCTACATCCTTTGAAATACTATAAACAATGCCTGAATTTTCACTTGATAAATCCAAAATATCTCCTTTAATTTTCACATCATTCATATTAATAAATATAGTTTTTCCCATAATACCACCCTTTACTATTTTACCATATTTTTACTATGTTATCATTTTTAAAACTTAAGAACATATCATAAGACATGTTCTTAATGTGTTTGTTTGATAAATACTTTACTACTTTTTATCTTTTTTTATTAATTTATATAAAACTATTATCAGCAATGTAACTACCAATATAAATATAAAGAAAATAATTATTATTGGTAATTTGAACCCTAAAACATCATTTTTCTTATGAATGCTATAAACGCATCCTGCTTTATTATCAAGAAGGAGGAATTCATTAGAATTATTTATTATATTCTCTATATTACTGTTGCTCTTAAGCTTTAATATTTCCTTATAAACATTTCCAACTGACAATGTACATATTTTTTCCAATCTACTATCCCAAAATAGAATTGTATCTTTCTCTAGCACTTTTCCTTTTCTATCCACAGCTATACCTTGTAATGAATCAAGTGAATCACTTTGATAAATAGGGGCAGGAACATTTCTATTTTTAGAATCTTTAAGCAAAGGTTTTACTATTTCTTCTCCTTTAAATCTTGGAGAATCTATAGGATCTCCTCCACTAAAATCTGGCCATCCATAGCAAATACCCTTTTCTATTTTATATATATAGTCTTTATCCCTATTTACAGCCCTTAATCCTTCATTCTTCATACCTGAAAAAATAGCTTCAACTTCACCTTTACTGTTAACTGCAAGTCCCTTTACACCTCTTATACCAGTTGAATAAAGCGAAACTTTATTATCTTTCAAATTCAAAGTATATATCGCTGCATTACCTATGTTCGCTGCTGATATCTTTTCTCCATTTTCAGTTTTGATTCCATATTTTTTATATACTCCTGTAAGCTTGGCTCCATAATTATTACCATTTAAAGTGACTTCTACTGGAGATATATCTTGATAATCACCTTCTGAAATTCCTGAATTTGTTCTTGCTCCAACAGCAATATAAAGAGTATCTCTATCTATAGCCAATCTCCTTTTTAAGTTATTTCCAGACAAAGGAACATTACCACATAGCATTTCTAAAGAATTATCTAATAAAGAAAATTTATAAATTCCATCATTTGAAATATATATAAGACTGTCATAATAATAAACCATATCCTCTATATCAATAGATTTATCCTTATACATCACCTTTTCTTTTCCTTCTTTGTCTATACTCTTTATGTAATCTGAAAAAGCAATATAAATATTCTCATCATCATCTGTTGCTATAGCTTTCGCATCTTCACACCCTTTAACTACAATAGTACAATCTATATTATTTTTTAAGATATCTAAATCATATTTATTGGAAAGCCTATATAATGAAAAGGCACCAATAAGTATCACCATCAAAACTATTATTACATTTATTTTTTTCATAACTTTCCCCTTTTTATTTCTTTACCTAATTTATATTTTTTTAAGCAATAATTTAGACCTCCTTGAAAATAAACTTAACAATGATATACTATACATATTAAAATTCTAAGGAGGAAAATTATATGAAAGATGTAAGATTTACTCAACTAGCCAAGAATTTAATTAATTATTCATGTAATTTAAAAGAAGGCGAAAAAATTCTTATTGAAGGATATGGAGACTGTAAGCCATTAATTAAGGAATTAATTAATGAAGCTTATAAAGTTAAAGCAATTCCTTTTGTAACTTTAAAAGACAATGAAATTAATAGAGAACTTTTTATGGGCATGTCAAAAGAACAACTTGATTTGATGGCTAAGTATGAAGCAGAAAGAATGAATGATATGGATGCTTATATAGGTATTAGAGCTAACAGCAATTCAGCTGAAACTTCTGATGTTCCTTCTGAAAAGCTATCACTTCACAGTAGATATTTTTCTGAACCTGTTCATGGAAAAATAAGAGTTCCTCATACAAAATGGGTTATTTTAAGATATCCTAATTACTCTATGGCACAAGCTGCTAATATGAGTACTGATGCTTTTGAAGATTATTACTTCAATGTATGTAACTTAGATTATTCTAAGATGTCAAAGGCTATGGATAAATTAGTAGACTTAATGAACAAAACAGATAAAGTAAGATTAACTGCAAAAGGTACAGATTTAACTTTTTCTATAAAAGATATTCCTGCAATCAAATGCGCTGGAGAAATGAATATTCCTGATGGAGAAGTATATTCAGCACCTGTTAAGAATTCTATAAATGGTACTATTACTTATAACACCCCATCACTTAAAGATGGTTTCACTTATGAAAATATAAAACTTACTTTCAAAGATGGTAAGATTATTGAAGCAACAGCTAATGATACTGAAAAAATAAATGCTATTTTTGACATGGATGAAGGAGCAAGATATGTAGGCGAATTTGCTATTGGTGTAAATCCTTATATACTTTACCCTATGAAAGATACTTTGTTTGATGAAAAAATAGCAGGTTCAATTCACTTCACACCTGGATGTTGCTATGATGATGCTTATAACGGAAATCAATCTGCCCTTCACTGGGATCTTGTTCTAATTCAAAGACCTGAATATGGTGGAGGAGAAATTTACTTTGATGATGTTCTTATAAGAAAAGACGGTTTATTTGTTCTTGATGAATTAAAATGCTTAAATCCTGAAAACTTAAAATAATTAAAAGGTATGAGATTTTCCTCATACCTTCATCAACCTATATAACATTCTCTCCTCCACATAAAAAACTCATCTTTTTCCAAACTCACATAATCTCATCTTTACCTACAAATATTTGAAGTATCAGTTTTATTAAAGCTATTATTGATTTAACCCCTATAAATACAAACAATATCAACAAGACTAAACTCAATAAATTTAATTTATTTATTACATTTATATTTGACAATATATACATTACAATTTTAAAAGAAAAAAATATATAAAAAATTATTGATACTAATCCATATAAAAATATTGTAATAAGCACATTGTTTTTCCATACTTCTCTCAAATTATTAAAGCTTTCTTTTTTGCCAAATATCCATTTTATACATGATCTAATAACTATAGGGAATTTCTTATTTAAATTATAAACGCCTAGTAAATCTGACAAAAACCAATATCCATCATACTTTAAAAATGGGTTCAAATTAAAAATGACTGATGTCATAAACATAAAATATAAAATTATAAATACAGGATTATAATTTAAAAAATATATAAATAACAATAAAGTTGAATATACAACTTGAAAATAGACACCACCTAAGTCTACTATAACTCGCTGATTCTTTTTTAATTTCCAACTATCATCTACATCAACAAATATAACTGGAGAAATAAAATAAATACCTACACCCAAAGATTTAGGAACAGATCCATATAACTTTGATGCCGTGATATGCCCTAATTCATGAAAAAACACGCCTAAAGTTCCAATTACTATAGCTATAATATAGTTAATCCCATTAAGGCTATTTATAGATATACTTTTATAATCCATAAGATTCGTACAAGACATTAAATATATAAAACTAGAAATAGCTACTACTAAATTAATAACACTTATTTTTTTATTAAATAAAACAGATAACCTTCCAAGCTTACCTATTACTTTCTCATTTAATAATATAATCTTAAACCACATTCCACCATTTGAGTCTTTTACATTATCCTCTTCAAGCAATAGCTTTTTATATATAATCTCTTCTTTATCTAAATCTACATATCCTATTCTATTTTCTTTACAGTCAATTTCTTCATAACATGCATATATATCTCCATATGCATCAATTACTAACATCCCTTTAGTTGCTCCACAAGCACTTGTTCTTAGTGCTGTTATCTTTTTTTCAACACTTAAAATAGACTTAACGTCACTTATCATCCTTCTATACTGAATATTACATTTCATATTTTTTATATTATCTTTAAAAATATTTCATTTTCTTATTTATTCATTTATACTTAACCAAATCAATTAAAAAAATCTAAAAAGCAACTTACTTCTGAGCATACATCTTCATCACATCCACCATCATCTGAATTACAATTATTCCAAAGACATGAGAATTCCATCTTCTTTTCTAATAATTCAACTATTTCAGAATAATTTTCGTTTTTCTTAATTTCTTTCATACTTTTCCCTCCTGATTTTTTCTTAATTATTTACATTTAACACTTTTATTGTTGTTATATTTATATTTTTCATTTTTTGCAATTTATACTTTTATAGAAGGTTTTTTAATATTAATTATTCAACTATTCTATTTGACCACCTCTTTGAATAATTATAATTGTAGAACAAAGGGGTGAACTAACTTTGGAAAAAGAGCAAGATAATTTTTTTAAAAATTCATTTTTATTAACGGCATCTAATGTAACTACAGGCGTTCTAGGATTTATTTTTTCCATATATCTTTCTCACGTCTTAGGACCTGAAGGTATGGGACTATATAACCTTGTAATGCCTATTTATAACTTATTTATATGTATGATGTCTGCTGGAATCTCTGCGGCTATCTCTAAAATAGCAGCAGTATATAACGAAAAAAATCAACAAAATAACATAACTAGAACTTTAAAAACTACAGCATGTTTTAACTTTGTATGGGCAATATCAATAGCACTTCTTGTTTTTGTATTTGCGCCTATAATAGGTGAATATGGTATAAGTGATGTCCGTACTATCGATGCCATAAAAGTTACGTGTCCCGCAATGGTATGTATAGCTTTATCTAATATTTTAAAAGGATACTTTTGGGGAACTTCTAAAATTGTAATTCCTTCTATAATTGATATTTTTGAAAAAACTCTAAGAGTTCTAGTAGTGGCAATACTTATTTATCTTTTCTCTGCAAGAGATTTATCTCAACTAGTTACTTTATGTTACTTAGCTTTATGTCTTGGTGAATTTCAAAGTTTATCTCTACTTTTTATTTATTATAAATACTGTAAAAAGAAAATTCCTAAGACTTTTGAAAAACCAGAAAGAAAATCTCAACTTCTATTTGATGTACTTATTTTATGTTTACCTTTAACTTTAAACGGTTTTTTAAGCAATATATTTAATACACTTTCAACTTTAATTATGCCTAGATGTTTAGTAAGCGCAGGATTTTCTCATGTAGAAGCTTTATCTATGATTGGTAAATTCACTGGAATGGCTATGATGATTATAGGTATCCCGTTAATTGTTGTAGCATCAATCAATACCTTATTAATTCCTGACTTATCTCAAACTATGAGCAGAGGAAATTATTACAATGCATCTTGTAGAATTCATAAAGTAATTAAAATTGCTTTCATTTTAGGTTTAGCAACAACGGTAATATGTTTCTTAATTCCTGATAATCTAGGAGAAATACTATATCAAAGAAATGATTTAGGTAATTATATCAAATATGCAGCACTTTCAGCACCAGTATTTTTTCCTTCAGTAACTATGAATGGTATTTTAAATGGTATCAATAAGCAGATGATTATATTAAGAAATTCATTAATTATAGCTGTTTTAGAATTAATAGGATTATTTATTTTCACTTCTATACCTTCTATTAATATTTATGGCTATACTATAACTCTTCTTTTAACTTCTATAATAAGTATAATCATTAACCTTTATGAAGTTAAAAAGACTATTGATATTAATATTTCAACTACTAATATAATTATATACTTACTATTATCTTTACTAGTATTCTTTATTTTTAATTTTATAATTAATAAAATATTAGGTCCTTTATCTCTATTTAAAAATATTATTATAATTATATTGATATTTGGAATGTTCACTTTTTTAGGAACTTTAGGTGAAGATAATTACAACTAACTATTATTTATAATTCAAAAAAATCAATCTTTAATATAACAAAATAAGGAACTGTAACAATAATCAAATTCTTAATTATTGTTACAGTTCCTTTATCATGAATATTTTATTTTAATTTAATCCTCATAAATCTAGGAATAAATTTCATAATCTTAGGCGACACTCCTTGTATATCCTTTCTTCTTATACCACCAATTGCTATCATTACATAAACATAAACAAAAGCTCCTACTGCTACTAATAAAATTACTATAGGCATAGCTGTAAATCTTGATAATGGCATAAATCTATAAAGGATTTGTAATGGCTGCTTTAATATATATATCATAATTGCCATAGCGAATGATGCCAAAATAGGTTTTATAGTCAATCTTACTATTGGCATTCTCATTCTCATTATCGAACATATTTTTTTATGATTTAACACCGCCGGTATTAAATGCCAAAAGCAATTACCAACAATAACACCATATATATTTATCTCTGGAATAGCTACCAAAACGTAATTGACTAAAATTTTCACTATTATTCCAATAGAGAATGTTCCAAGAACATAATAAAGTTTATTTATTCCTTGAAGTACTGTACTTTGTATCTGAGTTATAGACATCAATACAAGTATAATAGAACCATAAAGCATTAAATCTGATCCTCTATCATAACCATACAAAGCTATATAAACTTCTCTGCTTAATACTGATAACCCTACCGCTGATGGAATTGCTATCATTAAAGCCATCTTCAATGCATAACTTATCTTCTGTTTTGCTTCTTTTCTTTCTCTAAGTACTATTGATTTAGCTAATGAAGGTAATACAGTAGTTCCTATTGCTGTTATTAATACTAATGGTACGCCATATAATGTCTTATATTTACCCAAAATACCATATAAGGCATTAGCAGCTGCCTCATCAAATCCTGCAACACCTAGTCTTTTTGATACATTAAACATATCAACAATGCCCCCAAAATTTTGAAGGCCAGCACTAATAGTTATAGGAATAGAATATCTAATTACTTTAGATAAAATATATTTATTTTTTAATTTCTTATCTGTAGTTTTATATTTTCTAGCTTCTTCTCCATAACCACTTTTTTCATAACAATATAAAATATAAAAGCATGCAAATAGAGCTCCTACTGATGTACCTATTTGAGCACCAGCATTTCCAAATTCAATGCCACTTTGAACTAATATAAACGCACACAATAAACTTATTACTACATTTAAGAATTGTTCTGCTATCTGTGAAATCGCGATTGACGTCATATTGCTCTTTCCTTGCATAAAGCCTCTAACTACTGCCAATACAGAAGTTATAATTATACAAGGTGCTAAAGCTCTTATTCCTAAGACCACATTTGGCGATTCTGACATAACACTTATCGGTCCTGCAATCAAAAACATTAATGATGAACATACTATACCAACAAATGCATAAAATTTACTGGCAACTTTTAATGTTTTTACAGCCCCTCTAGGATTATCAAGTGCTGTATATTCAGCTACTACCTTAGCGACTGCTGGCTGTGCTCCCATACAGCTTAAAGCATATACAAATAAAAATATTTCTGTTGTCTTAGAATATATTCCATAACCTTCATCTCCCAATATAGATGTAAGAAAGGGAGTATATACTACTGACATTACCTTTGCCATCATTCCGGCTAAGGACAGCATAAACATCCCCTTAGCCGCAGAAGTGTTCTCTTTCATTCCTCCATCACCTATCTAAGTTAAAATTTAAAGACATCTTGTTTTATCTTTTTAAATATAGGAGGTAATGATTCAGTAACTGTCTTATTCTTTAAGTATTCAAGCTTACCGCCTAATTCTCTAAATATAAGTTTATATGCATAAAGATATTGATAATTTAATCCATATTTATTTTCAAAAAATGAATTTTTTCTCTTATCTCCATATTTATAATCACCAACAACTGGATTACCTAAATGAGCTAGATGAGCTCTTATTTGATGACTTCTTCCTGTAATTAAATGAATCTCTAATAATGAATAAGCACCATTTGATTGTATAGTTTTAACTTCCATCGAAATTTCTTTAGAACCTGGAACTTTCTTTTCATATATCTTTGATATGTTAACATCCTCATTCTTTAATATGTATCCTGTATAAAGTCCGTCTTTTATACGTCCTTTGACTAAAGTATTATAATATTTCTCAACCTCATTTTCTCTTATCGCTTCATTTAAAGTTCTTAAGGCCTCGAAATTTTTCCCAAATATAACTAATCCGGATGTATTTCTATCTAATCTATTACATGGAGCTGGAGTAAAAGTCAGCTCATTTTCTGGAAGATAATCTCCCTTTGCAAAAAGATATGATAAAGCATAATCAGTCAATGTAGGATTTTTCTTTTTACTATCAGGATGAACTAATATTCCTGGCCATTTTTCAACTACAAGAACGTTCTCATCTTCATAAGCAATTCTCAATCCACTCGAATCAACCTTTATGAAGTTGGCTTTTGTTTCCTTCTTTGTTTGAATATATCTTATCTCTACTATATCTTCTTCTTCTAAAATGTATTTTTCTTTTTGTTTTTTTCCATTAACTCTTACATCACCTTTTCTTAATGCCTTAAATATAGCACTTAAAGGTACATCTTTTAAAAGCTTTCTCAAAAACTTATCTAACCTTTGTCCTGCTTCGTTTGATCCAATTTCTATTTTCAAATAATCAACTCCTAGTCTTATCCTTGAGTTTAATCTACCTCATTATATTAGATTAATATTAATCTAATTACTTGTCAAATATTCATATGCAACAGTACATTGTATTGCCGCCCCAATTACTAGAGCATCTTCATCTATGTTAAAGAAACTTCCATGAGCAGGGTTATTAGTTTTTTTAACTATATTTCTAGTTCCCAAATAATAAAAAGCAGAAGGTCTCTCTTTAGCAAAATAAGCAAAGCTTTCAACTCCCATACTCGGTTCAAGTTGCTCTAATATATTTTCTTTAACAATAATATTTTGAGCTGCTTTTTTAACTCTATTCACTACTTTTTCATTATTTATCAAGCTTGGATACCCTTCTTGAATTTCTATTTGTGCTTCGCAATTATGACTATTTGCTATTCCTGTAACTAATTCAACAAACCTTTTTTTTATTAAATGTCTGTCCTTTTCACAAACAGTTCTTATTATTCCTGAAATTTGAGTTTCTGAAGGTATGACATTAGGCGCTGTACCTGCATGAATTGTGCCAACAGTTAATACAACTGGTCTTGCTGGATGTGATTCTCTACTCACTAAAGTTTGAAGTTCTGTAATTATTAAAGAAGTAGTAACAATAGGATCAGAGGTAACATCTGGCGTAGCACCATGTCCTCCTTTGCCTATAATTTTCACTTTGAAAGGGTTAGATGATGCATTAACTGAACCACTTTTTATCATTATTTTTCCTGTATCAACCTCTTCATTCACATGAAGACCTACAACAAAATCAACTGAAGGATTATCCAAAACACCATCTTCTATCATTATTGGAGCTCCTCCAATAGTTTCTTCTGCAGGTTCAAAAAACAGCTTTACTGTTCCAGAAAAATTATTTTTATATTTATTTAATATTTTACAAACCCCAAGCAATATAGCTGTATGACCATCATGACCACAAGCATGCATCTTACCTTTATTTAAAGATTTATATGGAACATCATTTTTTTCTTCTATAGGAAGGGCATCCATATCAGCCCTTAAAGCTAATACTCTATTTTTCCCTTCCTTTTTCCCTTTTATAAATGCATAGACACCAGTCTTAGCTGTTTCTATATAAGGAATGCCTTCTATATCTAAGAAATCTTTAATTACTTTTGATGTTCTCTTTTCTTTAAAACCAAGTTCTGGATGTTTATGAATATCTCTTCTTATACGTATAATTTCATCCTTAATATTATAGGCTTCATTTAAGAAATCAATCAAAATATCCTCCTAATTTAATTATTGCCAATAAATCTCTATTTCATCGCCTTCTTTTAAAGCATCAGTATAAGATGCTTCCTTACCATTTAACTTAAGAACAACTGATGTACCATACATTTTTGTCAAGTCAAAATCAATGAAATTGAATATATCTACAAATATATATGATTCTTTATTCCTTAAATATACCTTTTCTTTATTAACTATAACCATTACTCCATCTTCTGCTTCGGTCACATCTGATTTTTCTTCAAATTCCTTATTATCTACTGTTTGCATATTTTGTTCTGTAGCTATTTCTTGATTTGTCACATCTTCTTGCTCATTATCATTAGCACTTGCGACTTCTTCATTAGCTAATTGCTTTTTAAAGTCATTAAATTCCTTGATAGCATTAACTGTATTTATAACAGCATTCTTTTTATCTTCTTCTTTTCTTATTCTTTCCTCTTCAGCTTTAATTTCTGCTATTTCATCAGCTTCAGTTTTTACAAATATTTTTTCTCCATCTAATACTCTATAATCTTCTTCAAATTCTCTATATTCTATATCAACTAAAGTTTTATCAGACTTTAAAACATATTTCTTCAAATCACATATTTTATTAGGTATAAATACTTGAACGTCATCACCTTCTGAAATATGTTCATCTATATTTCTAAGTTTTCCATTAATAATACATATAGGATCAATATTAACTATTTCTTCATCAACATATATAGATATAGAATTTATATTAGTTAAAAATTCACTAACTTTAGCTTCTGCATCCTTACCATTCTGAGCATAAATAACTTTAATATCATCATGTGCATTAATTTCTGATTCTATATCAGCTTCTTGTCCATTTATAGTGATTTCTGCATTAATGCCTATGCCTCCAAAAGCAAGTCTTTTTCTACCATTAACTGAAAATCTTATATTCTTTCCTGTCTTTGCAATCAACAATGATGGATTAATTCCTGCCTGTAATAAAACATCCATAACTGTATGCTTATGCGAATTGAACAAACTAACTGGTTCTTCATTTAAAGTTACATCTATAAAATCATTTCCCATACTTCTTATAGCAGTCAAAGCTATTCCAAGAACTGTAACACCTGCAGAACCCATTGAATTATCTGATACGCATTCAAGAACAGTACTTCTATCTTTAATAGCTATTCTCTTTTCTGGAATATTAAGTTTTTTTGCCACTTCTTCTAATAATCCTGGAGTATGCGCACCTCCTCCTACTAAAAATACTGCTGAAGGTGCCTTTCCACCATTTAATTCTATAATTTTTGTAGATATGGATTCTGCTAATTTCTCTACTATTGGATTAATAAGCTTTCTTACATCTTCAGAAGAAATAGTATTTTCCAATCCCAAAACATCTGTATAAGTAATTTCTTTACTTACTGAGATACTTCTTTTTATATCTTCTGCCGCATTAAAATCTACTAAATATTCTTGTGCAATAATTTCTGTAACTTCATCTCCTGCCATAGGAACCATTCCATACGAACTTATAGTTTGATTTGAACTTATAGCAATATCCGAAGTTCCAGCTCCTATATCAACCAATGCTATATTTAAAAGTCTTAAATTTTTAGGCACTGCCGCTTCAATAGCTGCAATTGGTTCCAATGTTAGATTTACAACTCTAAGTCCAACTTTATTCATTACTGTATATAAAGAATCAATTACTGATCTAGGTAAAAATGTTGCTATAACTTCTACTCCTGCCGATTCACCTTTATGTCCTAAAAGATTTGAAATTACATAAGAATTCAAATAGTATTCCTTAACTGAATATCCAACGCAATATAGTTTACCTGATGTATTTTTATTTACTTCCTCTTCTGATTTTTTTACAGCACTTAACTCTAAAGTCCTAACTATTTCTTTATCTATTTCTTGTTCAGAATTAAGTTCCATATCATTCTTTGCTTCAGAAGTTCTTAAAAATCTTCCTGCTGCAGCTATAGAAACTTCCTCTAGTTTAACTCCAATTTCATTTTCAAGTTGTCTTTTTACACTGTCTACAACTTGTGCTACTAAATTTATGTCATGAATTTGCCCATCTACCATGGCTCTTTCTTCATGTTCTTGATACTTTTCACATATTACTTCAAACTTTTTATCTCTAACAATTCCAACTGTTCCAATTATAGAACGTGTCCCAATATCTAATGCAAATATAATATCTTTCGGATTAAATGTTCCTCTCTCCATAATTTACCCTTCCTCTTTACTCTAGTTAACATATATACTACTAAAATTATATATGATAAATAAATACTATTCAAATGGAAAAACAGGTATCTTTTCTTAGATACCTGCCACCTTATACTTTTATATACCATATTGGGTTATATTTAACTATGTCTCTCACCCGGAGTTAACTTTGTCAAAAAAAATGCCATAATAATTATTCCTATAAGTACTTTTATATTGGTACTTAATCCATTTACAGTATTAATAATATCTATAAGATTAATCATATATTTAACACCTCTTAACATAACATTAATTACTAGTACATTAACACTATATTCTAACCATACTAATAATATGTCTACTATAGAGGTTTATATTTCCATTTCTTATTCAAAAAATAAATTTAATGATTTCAATCTATCTCTAACTTCTTTTATAACAAATTCATCATCCTGATCAAAAGCTTCAAAAGTCACCGAAAATCTTAAATATGCTCCAACATCATCCCAAGGAACTGTTAATATTGCAGCATTAACAATTAAATATTCAGCTGCTTCTTCTGCATTTTTAAATTTTATACTTCCAGCTCCCAATGGCGCTTTTACATAGCAATAAAAAGTTCCTTTAGGCTTCCTCACACTAAATCCAACCTCTTGTAAAGCTTGAACTAAAAGATCAAGCCTTCTTGAATATTTTTCACAAACCTGTTTTGTAATATCTGTATGTTCCATTGCATATATTCCTGCTTTTTGTATTGCTCTAAACTGCCCTGAATCTGTATTATCTTTAACAGTACCATAAGCCTTTATAATTTTTTCATTTCCTGCAATAAAGGCCAATCTCCATCCTGTCATGTTAAAAGCTTTTGATAGAGAGTGAATTTCAACTCCTACATCAATAGCTCCTTCTACACTCAAAAAACTTAGAGGTTCATATCCATCAAATGTCACAGCTGCATAAGCAGCATCATGAACAACTAAAATATTATTCTTTTTAGCAAACTTAATTACATCTTGAAAAAACTCTTTTGTAGCTATTTGTGCCGTTGGATTGTTAGGATAATTTATATAAAGAATTTTAGATTTTTTCAAAATTTTCTTTGGTATCTTTTTTAAATCAGGAAAGTAATTATTCTCTTCTTTTAATTTTAATTTATAAACTTTTCCTCCTAAATATTTTGTGTAAGTTCCTAAAACTGGATATCCAGGTGTAGTCATAAGCACATAATCTCCAGGGTTTATAATGCATATAGGAAGCATAGCTAATATAGGTTTAGAACCTATTCCATGTATTATATTTTTTACTGGATCTAACCCTTTAACTTTATATACATTTTTTAAATATTCACAGGCAGCTTCTTGAAACTCAATTATTCCGTTATCCGCATAGAATCTATTTTCACTTTTTCCAGCTTCTATAGCTAATACCTTAACCACTTCTTTATCTGCCGCAGAATCCGGTTCTCCAACCCCCATATCTATTAATTTAATATCTGGATTTCTTTTCTTTAATTCTCTTCTTGCTTTCTTTATCTTTTCAAACTTATAAATATTTGTATCTTTTCCAAAATTAATTCCGCCTAAACGTTCTGCTATTAATCTATCAATATAATTCAACTTGTATGCACTCCCCTCTACTATTATTCTATTGATAGACTTTCAATTATATGTGCTAATTCAAATTATAAGTTTTCAATTTACTTTTCAAAATACATAAAAAATTTGGATGTCACACTACTAAACATAGATATAGCATGACATCCTCTTTTCTAATTTATATTATAATAGATTTTCTGAAGCAAATTCATAAAATACATTATAAGATTTGCTCTTATTATCAGTTATAGTTTTCATACTTGTTATATTATTTGCAACTCCTGCTATTGCAACATTTTTTAATTTCTTTCCATTTAAACTTATAGCACCATTTGAAGCAGTTGCCTTACTAGAAAAAAGTGAAATTCCCCAGAAATAACACTGTTTATCTATTCCCTTAGGTTTTGGAGTTAAAGTAGCATAAGTTGTCCTATCTTGAGTTTTTGTAATAGCACACGCAAGCCAAACCGCATTAGACCATCCTTGGCTTGATGTATTAGGACACCTAGCATTTTTGGGAGCTCCACCTATACTTGAAAACTGTCCCTTTTTTGTTGCAATATCTCTAAGGTTTTTTCCACCTAAATATGATTTATTCGCATTATATCTATTAATTAAAACCCATGAAACTGCTTTTTGATCTGTTAAGTTTGAAGTATTTTCTGCATAAATCAAACGTGCAAGTAAATCTATATTACTTAATTTAGAATACCATGTTGATGATGTATCATTAATTGCATTACCAACTTTTTTATTCTTTATAAGATTATTAGCTTGAGTATCTATATCTTTTTTAGATACCGCTGAAGATTTTACTGATAATCTAGATGATGGTTTAATAGATATTTTACTATTTGTAGCATTATTATCTAAATAATACTTTCCTGTTTCAGCATTATAATAACATCCTCCATAATAATAATATCCAGTTTCCTTATCAAAATAGAATCCTGCAAATCTATAAGGATTTATACTTCCTATAAATGAGTCATCTTCTGACTTATCAATCCATTCACCTTTTTCATTTTTTCCTAATATCCTAGTATTATTTTTCTCATCATATTCATATTTAGCTACTATATTTCCTGCTTCATCTTTAATTGCTGTCACATTATCATTTTTAGAATCAAATACATATGTATATTTATTTCCATCCACTTCAATTCCAATTAAATTCTTCTCTTCATCTAAAGTATATTTAATAGTTTTTTCGCTATTTCTTTCTTCTACTAATTTATTATTTTCATCATAAACATAATACGTTGTACCCTTATCATTAGACTTTGTTAATCTATTACAATTATTATCATAAGTAAAATTTAAACTGTTTTGATCATTTAATGACTTAATAGAATAAACTAAAGATTCTCCATTGATAGCCTCAGCAAATTGTTCTGATGCTGATGTCTCTTCATTGCATTCTTGAACAGCTTGTCCAACAGATGCTGAAACTGTAGCTGATGCATTTAAAGGTTCAGTAATAACAACTGTCATTAAAACTATTGCTATAATACTTATAAGTTTATTTTTCTTCATAATTACTAACTCCTTCTTTATTATTTCTTTTATTCATATTTTGGTTTTTAAATCCATAAATGTCAATTAATATTATTTAAATAAAGCAAAATACTTCTTAAATTCATGTATGTTTACAAAAACAAAGTGGCTAATGAAAAGTTTGCTTCAGCAACTTAATTAAAAGTAAAAATTAAAAAGCATAGGATGCTCAAAATCCTATGCTTAATTTTAATGCTCTATATTTTTTCATTAAATTATCTCTATAAGTCCACTTCTCATAAGTATTTTTCCTGAAAACTTTCGAGTTCTTCCATCATCAAATTTTATCTTAACTTCATTTCCATTAACTTCATTAACAATACCTTCTCCAAAAGCTCTATGTTTCAAAATAGTTCCTTTTTTAAGATTATGCTCTGCTTTTGCTTCTACCTTACTCATAAAACCGCCTTCAGTAATAAACCTTGAAACTTCCTTAAACTTACCTTTTCTCATTTTAGGCACAAAAAGATAAAGATTATCTATAGCCCTAGTTATGGCAACATAAAAAAGTCTTCTTTCTTCTTCAATATTCGTTTCTTTACTTTGAGAATGAGGCATAGTGTCTTCAGTACAATTTATTAAAAATACATTTTTAAACTCCATTCCCTTTACACCATGAATAGTACTTAAAAGGACTCTATCTTCACTTTTACTTCTTTTACTTTCTTCAATTTTCTTACCGACTTCATCTACATGAGAAAATAATTCTAATATAGTCTTGAATCCTGATGCTGATGTTTTAAATTCTTCTAATATATCCTCTAAATCTTCAATACTACTACCAAACTTTTCAGCATATGCTCTTAAATAATCTAAATATCCTAAATCGCTAATTATAAATTGTAATGCACTCATCAATGAAGTCTTATTTATATAATTAAAGTTACGCTTTAATTCATCAAGCTTTTTTTGTTGAAAAGGAGGAGTATCATTTTTTTCAATTAATATATCAAATGTATTCTTTTCACTTTTATATTCTCTTACATATGCT
This sequence comes from Clostridium sp., assembly GCA_015058375.1. GTDB lineage: Bacteria > Bacillota > Clostridia > Clostridiales > Clostridiaceae > Clostridium. Next base: position 21,747 of record SVCK01000116.1, read on the forward strand.
ATACTTGTCTTACTTATGTATCTAAAAGGTTTATTTATTATATGTATAAAAGCTTCTCTATCATAAGGGTTATTTGCCAACGCTAAATATGCCAAAAGATCTCTGCATATAAAATGATTAAAAAAATTATATTCTTTATCAAGCATAGTAAATGGAATTTTCTTTTTAATAAAAGAATCTATTATAGACATAGACTCCATATTAGTTCTATACAAAACTATATTATCTCGATAGCTATACTCCCCACTATTTTGCAAATTCATTATTATTTTTGCTATTTCTTCACCCTGAACACTTTCATCTTGACATGGAAAACATTCTATAATTCCATCTGTTTGTTTATTAGCAATTATATCTTTATTATTTCTAGCTTTATTACATGATATTACTTTCTTAGAAGCTTCTATTATATTTTTACTACTCCTGTAATTTTTAGATAAATAATATTTTTTACCTCCATTATAAATGTTCTGAAATGTGACCATATATTCAGGCTTAGATCCTCTAAAAGAATAGATGCATTGATCCTCATCTCCTACTGCAAAAAGAGAGTTTTCACTGTTTTCATTCATAAGACTTAAAAAATCAATTTGAAGTTGATCACAATCTTGAAATTCATCTACAAGAATATATTTAAATAAATTTTTATAACCTTCTTTAAGCCGTTTATTAGCTCTAAAAAGTTCTAAAGTTTTAATTGCAAGATCGTCAAAATCCCATAAACCATTCTCCTTCTTATATTCTGTATAACTTTTTAGACACTCTGTGAAAATTCTCTTAGAAAAACTAGGCGTAAACTTATCCAAAGGAACTCCTGATGTTTTAAATAATGAAATATTATTTATAGCTTCTTTCACCTTATCTTCACTTACATCATCTGAATATTTTTTTAGAACCCCTTCAACTATTTTATTTGTTATATATCCTTCAATAATCTGTATTTTATACCCTTCTCTTGATAAAATTTTATAAAATAGCCCATGAAAAGTACCAAAAAATGGGCTTTGTTCTTTTCTAAATGCTTTTTCGTATCTCCTCTTCATATTTAATGCTGCTGATTTTGTAAATGTTAAAACTATAATATTGCCATTATTAACATTGAGTTCATCCACTAAATACTTTATTCTATTTATAATAACTGTTGTTTTTCCTGAGCCTGGTGCAGCAACGACAAGAATATTTTGCTCCAGAGCTTTTACAGCTTTCATCTGATAACTATCCAAATTCACGTCAAAACTCCTCCTAACTAGTTTAATTATTACCAAATATAATTTCTGCTAAACTCTTATATTAAAATACTTATCTAGAATAGCCTTTTCTTGTATTTAAACCATAATACAATAGACCTAATTATAATTTTATTTTTTATATAACTGGTCTAAACGTTAAAAATAGAGATATATGAATCATATATCTCTATAATAAAAACAATTAATTTTACTTATCAAATTGTATTATTTTATGAAATTCTATCTCTTCATCAAAATGTAATTCATTTTCTTCTATTTCTTTAATTCTAATTCCACTATCTGATAAATATTCTTTAAAAGGACAATTATCTTTTATGGAAAAAAAATCATTCATCGGGCAAGTACTATCACATTCAATTCTCTTCTTATGTGTTGACCAAAACGGACACCTACTCATAAATCATCACCCTTAATATTCTCATTTTATATCTCTAACTAATAAAGCTATTTAAATATTCAACCGCTTTTATATACTGCTGAACTAGCAAGTTTTTATCATATGCTAATTTTTTACACAATTCATCCACTTCATCTACATGCATATTTTCATACGCACGAACAAGTTTTAGTATATTTCCCATCATATTATCTGCTCCAAGCAATGCCTCTTTTATATCTTCTGATAACGGTACATCACCTATTATGTCTTCCATATCTTTATTCATAAAATTATCTAAATTAGAAAACAATCCTGTCATGAACGCATTTGAAGCTTTTGTCTTGTCTATTTCTTCTGCTACTAATTCACAAAAATATGCTTTTACTATACTACTATTTGTTATCTCTTCATTGTTATTGTTCTGCATCTCACTAATCGCAATTAATGAAAGCCATTTCTTAAGATCATTTTTTCCCAACAACATTATAGCTTGTCTTATTGATGTTATTTCTTGTAAAAATCCAAACCTAGATGAATTTAAAAATTTCATCAATTTATAACTAATTGCTACATCTGACTTAACAATATTCTCTATCTTATCCATATCAAATTCTGGATTCATTAATTCAACCATAATATTAAAACAATTTAAATTCTTTACCGATATATCATTTTCTGCTACTATTACTGGCTTACTGAAATAATATCCTTGAAAATATGAATATCCATTTTTTAAAGCTTCCTTGAATTCCTCTTCATTTTCAATTTTTTCTGCTAAAAGTTCAGCATTAGGATTAACATTCCTTATTTCAGATAAAATCAATTCTCTTTCAGTTTTATTTGTAGCCATAAAATCAATCTTATATATATCTATCAAATCACCAAACTGTCTACATCTTTCCCAATTGCATATATCATCTAATGATAATATATAATTTTTCTCTTTTAATTCCTCTAAATATGTCAGAATATTTTCTGTTGCTTCAACATTTTCAAGTATCTCAACAACAATATTTTCAGGTTCTAACAAACTTATCATATCTTTTAAAAGAACTCCTCTTGGAAAGTTTATAAATGCTCTTTTATTATTAGTTAACTTACCTAGTCCAATAGTTCCACAATTAGCAATAAGCTTTATTGTTGCTTTCTCTTCGTCAATATTTCCCGAGAAATAATTCTCCATCGAATTTCTAAATAATAATTCATATGCTATAACATTACTTCTCTTATCATATATAGCTTGTCTAGCCAAATAAATTTCCATCCTGCAACTCCCTACTATATACTTTTTATTTTATTATAGTATAAACACCGAAAAATTTAAAGAAAATTATCTCAATTATGCATAAAAATATTTAATGATATAAACAAAAAATGCCTCAAAAAGACATTTTTTTGTCCCTTTCAGGCAACAAATATATCTTATTTATTTTTATTTACAGATATTTGTATTATTTCATTTTGGAAAGCCTTTAATAAAGCCTTTTCTAAAACTTTTTCATTGTCAAAATTTTCAACATCTGTGCAAACTGCAAAAACTTTACTTTCTTGACCTTCTAAATTTCTATATGTCAAAGTTACATTAGGTTTATTATATTCAACATTAACAATCTTTATTCCCCATGATATTTGAGCATAATCATCTTTAACAGTTAAAGTTGTTAAATCTTTCAATTTTCTTTTTTCCTCAGTTGGGTCATTAATTATAACTAATTCATCTCCAACTTTATATTTTGCCATTTAGATTCCCCCTCTTGTAAATTATAATCTCTTCTTTTTTGATTTGTTCTTAATTAAGTTTATCACCATTATATTTCATATTCAATATTATTTGTCATATATATGCTAATTTTAAAATTTAATTAAATTTTTTATCCTTCCAAAAGTATACATTTAATCATTGTGTTATAAATCAAGCAATAATAATTATTTCTTAGTCATAATACTCTAAAAATAACAATTGACATGCATAGTGAGTTAAGATATACTTTAATAAATATACTGGAAGGGGTATAACCAATGGATACAATTGTCGCAATATTTAAAGAGAAAAAATTGAAACTTACTCCTCAAAGATTAGCAGTTTACAAATATCTTATGAGTACAAAAGAGCATCCATCTGCTGAGGCCATTTATAAAGCATTACAACCTGACTATCCTACAATGAGTTTGGCAACTGTTTACAAAACGCTTAAAACTTTAGTAGAAGTTAATTTGATTCAAGAAATTAACGTGGGTGAAGGTAATTTCAGATATGATGGTACTATAGAACCACATGCACATATTCAATGTATTAACTGTGGTAAAGTTGAAGATATAGATAACTTTGATTCAAATTATCTTAATATAGAAGCTCAAAAGCATACTACTTTCAATATAATTTCTAATCAAATTTATTTTTATGGTTTATGTGAAAACTGCCAAAAATAACAAAATAGCTTACATAACACTTTTCAGCTTATGAAACAGCTTTGTCAAATCCATCTAAAAGCAAAAAATTTTATACTCTCTTAGAAATTAAAAAGAACTAATCAATTTAGTTCTTTTTTTACTTATATTAATTATTGTTTCCTCATATAAATTTATAGAGGTGATTATTAAATGCGATGTATATTTATTAACAAAAAATGTTTATTTTATATACCAACTCTTATAGCACTTGCTATTTTATTCTTAATATTTATAATTCCAAATAAAAAATCTACAGATAAAGATTTAGAAGCTTTTAAGCCTCTTGATACAATAAGAAGTAATTCTATCGATTTAAATGCTGATGGTATAGAGGAAACTATTAATATAATTAACAGAAATGATACTGATGATATTGAGATTATTTCTAATAATCATACATATTATTTAAGTTCTCTATGCAAAAATAATTTACTTTCCACCCATTCGTCTTTTTGGCCTATAAACATATATATTCAAAATCTATCAAGAAATCTCTATCCTGATATAATTGTTCAAGGCAATATTGACAACAAACCTGTTAATTATGTTTTTACATGGAAAGAAAATGCATTTATAAAGGTATTTGATAATGATAAAAACCTTTTAGGTCTATTAGATATTAATAGCAATAAGACTCCTAAATGCTATACTTTAAATTCGTTTTCAGGTATATCATCTTTTAATTCATTTATGCTTATAGATAAAAAAATTCTTGATATCACTAATGACACCAAACTCACACCAGATATAGATATAGTTCAAAATTTCATTAATATAATAGAAAAAAATTATGAGCTTAATGAACTTCCTAATATTTTTATTGAAGGAATACCTCAGAATGATTTGAGTCTTTTATGGCATTTAGATAAAGAAAATAATACTTATAGTTTTCAAAATGGTTTTTTCTATGATGAGACATCGGAAATAAAAGGTGATACTGCAACATATAAATGGAATTTAAATTTTGAAAAATACTCTTCATATAATAATTCCAAATCTCAAATTACTATTTATCTTGTAACTCAAAAAATACAAGATAATAGTTATAGAATTTCATCATTCTATATGAAATAATACATGATTAAAAAGACCGCAACTTAGTTGCGGTCTAAAAGGGGGATGGGGGGTTTTAGCTAGCATGAAGAAAATCTTCACTTAGCTATAGGAGAATACTTTCTCCGGTACAATAATATTATTAACTTTTATATTATAAATTATTCACTACTTAGTAAAATCTTTAAAGGCACCAGAATTATACATTTCAATTATCTTATCTATAAATTCAGCTCTCTCATTTGAAACTATATTTTTTATAGATTGAAGAAATTTTATATTTTCATCATCACCAAATGTAACATTATTATTTTCATTAGTAAATTGACTATTTTTATTAAAATTAAATCCAGAGTTATTTACGATATTATCAATATCTCTATAATTTTCTTGATTAGTAGATTGTGTATTAACAGAATTCAAATTAAATCCTTCCTGCCCCATTGATGATAATATATTTCCTAATCCATTCATATCTATATTACTACCCAATAGACTAAGAAGTTGTTGAGGGCTTATTCCAAATGGATTATTATTCATGCAATTATTATTAAAAGAAGGATCTCTCATACTATTGATATCTCTAGATTTATGTCTATGTTTTGACATAACAAAATCTCCCACTTAAGTACTATATTCATATTATATGTATAAAAAAAATATTGGTTAATTTATTTTTTATAAAATTTTTGGAGGGCATTAAACAATGCCCTCCATTTAACTTTACTACCAACCAAAGCTGTTTCCGCAGCCATCGCCGCACCAGCCGTAAAGTAAAAATAGTAATATTATTAAAATTGAATTATTATTTAGAAGTCCTGCACCACAAGCTATTAGCCAGAATATAATTGCTTCCCAAAGTCCGCATCCAGTTCCACCAAATATACCATTCATCATGTTATTTCCTGAAGAACAAGGATTACAGCAATTGTTATTGCTATATTCATATTTGCAGCAGCTTCTTTTATCTTTATGCTTTGACATAAACTTATCTCCCTTCTAATTAATTTGCAACATTAAAAATTAACATCCACAATTTGTTCCGTCTAATCCACAGTTTCCACGACAGATAAATAGAAGAACTAATAAGAATAGCCACCAAGCTCCACCAAAGAAGGAGTTGTTATTATTGTTTCCACAGCAGCAGTTATTTTCTTTCTTTGGGCTCTTTGCATAGCAGCAAGGATTATAGCAGCAATTGTTATTGTTTCCACCCCATCCGAAGAAGAAGAAGATTATTAAGATCCAAATCCACCAGCTACCTAAGCCACAAGCTGCTCCATAATTTCCTAATGAATTAATTCCATTGCAACCACATGTGTTGTTAGAACCATTATTAGAATTATTGCAGTTTAATCCTTTAATAATGTCATTGATTTCCATAGTGTTTTCCTCCTTGGAATAATATTTAGTTTTTATACTATATACTATTCTTTGAATTTACTTTTGACACATTTTTCTAAAAAAATAAGCTGTAAAAAGAATAATATCTTTTTACAGCTTATAGCTTTATTCACTAGCCAAATCCGAAAATAAATTATCTACTAATTCTTCTCTTCCAATTTTATTTAAAGACGAGAAAAAATAAAATCTATCATTTTCTTCAAGTTTTAATGTATCCTTAATTAACTTTTCACTTTTTCTAAGTTCATTATTTGATAACTTATCTTTTTTAGTTGCAACAACTATACAATCATATCCAAAATGCTTTATCCAATTATACATTGTAATATCATCAGCTGTTGGTTTATGTCTAGAATCAACCAATAAAACAACTCTTTTTAATTCTTCTCTTCCATGAAGATATGTTTCAATTGTTTTTCCCCAGCTTTCCTGTTCTTTTTTAGAAACTCTTGCATAACCATAACCAGGTAAATCAACTAGATAGAAATCATTATTTATAAGGAAGAAATTTATTAATTTTGTTTTTCCAGGTGTTTGACTTACTTTTGCAAGTTTTTTTCTATTAGTCAATGCATTTATTATTGAACTCTTTCCTACATTTGATCTTCCAACAAACGCCACTTCGACTCTATTATCTGCTGGATATTGATTTCTTTTAACAGCTGATATAATAAAATCACTACTTTTTATTATCATTTGTATCATCTCCAATCAAAGCATTCGCAAGCACAGTTTCTATTCTTTCGGCTTCAATTATTGTTAATTTTTCTCTTATACTTTCAGGTATTTTTTCTACATCCTTCATATTATCTTTAGGAATAATTATTGTATCTACACCAGCTCTAACTGCTGCTAATGATTTTTCTTTTAATCCACCTATAGGCAATACTTTTCCTGTAAGAGTTATCTCTCCAGTCATCGCAATATTACCTCTAACTTTTCTTCCAGATAATGCTGACACAAGAGATGTAATCATAGTAACACCTGCTGAAGGTCCATCTTTAGGAACTGCACCTTCTGGTACATGAATATGAACATCCTTGTTTTTATAAAATTCATTATCTATTCCATATTTTTTAGCATTTGCTCTCACATATGAATAGGCTGCTTTTGCAGATTCTTGCATAACATCTCCAAGCTTTCCTGTTAATTGAAGCTTGCCATTTCCATCCATAACCATAGTTTCTATATATAAAGTATCTCCACCATAGGCTGTCCATGCAAGTCCAGTTACAACACCTATTTTATCTTCATTTTTTATCTCATCAAAAGTAAATATTCTCACTCCAAGAAGTTCTTCTACTTTCTGCTTATTAATAGTTATAGATTCATCATCCTTTTTTAGCATTTCAGCTAATGCCTTTCTTATAAGCTTTCCAATAGCTCTCTCTAGGCTTCTTACTCCTGATTCCCTTGTATAACCATCAACAACTTCTCTTATAGCCTCATCTTCTATTATTACTTTATCATTAGATATATTGTACTCGTTAAATATCTTAGGTATCAAATGATTCTTAGCTATATGAAATTTTTCTTCATAAGTATATCCTGACACTTCAACTATTTCCATTCTATCTAGTAAAGGTCTTGGAATAGTATCTAATGAATTAGCTGTTGTTATAAACATAGTTTTAGATAAATCTAAAGGTAATTCTAAATAATTATCTCTAAAAGATTTATTTTGTTCGCTATCTAAAACTTCCAATAATGCATCTGCAGGATTACCCTTATAATCTGAACTCAACTTATCAATTTCATCCAAAAGTATTAATGGATTTAGAGATTTAGCTTCTTTAAGACCATATGCAATTCTTCCTGGAATTGCTGCTACATAAGTTCTTCTATGTCCTCTTATTTCAGCTTCATCTTTTAATCCTCCTAAAGACATTCTTACAAAATGCCTATTAATTGCTTTTGCTATAGACTTTGCTATTGAAGTCTTACCTACACCTGGAGGACCTACTAAACAAAGAATTGGTCCCTTTAAAGATCCACTTATCTTCTTTACAGCAAGATATTCTATTATTCTTTCCTTAACATCTTCTAATCCATAATGCTCTTCATTTAATACTTCTTCAACCTTTTTAATATCAAGTCTTTCTCTTGAATATTTTCCCCATGGAATATCAAGTACCCATTCGATATAAGATTGAATAGTATTTCCTTCTGTTGAAGACACACTTGTTCTCTTCAATTTTTTTAGTTCTTTAGTAAGTTTTTCTTTTACTTCTTTTGGAAGTTTCTTTTTTGAAATTGTTTCTTCAAAATCCTTTATAACAGCTTTATCTTCACTATCTTCCCCAAGCTCTTCTTGGATAAATTTAAGTTGCTCTCTTAAATAAAATTCTTTTTGTGAATCATCAACACTTTTCTTCATTTTACCTGCAATTTTCTTTTGAACCTTTAATACTTTTATTTCATTTTCTATTGCAACTAAAAGCATTTCTATTCTCTTTTTTATATCAATAGTTTGAAGTACTTCCTGTTTTTTTTCTTCAGTCAATGGTAGATAACTTGAAACTATATTAACAAATTCATCCGGATTTTTTTCACTTTTTATGTTATTTACCATCTCTGGACTGTCGTCTCCAGCCATTTTAACAAACTTTCTGAAAGATTTTTTTAAGCTTTCAAAATAAGCTGTAACTTCAGTATCTTCATTATTAAGTTCTTCTAATATTTCTTTTACAACTACCTCGAAATATTTATCATTATCTGCATATTCTTCTATTTCTGCTCTATACTTACCTTCTACCAAGACTCTTATAACGTCTCCTGGCATCTTTATAATCTGTTTTATCTTACATACAGTTCCTATAGTATTTATATCAGCTTCTGTTGGTTCATCTAATTCAATTTTCTTTTGCATCGCCAAAAATATTTCTTCATTGTTTAGCATTGCAACATTAACAGCCTCAACTGATTTTTCTCTACCAACATCAAAATGCAAAACCATATTAGGAAAAATTGTTAATCCCCTTAGAGGAATTAATGGAAGTGTATTTTTATTATCCATTTTTCTCCCCTCCATATATATATAATTTTTATTTAGTCTTAAATAGTATACACATAATAAAAAATTTTTTCAATAAATATAAAGGTAAATACATTATTCTTTCTCTTTTAAGTATTAATTTGACTAATATATTTAATTAATTCAATTTTGTAATATTCAAAAAAAGTATCAATTTATGACCTAACATAAATTAATACTTTTTCTAAACTCAATATTAAGCTGTTTCAATACCCTTACTTTTCTTAGTCTTTTTATTAGATCTTAAAAGAGCTCTTTCTTCTCCTTCAGCGACCCTATGAATTTCTGGTTCTTGTTTATCTTTTATTGTTGGTTCAGTTATAACAACTTTATCGATTCTATCATCCGAAGGAATATCAAACATAATATTTGTCATTACATCTTCAATAATAGATCTTAAACCTCTTGCTCCAGTTTGTCTTTCAATCGCCTTATCAGCTATTGCATTTAAAGCCTTTTCTGTAAATTCTAATTGAACATTATCCATTTCAAATAGCTTTCTATATTGCTTAACTAATGCATTCTTAGGCTTACTTAAAATATTAACAAGAGCTTCTCTATCTAAAGATTCTAATGTTACAACTAAAGGTAATCTTCCTACAAATTCAGGAATTAAACCAAACTTCAATAAATCACTTGGTTCAATTTCTTTAAATAAGCTTCCAACATCTTTTTCATCTTTAGATTGAATATCTGCTCCAAATCCAATCGAACTCTTTCTTGTTCTCTTTTCAATAATTTTATCAACGCCATCAAACGCACCACCACAAATAAATAATATATTTGCAGTATTTATTTGTATAAATTCTTGATGAGGATGTTTTCTTCCCCCTTGTGGTGGAACAGATGCCACTGTACCTTCAAGAATTTTTAATAATGCTTGTTGTACACCTTCACCTGATACATCTCTAGTAATTGATGGATTTTCTGATTTTCTTGCTATCTTATCAATTTCATCAATATATATTATTCCTTTTTCAGCTCTTTCAACATCATAATCAGCATTTTGAATAAGTCTTAAAAGAATATTTTCAACATCTTCTCCAACATATCCTGCTTCAGTTAATGTAGTAGCATCAGCAATAGCAAAAGGTACATTTAAAAACTTTGCTAAAGTTTGAGCTAAAAATGTTTTACCAGAACCTGTAGGACCTAATAATAATATGTTACTCTTTTGTAATTCCACATCATCTTCAGAATCTCTAGAATTAACCCTTTTATAATGATTATAAACTGCTACTGATAGTGCTTTTTTAGCATCTTCTTGCCCAATTACATAATCATCTAAATATCTCTTAATCTCTCGTGGCTTTGGTAATTCTTTAGCATCAAATTCAACAGATTCATCAAATTCATCAGCTATAATTTCAGAACATAATTCAATACATTCATCACAAATATATACTCCTGGACCAGCTATTAATCTCTTAACCTGCTCTTGACCTTTGCCACAGAAAGAACATTTGAATTGTTTTTTTTCATCGTATTTAGCCATACATTCACCTCACTTAGGCATTTTATCCTTATTTATCTTTTCCAAATTCATTTCTAGTTATCACTTTATCTACTAATCCGTATTCAGCAGCCTCATCCCCATCTAAGAAATGATCCCTTTCAACATCCTTTTGTAATTCTTCTAAAGGTTTTCCTGTATTCTCACTTAAAATCTTATTCATCTTTTCTTTAATTTTTAACATTCTCTTAGCGTGAATATCAATATCAGTAACTTGACCTTGGAATCCTCCTAATGGTTGATGTATCATAATTTCAGCATTAGGAAGAGCATATCTCTTACCTTTAGCTCCACTTGATAATAAGAATGCACCCATTGAAGCAGCCATTCCCATACATATAGTTGATACATCTGCCTTTATATAATTCATAGTATCATATATTGCCATTCCTGCTGTTACTGAACCACCTGGACTATTAATATATAAATAAATATCCTTATCTGGATCTTCACTCTCTAAGAATAATAATTGAGCAACTATTAAATTAGCCATATCATCAGTTACTTCACCACTTAACATTATAATTCTATCCTTTAATAATCTAGAATATATATCGTAAGATCTTTCTCCTCTACCTGTCTGTTCTACAACCATTGGTACTAAAGCCATAATACAACCTCCTCTTACTTTTTATAAGTATATTGTAATTATACAAAATTTTTTTAATTTTGTTAATGTATATTTGAAATAATTGCCAGAAAATATTTTTCTGGCAATCATTTCTTTAAATATTTTATTTATAAAAATCAGTCAAATTATTTTGCGTTATCAGCTAATAACTTTATAGTCTTCTTAACAACTATATCATTTGCTATCATAGTACCTTGAGTCTTAACTAGCATATCAATCATCTTTTCATCAGCTTGTGCTGAGTACATCTTAGCAACTTCTTCAGCTCTTGCTTTAATTTCTTCTTCACTAGCTTCTATCTTTTCTTTTTCTGCTATAGCATTAAGAACTAAGTCTGCTCTTACCTTCTTATCAGCATTTTCCTTCATGTAATCTCTCATCTTATCCATAGTGCTTCCAGTGAATTCCATGTATTGATCTAAAGTTAATCCTTGATATTGTAATCTTTGTTGAAGATCTCTAATCATTATATCTATTTCTTTTTCTACCATTACTTGTGGTAAGTCAATCTTTGATGCTTCAACAGCAGCTGTTATTACATCATTTTCAAATTCTTGTTCAGCCTTTTGAGCGTTATGTTCTTCTAAATGCTTTTTAATATCTTCCTTAAGTTCAGCTAAAGTTTCAAATTCTGATGCATCTTTTGCTAATTCATCATTTATTTCTGGAAGTTCTTTGAACTTAATTTCTTTAACAGTTACTTTGAAAGTTGCTTCCTTTCCATTTAACTCTTCTTTACCGTAGTTTTCTGGGAAAGTAACTTTTACATCTTTGCTTTCTCCAGCTGCTAATCCTACTAATTGTTCTTCAAAGTTATCAATGAATGATCCTGAACCAATTTCTAATGAATAATCAGTTCCTTCTCCACCTTCAAAAGCTTCTCCATCAATGAATCCCTTAAAGTCAATTACAGCTATATCACCATTTTCAACTTTACCTTCTGATTTAGTTTCAATTCTTGCATTTTTTTCTTGTAAAGATTTTATTTGTTTATCAACTTCTTCTTCAGTTACTTCATAAACATTTTTCTTTACTTCTAATCCTTTATATTCTCCAAGTTCTACTTCTGGATATACTGTTATTTCTGCAGTATAAACTAAATCTTTTCCTTCTCCAATTTCAACAATATCAACTTTTGGATAGTCAACTGGTCTTATATCATTTTCATCTAAAGCTTTTCCGTAAGATTCTTCTATAGCAAAGTTTACAGCATCATCATATAACACTTCTACTCCATAGAATTTCTTAACCATTGCCATTGGAACTTTTCCTTTTCTGAACCCTTGAACATTAAAACGTGATTTATTCTTGTTATAAGCTTTCTTTAAAGCTTCATTAAATCTTTCTGCTTCCACTCTTACTTCAAGTTTAACTTTGTTTGTTTCTATTTTTTCCATTTTAGCTTCCATCTTCTATATTCCTCCTAAAATAGTAATTAGCTTCTAAATTTTATTTATACAATCTAGCATATTATATCATACCTTGCTAATTATTATCAAATTATTTATTTCTTCGGTACTCTTCTCTTATATGTTTTATTTATTGACTTATTTCTCCATTAGAATTCATATAATAAACATTTCCATCCACTGTTATTGAAATACCCTTTTCAGGCAAAACATCACCTATTACTATATCTGTACCAACAAAGTTCCACACAGTCCTATGTGTATTTTGAGCTAAATCACAAATCCATATATACTTTTTTTGTCCTGAACTTTTAAAATAAGGTAATTCACTTACATATACAATTATATTATCATCTATAAATTTAGGTTGGGAATGCCAAGTGTATGTTGGTGTAGCTGATAAAATTTGATCCTTTGGAAAAGTTGAACCAGCTTGAGATATATACTCCTTCTTAGTTATATCTATTATGTTTCCTTCAATATTCGATACTTTCATATTCTGTGCTGGATCCAAAAATACAACCTTATCCTTTTGAGGACTAATATTAAATTGATATCCTTCTGGTACTTCAACAGTCTCAATTTGTTTAACACCATTATTTTCAATATATTTAAGTTTTGCATTTACTCCATCTGCTAAAATTACATTTACAAATAACTCTTCTGGTTTAATTTCTTCCTTTTCTTTTACTTCTTCATTATTGTCATCAATATTTTCATTTTCCAATTGTTCTTGAGTTTCTCCACTATCAACCCATGCTTGGATATTTGCTCTTAAATTTGTAAAATCAAGCTTTTTAATTTTAGTATTAAAAATTACTATTCCAACAACACATATTGCAACTACTGTAATTAATACTGCTATCCTCTTTCTTTTTTTCATTCTTCTCTCATAATCTTTACTAAAAATACTTGGCTTAGACAACTTAATTAACCTCCTATAAAACTATATCTAGTTTTAAATTATAATCGTTTATTATATTATATATTATTAATACAAATATTTGTATAATTACTTTTGACCTTTCGCCTTATCACAACACGAACAATTTTCTAAACACTTGCAGATCATTTCAGAATTACATCCTTCTTTGCTTTTGCATTCACCACATTGTCCCGATTTTTTCTTAGGTCTCACAAAATTTTGAGTATAGATCTCGTATTCATTTTCTTTGTATAAAAGTTCCATATGATATTTTGCAACAATAAAGATACCACTTTCATCACTATCTGACAACAATATATATTCTTCTATATCCTTAAATTTATTTAACTTTAAATATGTCATAAACTTATTTTCTATATCTTCTATAGAGTCATATGAATTATTTTCATATCTTAAAAAGACAACTCCGTTTCCACTAAAATATTCAGGAATCTTCTTTAAAATTTCTTTAAATTCATAAAAATTATTTTTCCCATTTTGAAGGATTAATATACCATCACATTTATCATTAAAACTATTAAGCATATTATACTTTCCATTATTAATTTCTATATATCTACTATCTTCCCCTATTATTTTTACTTCAATAATAGCCTTATTAAATTTTTTAGTTATAAACTTGATAGATTTTTTTATTTTTTCTTCTATATTTAAACATTTCATAATTCCCACCTCCAAAATTTTATTATAAAAATCTTTTTCTTACTTTGCTTTTTAATTTTTTTGTCATATAATATAGTTATGAATTAATTTTAGCCCATACATCCTAGCATAAAGTTAGGTTGATATAAACCCCACAATATGTTCATTTATCCCTTTCACAAATGAACATAACCCAAACCTGTACTATAAAAAGTACAGGTTTTTAATTTTACAAACTGAAATTTTCCACATCAGAAACTATCCATTCTTTATTTTCTTCATCATAAATCAATTTAGTAAAAAAGTTTTTTGAAACTTTATTCTTTTCTAATCCAAATAAGCGTTTTTCCACAACGTAGTCAACATCTACCAATACATTAGCCTTATATACGCCTTCATTATAGGTAAATTCACTTTTATCTTGCACTATATTTATATTATCAATAGAATATTTATTTTTTAAAAGTATATACTTTTCTTGTAAAACTGAATATATTTTATTCTTAACCTGTTCTTCTGAATTAGTTATATCCGATTTATTTTCAGCATTTAAAGCATTAAATACACTTAAATAAAATTTGTTAGAAACCTCTGTTAAGTCATCTACAAGATTATCATTCTTAATATCAATATCCAAATTTATAACTGGTATGTCCTTTATATACTCTTCTTCACTTCTTATTCTTCCCCAAGGAAATTCTTTTTCTATGTATACTGATGATGAACCATCTGTCTGAAAAGGTCCTATTTCATCTATTTCTTCTACTTTCTTACCTGTATCTTCTCCATTAATATATACTTGAGCATCTTTAAATATAGATTTAACACTTACATTTATAGCATTAAATTTAATCTTCAACTCTTCATCGTTCATCAACAAAAATTCATGTGTTGTTTCAATATCACCATAATCTCCGTGTAATAATCCCTTAACAGTATAAATCCCTGGAATAACATTTTCTATAGATTCTCCAGAATTTATATATTTTTCATTATCTATTGTAAATGTTGATGATTCAAAATTACTATCTATCTTAATATTATAAGTATTTAACTCTAACTTATATATATTTAGAATACCTTTCTTCTTATTTCTAATATTGAACACTGATGTATCTTTACCCTTTTTTAAACTACTAATTAAATTATCTATTGCCTGTGAATTTTGCATATAATACTGCATTAAAGGTTTTAAATCTTCCTTAGCTACCTTGTCTTCGTTAATTTCAACAAGATTTCTTAAAGAATTTAAATCACCTTCTTTTAAACATACCTCAAGCTTAGCAATTACTCTATCTCTACTATTATTAATATGTTGAATAGAATACCCCATTCCTAATAAGACCATCACAATTCCAATAATAGAAATAATTTTAAATCTCTTTTTCAAAAATAATCTATTACGCATTATTATCACCACCTATTTATAAAAAACATCAATTCATTCTTATTTTCTTCTACTATAAAAATTATTCCTCCCTTTAAACTATAATAGAATTTTCTATATGTTAATATAGAAAAACAGAGTGCCTTGAAATTAGAAAGTCAATTTTCTAGCACTCTTTTCTTCTATTCCAATATATCTATTATCCACTTGCCGCAATCAACACATTTATAAATTCTAATTACAAATAAGTCTAATTCGTCTTTATTAATTTTGAATTGCTCAACTTCTTCATTTGTAATAAATTCATCTTCATTATTTATGTATCCATGTATCTGAGTAAAGTAATTATCTCTGCTTACTCCACAACACTCATTATCTTCAGTTACTGCTAGCTTTTCATAAGTTAACTTTCTTTCAAGTTCTTTAATTATAGGAATTATATCTTCATATTCTTTTATATCATCTAAGAATTCTTCCTCATAAAAAGATAAATCCTTAATCTTAAACAGCTCTTTCATACTAAAAGCTCCTTTCAAATACTGTTGATTTCTTATTATATCCTATATTATACTGAAAATCTACCAAAGCTATCAATTATTTTACGCAATAATAGACGAATTTATTCCTTTTACATATAATTAACATTAATTCTAATGCTGGACATACCAAAAGAGGTATCACACAGACATTGTATGCTACCTCTTTTTTATTGATTATTTCCAAGAATTATCTTCGTCTTCAAAACCATTTTTCTTTTTATGATTAATAATAGCCTTTGCAATAAATCCACTAACAAAAACTATAAATGTCACAGCCCATCCCCCTACGATATTAGACCATAACGGATACCCTGATTCTGCTCCATAAACTCCTCCATTTTTAAATAATGAAGTTAGATTCAATAATCCAAATCCTATCAAAGCAATTGGTGCAATAAATTTAATCGATGTATTGAACCACCATTCTGACATTTTGAATCTTCCAGAATTCTTATTAATTTCGTCTAGAACTTTCTTAGGTTTAAATATCCATCCAATAACTATGCATTCCATAGCGCCTATTATTATCATATTATACTGATTAGTCCAGTTGTCAACAATATCAAGCCATGCTAACCCTGATTGAGTTATAAATACTATTGAAAATATTGCTGAAATTATACAAATAAATTTAGTAGTCTTTCTTGCATTAAGTTTAAATCTATCAGCTATTGCTGTTGATACACCTTCTACTATTGAAAAAGCAGAATCTATAGCTAATGATGATAAACATGCATAAAATACAAATCCAAATATAGCATTAACCCATCCTATATTCGTTAAATTTACTATAGCTTGTGGAAAAATAATAAAAGCTGTTGCTATGCCTGATGATGACATATCACTTGAAGTCATGCCTACCCCATACATTGTAGTAAACATAACTATTCCTGATAATACACTTACACCTAAATCTGCAAAAGCAATTATTGTAGCATCCTTTGCTATATTAGATGATTCACTTAAATATGATCCATAAGCTATCATAATTGCCATCATTATTGATAAACTATAAAACACCTGTCCTATAGCATCTATTATTAAACTTGGCCATAAACTATTTGCACTTATCGAAGCATAATCAGGTATTAATAACTTAGCTAATCCTTCTATTCCTCCTGGCATTGTAATTCCTTTAATCGCCATGATAACCAAGAATACTAAAGGAAGCGTTAATCCTGTATATTTTACAACTTTACCTACGCTAACTGTTCCTTTTCTAATACATAAATAAATAAGCAACCAAGCTACAATTAACGCTATTGCCATAGTAAAAGGAATTTTCATACCAGATATAGTACCTGACGTTTCAGTTACTTCCATAAATAACGAACTTGCCGCTTTAGAATCTCCTATCATATTTGCGAATTTAAAACTAAATACTGACATTAAAAGAACCCACGTAAATACAACTGCATAATATATTTCAATAGCAAATGCATTAGTTGTAGCTGCCCATCCTACATATTCTGCCTTTTTATTAACACTTTTGAAAGCTCCTGGTGCCCCTTGCCTTGTCTTTCTACCTAGTGCTATTTCCATAGTCAACATTGGTATTCCTAACACTAACATTGCTATAGCATATGTAATCAGAAAAGCTCCTCCTCCATATTTTGCCGCTAATCCAGGAAAACGCCAAGCATTACCAAGACCTACTGCTGAACCAACAGCTGCAAGAATAAATGTTACTCTCGAAGCCCATTCTTCTCTATTTTCCATTAATTATCCCCCTTAAATTTATTATACTTTATATTATATCACTTTTAATAATATTTTCCACATTTTATTGAAAATTTTTTTATTTTTAATTTAAAACCTAATCAAATAGTTAAGATTTTAAGCATTTTATTGATATTTTAATTTTAATCTTATGTAATATTTTTGTATATTAGGTATACACTTCTAGCACTCTAACTAACAACAGAAATTTTTATTATTTCCTAGAAATCAAAAAAAGCCATTGTATTAAAATACTAATACAACAGCTTTTTCTGTTAAAATTTAAAATCAAATTTACCTTTTTTAATAGGCTATAATCTATTCACTTACAAGATCTTTTGCACTTAGTTTTGATAAGTTATAGCAACTTAATACTACTGATAACATAATACTTAAAGTGAAGACAATTAATGAAAATACTATAAATTTCACATCATTACTTAGTGTAAAATTATTAATACCTACAAACTTCATAGTCATCGCCATAATTGAATTTTGCGATAATAAATCAGACACAACACCTATAATTATCGCAATTGCTAATAGTATGGATATTCTAGTCAAATAAATATCCTGTATTTGTTTCTTTCTAAATCCTAATGTCTTGTAAATTCCAAGTTCCTTCATATTTGAATTGATATTTATTGTATTGATATTCATAATACATATACATGCAACCAAAATGAAACTTATTATTATAACATTCATAACAATATCTATAGGTCCAAAGTTTTCCTTAACTGCATTCTTCAAGAATTGATTTGATCCATCTACAGTAAATGAATCACCATATTCATCTTTATAATCAGAAACAATTTTATCAACTTCTGTACTATCTTTAGCTATGATACTTATTTGCTTTATTGCTTTATATGCAAAAGTTTTATCATATTCTGATATTGTATCTGATGGTATTATTAATATTTTACCAAAGTTAACTGCACATTCATATTTTCCAACTATCTTCATATCAACTTTTTTACCACCGATATAAAGTGTCCAGTTATCGCCAACATCCTTATTATATTTTTTAGCAAGTACAGCAGAAATCGTAACTTCTTCTTTATTCTCAGCTAATCTTCCCTCTATTACTGACATACCTATATCAGATAAATCTTTATCATATGACAATGTTAACATTGGTTGTGATGGATTATCATCATCTTTTGGTACAATTACACCTCTATATGACTTCATAACAGTAGCAGAGTCAATCCTGCTATCATTAGCTATTTTATCTGCTATTTTTTTTGCTTCTTCACTATTCATAGTTTCTTTTGGTTCTAAAGAAATATCACAATTTTCAAGTCCCCATTGCTGTGAATACTTCTCCATATTACCCATTGCAAACTTTGCATTTATTGAAAATACTATAATGAATATTGATACAGCCATAATAATAATAAGTAAAATTGACTGTCCTGCATTTGCAAATATATTTTTTAATCCTAAAATCCAAGTAACTCCTAAATGACGGAACTTATCTATTGGAAGTCCTTTCTTTGTCTTATTTACATTTTTAACTTTGCTCATTCTAATAGCTTCTGTTGGTGAAATTTTAGAAACTTTTCTAGTTGCAATATAAGTAGCTAAAGCTATAAATACTTCTATAGTTCCTATACTTATTAATATTGTTGAAACTATTGGTATTGATACTTTTACAAATCCAAGACTTAAAAAGTATGCCTGTAAAAGTTCTTTTGAAACTACACATCCTAGCAAGCCTCCAACGACACTTGATATAAAACCAATAATTAAGAATTGTAATATATATATTCCTGAAACCTGATTCTTTTTTAGACCAAGTGACTCAAAAATTCCAATATTTTTGTATTCATTATAGATAGTATTTATTATTGTCATAATAATTACCATTAGTACAAAGAATATTATAGATCCTGATATTCCCAATAAGATTCCGCCCATCATTTTATATGAAATCAAACTATTACTTTTTAGAGTATCATATCGATAAGAATATCCATTTACAGGTCTACCAAAATCATTTTCAACATCAAGTTCAGTGCTCTCTGCTTTATCTTCATCTTTGTATGTCAATGTTACGACATTATATAGATTTCCTTCTGAAACCACGTCTTCTAAGCTTCCATCTTTAACCCACATTCTGCATACACCACAGCCTGCTTGTCCCATACTAGGATCTACTATAAGCGCACTAACTTCATATTTATATTCTTTATCTTCAATATTAAAAGTTATATAATCTCCAATTTTAATATCATTAGAATCAGCAACATCACTTGATATCCATACTTCACGATCACCAGGTTCACTAGCATCACTGCCTTTTAATACCTGAATCTTATCAATGTCTGAATCCTGCGAATATTCTTCCATGATATAAAACTGTTTCATTTTCTTACCATCGACTAATGCATTGTCATCATTATAAAATCCATGCTGTTTTTGAATATCTTTAACATTATCATTGTTATTATAAACATCGATAATTTTATCAACGTCTTCTGCATTTGTTTTTGCTAATATTAAATTATCAAAACCATTCAAATTGTTGTGTGTTTCTTTATATGGCTTATCTAGACTAACAAGAAGATTAATAGATGCAGCTAATAATAAACTTGCTATTGCTAGAATAATACCTACTAGTGCAGTCTGTACCTTTTTATATTTCATTTTTTTTCTTATTATTAATCTAATTGCTCTCATTTACCAACCCATGCTTTCCAAGTAGTCTACTACTTTTTTTTCTTTTTCAGCTTTTGATGTACCTAAAAGAGATAAATCTCCACGAATACATCCATCAGTAATAAAAATAATTCTATCTGCTCTTAACGCAGCTTTAATATCATGAGTAACCATTACAATTGTGTGTCCATCATCACGAACTTTTTCTAATAAATCAAGTATTTCTTTTCCAGTCTTGGAATTTAACGCTCCTGTAGGTTCATCAGCAAATATTACTGGTGGGTTATTTATTAAGGCTCTTGCAATTGCACATCTCTGCTGCTGTCCCCCAGATACTTTAACTGGAAGTTTATTCATTTCTTTAGCAAGACCTACAGATTCAAGAAGTTCTTTAGCTCTCTTATTAACACTATCCTTGCTATCCCCTAAAATATATCCAGGTAATATAACATTTTCTAAAAGTGATAAATTATCTAATAAATTTATATTTTGATAAACAAAGCTCATACCATTTCTTCTATAAACAGCAGTTTCTTTTTCCGAGAATTCAGTCAAGTTTTTACCATTTATATAGATATTACCAGATGTAGTTTTTTCTAATCCACTTAGTAAATATAATAAAGTTGATTTTCCTGAGCCTGAACTTCCCATTATAACAGTAAACTCACCTTTATATATTTCTAAATCCATTCCTTTGATGATAAGATTTCTTTGATCGTCTACTACATATTCTTTTTTCAACTTATCAGCCTTAATTATTACTTCTCTTCCCATTTATTTATCCCTCCATTTTTCCTTGAACTACTTTATTAATAAATTGTTATTTTTTTCACACATTATAATAGCACTCACCTCATATTGTGATAAAAATAATATTATGGATTGTAGAATTTTTTACAAATTCCCTTTTAAAAGATGTATCTGAAATGTTTGAAATATAATTATCTATTTTCTAAGTTAATACTTAATTTTTTGAATACACTTTATAAATGTATATATTAACATTTATGTTTTTTATTGTCAACACATCTAGTTCAAACGAAATATTCCAAATTCCTATTCAGAAGTCTAAGTATTTTTTATCTTTTTAATCATAAATATATTTATTCCTTTTCATTTTCTATTTTGACATACAGTCCTTTATATTATATACTGTGATAAATACCAGCAATTTTAAAAGGAGGTAATTATATGGAAAAATTCCAATCTGTTTACTTTAAATTGGTTCCTATTTTCTCAGCTATATTCCTATTATACTGGTCATATGAATCATATATAAATATGACGTCAGGAAACATCGCACGAATGAAATTAGATATTTTTATATCAGCTTTATCTGCAATTGCTTTTATAATAAGTTTAATTTTTATCTTTACGTCTAAAAAAAAGTAGTATCAAAATTAATATTTATGTCTTTTTGTCTTCCTTATATAAGTTAAAATGGGAGACGTTTTTTTATAATAATATAATTTAACTCATAAAAAAGACTATATGCAGACACACTCTCTGATACAGTCTTTCTCAAAAATAACTATTAATAATTGTTTATTTCTTTTTTCTCACCTTTAAAGTTATTTATCTTATTCGCTCTCTTTTTAAGTTCTTCTTCAACCATTTCAAATTGAAAATGTCCTGATGTTGAGCCTTTATTCCAAAGTTCATCTCTACTTCTACTGTAAAACCAAGAAGTATCACCTTCTAAAGTTTTAATAAGACTTTCCTTAGACATATAAGCAAGCATTAATACTTCGTTATTTTCAG
>SVCK01000117.1 GCA_015058375.1 Clostridium sp.
GAGGCTTCTTAACGCCAGACTTTTCTAAAATCCAACGTGCTACAAGTTCTCCTTCTCTTCCTGAATCCGTTGCAATAACTATATCTGATACATCTTTTCTTAAAAGTTGTTTTTTAACCTCATTATATTGTTTACCTGTTTTCTTTAAAACAGTAAGCTTCATGTACTTAGGAAGCATTGGAAGTGTCTCCATCTTCCATTGTTTATACTTATTATCATATCCTTCAGGATCTAAAAGTCCTACTAAATGTCCCATTGCCCAAGTAACTATATATTTATTACCTTCAATATATGAACCTTTATTTTGACTACATTTTAAAACTTTTGCTAGGTCTCTTCCAACCGATGGCTTTTCAGCCAACACTAATGTCTTACTCATTTTTATCTCCTTATTTTTACTACTATATATAACTTGTTATCTTTCAATAATATTTTATTCTTTTCTAAGGATATCTACAATACTTCCTTTGTTTAAAACTAAATTACACAATAACTTTATTAAAGCATATAAAGCTAGATTTATCATTAAAGATATTATTTTATAATTTAAGCTTAATTCAAATGTTAATGGATAGTTCGATGCAGTAAGAAGAATATTTTCAAAGTTCTTTAAAAAACATCCTACTGTAAGAACTCCTAGTATGCTACCAACCAATGCTGTACTATCCAAAACATTAACAATCATATCATTAGTTTTTCTCTTCGAATATCCTATAAAATTTAATAAAGCAACATTTTTAATATTATCATTAAAATTAAATGCCGATATTAAAACTATTAATAACACACTTATTAGTACAGAACTAATAAACATTATACTTTCGATACCCTTAGTACTTTCACCAAATTTCTTACTTATATCAATAAGATTATCTTTACTCAAACTATAATTAATATCTTGATCTTCCTCATTAATAGCTTCTGTGTTCTTTACATATACACCAGTATAATCATTTTCCTTATATAAACCTAAATCATATAATTCATTTATATCTATATATATTTTCTCATCTATTACAGAACTATTAATACCGCTTACTTCTATATCCTTTTCAATTCCACAAATATTTAGCTTTAACTTATCCCCCTCTGATATATGATGTTTAATACTTATTATCTTTGGAATAACAACTCCTGAAGTTAAGTTTTCTATTAATTCATTTTCCTTTTCATCTGTTAAATTAATGCTTTCTTGATTACAATCTATCCCTTCAAGAGTATAGTAATAATTAATCTTTTCATCTGTTGTTTCATTTTTTATAAGTTTCACACCTGTACTAATAAACTTATCACTATCTTCTTCAACTTCTCCATTTTTAATTGTTTTGTAATAATAAACTTCTTTAAAGTTCAAGTAATCTGCATAGTTTTTAGTAATGTTTGAGGTAGAATTCTTAATAGCAAAAGCACTTCCAAATAAATTATAAGAAATAAAGAATACTAATATTCCTAATACAAATCTACCTGGTTTTCTCATAGCTATTGATAATTTTACTCTTGTACTAAAATTAAAAATTGAGATTAATTTCTTTAGATAAATATAAATTATATTAACACTTTGCTTTTCATTTGATTTTATAAGATGCATAGCATCTTTACTAATACTTCTTGTTACCATTAAAAGTACAGATAAAGTTAAGATTAAAGTTTCACCTATAAGACATTCTAGAAAGCCTGTAATTCCAACATTTACTTTAGTAATATTAATATTATAAAGCTTATTAATGCTCATTAAAAAACTATCTGAAGCCATATATCCTAACAATAATCCTAATATTATAGGAACTGCAAATACAATGCTATAACATAAATATGACAATACTATTTTTACACGGCTACATCCAATTGCTATAAGCACCCCTATAGGTTTTAAGAAGGATTTAAAACTATTAGCTAATTCTATTAAAGCAACAATTATGATTATTATAACTAATAATCCCATTCCATATGTCATTAAGCTCTTATTACTTTTTATTAGGGAATCTAACATTGTTACTTCAGAATAATCTTCGCTACTTATTGCATAAATAATATATTCTTCATCAGCTATATTAGAAATCTCTGCTCTCTTATCTAAATCATCTTCTTTAAAAACACCACAATAATATTTATCTATAGAAGAATCAATTTCCTTAAAAGCAGCTCCATTTAAAATTGCCATACAATTATCTGAGGTATTTATATTAACTGATTTACTAGTATCATAAATAGTAAGCTTGTCCGCTGAAATAAATATACCTGTTACTGTATATTCCTTTTCTTTAATACTAAATTTATCTTTTAAACCTATATTATTTTCCTCAGCAAAGTTTTTAAAAATAGCAATTTCATCATCAGACGAAGGAGATTCTCCATCTATATATATTGCTTTATCAATGTTCTGCCTTTCTTTTGTAGCATATATATTTATTGTTTTATCCTGCCACTCTTCTTGAAGAAATTTACTTTCATATTCCTCTGTATCAATGTTATATTTTTTCTCTAAATCAATTACTTTCTTTTCCTCTCCAGGTTTTATCATAAATCTTAAGTCTTCTAAATTAGAATCCTGCTTAATTTCTAAATTGTACTTATTCATAACAGAAACAGCTGTATAAGCATAAGAAAACAGAATACCTGAAACTGTTAATAATATAAGTAGGATAAAAGTCTGTAGTTTTTTGGCAAATAATGATCTAAATATAGTCTTAATAAGATTTTTCATCACGAATTCCACTCCAATTCATCTACATCTTTCTTTACTTCGTTTAACTCATCAGATATTATTTTACTGCTATTCATGTAAATAACTCTATCGGCAATATCTGCAATCAAAGGGTTATGAGTTACCATAATTATTGTAATATCATATTCCTTTTGAACCTTACAGATTAATTTAAGTATCTTTTTGCTATTTTCTTCATCAAGTGCTCCTGTTGGTTCATCACAGAAAAGTACCTTAGGCGTTTTTGCAATAGCTCTTGCAATAGCTACTCTCTGTTGTTCTCCCCCTGAAAGTTGAAATGGATACTTATTTTCCTTTCCTTTTAAACCAACCTCTTCTATTAGTTTATTAATGAAATTCTTATCTTTACTTGATAACTTAGCTGCTATTTCTATATTTTCATAAACAGTCAGCATTGATATAAGATAATATTGTTGAAAAATAAATCCTATTTCTTCTTTTCTAAACTTAGTAAGTTTTTTTCCTTTTAATTTTGAAATATCTTTTCCATCATAAAGAATCTTTCCGCTAGTAGGTTTTTCTAAAGTACTTAATAAATTCATAAATGTACTTTTCCCACTACCTGATGGCCCTAATATAACTAATAATTCATTATCATTTATCTTAATGCTAATATCTTTATTAGCATAAAATTTACTCTCATCACTTTCTCCAAATACTTTACACAAATCTATTGTCTCAATCATCTTCTTTACTCCTTACACATTACATTCCCAAATCTTCATTAATAATAATCACTTCCATATCCATAGATTTCATAGCTCTTTCAATAATTAAAAATCCTCTACAAATTCTATCTAAGCTATTGCAATCATAGCATTTATCTCCTTTTACAGCACAAGGAGTTTTCTTATTTAATCTCTTGGCATTTAAAGGAGCTGCTATATTTCTCGCTCTCCACATTGCTTTTTCAAAAGTTTCTTGAACTTTATTTTTACCAATAATAAAATAAACTTTCTCATGTCCATAAGCTGTTGAAGCAATTCTATTACCTGTGCCATCAATATTTATTAAAGTTCCATCTTCAGAAACTCCATTAACTGAAGTTATATATATATCAGAATTTGCTGCTAAATCTCTTGCACCATTTAGTCCTTCCTTTTGAACTAAAGCTTTATCCCAATGCCAAAATACCTTATTGTTCTTCTCTAATGCTTTATGAAGTTCAATTTCTCTAACAGTTTCAGAACCTCCTATTCCAACAGTTTTATTTTTAATATTTTCACTTAAATAATTTACTGCATCTTCCCTACAATCAAAATATTTAGCTATAAATCCCCTATTATTTAATGACTTAATCAACTTATCTTTATTCATCTCTAGCATCCTCCATACAATTTCCAATTTATTTTAATAGTTTATCATAAAATTTCAAATATATATACTTATATATTAATTATTTAAAATAAAGCATTTTGTTCAAAAAGATGTATTATATAACTTCTTTTCATTTCATTTATCAGTATTTAAACTTTTCAACTACACAAAATACTATTGAACTTTGAAAAAGGAGTGATTAAAATGAGTAAAAATTGCGGATGTAACTGTGATAAGTCAAAAAAGAAAAAACACAACTCAACTTCTAGTGCTGAAGAAGGTTGTAACAAAAATTGTGTTGAAAATCCAAAAACCGCCACAAATAATCAGTGGTAAAATCTAACTTACACATACTTTCCTTTTAAAAAGGCGATGTAATCTAAATGATTTAAAATCATTCTTAAATACATCGCCTTTTTTCATATTATGTTGTGTATTATTAATTTCTATCTAAACACACATCTTTGTATAGCTATTTTTATCTTATTAATTGTAATAATACTGCTTTTAGAATTTTCATTATTTTTCTCTAAAGCTGCACTTTCCTTAATCACATCTAAAATACCTTTTTTATTTAACAATCTCTGTCTGTCAAGAGCATTAACAAACCATTCATCAAACTTAAACTTTACCCCATTTTCTTGTACAGACATTGGAAAAATCAATTCTCTTTTCACTTTAGAATACATCTCTTGCTTAAATAATTTAGTATTTACATTTCTAATTTTATCTATAATATCTTGTCTTCTATTCGAATTATTCCATGTTAACTCTAAAATATTATTTTTAAACTCTCTATTAAAATCTTCATCATTTCTATATTTTCTATCATTTAAAATCAATTTAAACTGATAATTATTGTTTCTATTTAATACATTAAGAATTAAGAACAATACTCTAAATAAAACTGCATTTTTAGCCTTTGCTACATTACAACTTGCCTCTAGCATTGATATAAATTCCATAAGCCTGTCTATATTTATGCATACAACTTTTCCTTCTTCTTTTTCTTCCTCTTTACCTTCTGATTCACTTTTCTTTGCATTTAATATTTCTACAAAGTAATTTGATGCATTTAATATTCTTCCCTTTGAATTATTGCTCTTATAATAAAAATCCATAAAATACTTACTTAGAGCTTTTTCAATGTCTGAATTTTGATTTATATTTAAATTTTCATCAAGACTTACTAATGCTAATGAAAACATTGATAAACAACATATATCCAAAAACCCTTCTGCATTACAGTACTTCTCAACTATTTTCTTCATTAATTTATTATGAAAAGTTAAATTAATAACTTTCTTATCATCATAATAACCTTCTATTAAATTCTTTATATTAATAGAATCATCTATAGCAAGTGCATAATTATCTATATTCAATATTTTAAGTTCTTGATCAGTTAAAATTTTATTGAAATTATTTCCTTCAGCTAAGTTTTCTATAAATTCTATAACATCAGAAGCATTATTATTAATCCACTCTTTATTCTTTCTTTTCACTTCATTTTCTAATAGAGTATCACATATCTCTGAATATTTTTTTATTTTATTTTCTATTGGATACTTTGCCTTTTCTGCCATTTCAGAATCATACCCTATTTTCATGATGTTATCTTTAAAATTTACTTTCTTTAAAATATTTTCAACCTCTTGAGTTGCTCTTTCTGAACTATTTACCTTTGAAATTACTAAAGAACATTTTTCCTTATCCTCAATAGTTTCTAAAAAAAGATTTATACCTTGTATATTCTCCATATCTGGATAAGCAAACATCATTACTTCATCTGCAACTTTACTCAAAGACAATCCTCCCCAGAAATTAATTCCATGTCTTGAATCTATAAGAACATAATCTATATTATAAGCCTTAGAAATTTTATCAATAATTTCTTGTATATCTCTATTTCCATCAATTCTTTTCTCTTTAAGAGACTTAATCATTTTTATATAATCACTATCTACTCTACCTGCTGGAATAACATATATAGCTCCACCTGATCTAAATTTGAGACTTTTAACTAATGGCATTTTTTCTAAAGTTGTACCCTTTGCTGTTCCATTATATTTATTAAATAAATAATTAACTAATCCACCTTCTAATTTTAAAGTAGAGCTAAATGCATCATAGAATCCTGGCTCTTCTAAATCCATATCTATAATAGCAATTTTCTTACCTTTATCAGCTAAAAGCAAAGCTGTCTTTATTAAAGCAGTAGTTTTGCCAATCCCTCCCTTATATGCATAAAAAGATATTATCTGTGCCTTATGTATTTCTGAATCTTTTTTTAGACTTTCCTCTTTATTATATTTAACCATTCTCTTCTCCCCCTATGTGTTTATGCCTTTTCTGTCCCTTAATTCAAAATGTTTACAATAATAATTATAATATCATAAAATGTAATTCTATGCCATCATTTAATATCATAATTTACATAAAAGCTATAAAACTTTTTTCACAAATACTTAAAATAAAATCATTCATTTAACTTTTGTCACGTTATTGACATATTTGTGATATATCATATAAATAAATCGAGTAGGTTAAACGACATAAACATACTGATTAAACGACTAAAAAAAGCAATACGCTGTAAAAAGCGTATTGCCTTTTTTTATCCCCATTTACTAATAAGCTTATCAAGATAAACTGATTTCATCTGCTTACTAGCCATTGCTTTTTTTATAGGAGGTAATTTTAAAATAGCTGATAATACAGCAGCTAAAGCTCTATGACTTGTTAGTGCCTTATTATCAAAAATAAGATTTTGAAGTTGACCTTTTTCAATAGCCTGTAAAACAATTCTATGTGTTGAGTTAGCTGGAGTTATAATTTCCTTATCCCTCTTCTTAAGAATTATTGCTTTTCTTGGACAATTTCTAGCACATACTCCACAACCAAGGCATATTTCTTCATTAACTTCTGCCTTCCTAGTATCCTTATTAACTTTTATAGCCTCTATAGGACATACTTTCTCACACTTACCACAACCTACACAAGGATCATCTAACACACTAGGCAAAAATGGAGTAGTCTCAATAGGATTTAAATATCCAAACTTCTTAACTGCTTCCATACCTTCACAACAACATCCACAACAATTACATAAAAATAGAGAACCATCCCTAACATTTTCTCCACATTGTACAAGATTATACTCATAGCACATATCTAATACTTCTAATGCTTCTGAAGCTTCAATCTCTCTTCCATAACCACGTCTAGCTAAAGATGCAGCTGCATTACCAAAAGTCATACAAGTTTCCATTGGTGCATAACAATCTTGACCTAAATGGTGTTTCTTATGTCTGCAAAAGCAAAGACTCAAAGTAATATTCTGAGCATTTTTAATGACATTAGTTGCTCTATCATAATCCATAATTTCAAGTTCATTTTGCCTTGCTAAAACAGGTTCATTAACAAATACCTTACCAAATTTTGTTTCAGTACCTAAAAATAAATCCTTAATAAAGTCTTCTTCTACATTTAAATATTGATAATAAAGTTCACTTAAAACTTTCATATCAATATCTCCTCTTGTTCTCATTAATGAAAATTCAAAAAATCCAATCATTGGAGGTGGAAGACAATATCTTTTGACTTTTTCATATTCTATATCAAAAAGAACAGCCTTTGATGTTAATGTTTCCAAAATAGTTTCTGCTTCCTTTTCACTCATCTTCCAAGTCCTAGCTGCAGTTTTAGCAGTAAAAGGTCTTATAGGAAGTTGTGCTACAAGTCTTGCTTCTTTTTCTGTAAATAGAATACTTAAAATTTTATAAAGAGTCTCTGAAGGAGGTGCCCCTTGAGGAAATCTATTAATTCTTTCTTCCAAGCTCTTATAGGCTTCTTTTCCGGCCATATGAGACATATTCTTTATCATCCTTTCTTTTGTTTAATATTATTATTTTACCATAATTGAATGTAAATTTCTAAATACTTCAATTATATAACAATAAATTAACTATTTATTTTTTCTTGTTTAATCTTTTTTCAAAATCAAACCTTTTCTATAATATACATTTAGTGTTTTTTAATCCAATAATTGCTTAACTTATTTACTAAGATATAGAATTATTTTATAATATTGTAAAAACAGTTTAAATTTATAAATGGGGGATGCAAAGTGAAAATCACAAAACTCTTTAATAATGAAAAATACATACAACAATGTTCAAATTTAATTTTTAATAATTTTGATACAATTACAAATATTGATACAGCCCTAAAGATAGTAAAAGAATCATTAGATGATACTAAAATAAATCTTATAGCTATGAATGAACAAAAAGATATTGTAGGTTGGATATGTGGAATTGAAAATTATAATCTTCATGTATGGGAAATTCAACCTTTAGTAATACGAAAAGATTATCAGAATAAAAAACTTGGAAGTTCGTTATTATCCGCATTTGAAAAAGAAGTTTTTTTAAGAAAAGGAATCACTATAATTTTAGGTATACAAGATGAAAAACATGAAACTTCATTAAGTAATATTGACATATACGACAATACTCTAAAAAAAATAAAGAAGATTAAAAACCTTAAGCATAATCCTTATGAATTTTACCTAAAAAATGGTTTTTCTATTGTAGGTGTTATTCCTGATTCAAATGGTTTAGGAAAACCCGATATCTTAATGGCAAAAAGAGTAAATGGGCAATCTTTTTAAGATTGCCCATTTTTCTAATCTTCTAAAACAAATGAGAAATTATCTGAAAATAATTCACCTTTTTCATTAACTGCAAAAATCATAACATTATGTGCTCCATTACTTAAACTTCTAATTACTTCATCATCAAATATAACTAATTGTGCACAAGCTTCATCTATAGGTGTGGTATCATCCAAAGCAAATCTTTCTGTTAATAAAGCTGAACTTAATCCAACATTATCTATGCTCACTCCTACTATCTGTCCATAACCTTGTTCGTACATTAATGCATATAAAGGTAAATTGCTTCTATGAACTGTTTCTCCATAATCATTATGAACCTTACCATGTTCAATATATGAATACACTCCAAACATTGATAATTGCGGACGTGAACTAACAGTAGTAGATTTTATAACAACCGGTGCTACTTCTCCTGTAGTTGTTTTTGTATAATTAGGTTTATTCATTCTACGTGCAATTCTATCCATTTCCATTTGTGCTGATGAAGCTGCTTTCCCTGCTCTCTGAATCATAGCAAAAATATTAGTTGCTGATGCAGCACTAGGAGTACATGAAATAGTTAAAAATATTCCTAATAGTATTGTTACTATTTTCTTTTTAAAATTTGACTTCATTTTTTCCACCTCTCAATCAATATTTTTACATACAAATTATACTTTATTTAATTGTTTTTTTCAACTTTTATTTTTTATTGAAAATAATCAATTTTTTGTAAAATAAATCAGTAAAAACATAAGTGTAATTTAAAACTGCATTAAAAGCAATTCATTTTTGACTATATATTTATTTGCACAATAAAACAGGGACATAGAACAATTAAATATCCTACATCCCTGTATATAAAAAGATGACTACTCATTAATATAATAACCAAATTTATCAAATTTTAATCAATAAAAACTACATAATCAATTTATCATTTTTAGCTTTTTCGCCTATTATCTTATACCTTTCATTATTGATTACATCTTCTAACATACTATTTGATGTAACTTTATCTCCTGATATAAAAAACTTAAATATTTCATCTGAATAACCAAAAGCATATTGAAATCCTTTATTATCTTCAATAACTTTAGCATCTTTATTGTATCCATCAATTCTCCAAAAAGCTAAATCAGGTATCTTATATCCACTTTTACCCCACTTAGACTTTATTCTCTTATATTCATTTTCACTTATAAGATGTTCTTTTATATCTTTTCTATTTTTATTAGCTAATCTACACTTACTATCAAAAATGAATAATATCTTTCTAGGCAATTTATCTAAATTTATACTATTTTTAATTGCTGCAAAAAGTATTAAGTCTAGTATAGATTCAACGTTAATTTCATCAGTACAACAATAAGCAGCTGTTTCATTTATTCTATCTATTAAATTTTCACTCTTTACCCTAACTAAATTAGGATGAGGTGTATTTATTAAAATATAATTCTTATATTTATCCTTATTATTTTCTAATAAATATAGAGCTGTACTAACACCAGTTATAAATGCAGGAGATTTTCTAGAACTATTTAAACTTTTTTTATTAATTCCAAAACATACAAGAGTATCCCCCTGCATCTTAAGATTTAATTTTTTAATTTCATCCCACTTTTTATAAAGTTCTTTTCTTTTAACATTATCTTTTCTATTACATATACCCTCTATAATATCATAAGGATATAACTGTTGTTTCTGACTTTTTGTATCATTATTTTGAGCTTCAATAACATTTATATAATCCAAGAACCTCTTTTTATCATGTCTTAAAAACGCTTTTTTATATCTATTAATAGTTGCAATATTATATTCACCATATTTAATATTACGCCAATCTCCACTACTCATTTCATGTTCTACAATATCTATCCTCTTTCTCAACAGAGTAAGTAAATTTCTATAGTCTTTAGATGATAAATCTAATGCAACTCTTGTTTTCCTAGCTAAATCTTTTGAAATCTTTGATGATGCATTTTCAGATTTTAACCATTTTCCTAAACTTGATGGTTTTTCTGCTTTTACATCTTTACTTATCTGCTTTCTCATAAGAGCTATAGCTTCACTTTGCAAATAAGTATCAAAAAGACTATATAAATCATCCCATCTTCCATACACAGGAATTAAATGAATGTTTGAAGCTAAATATGAACTGTTCATTGAAGCTAAATGTTTTATTATTACCCTAAAAACTCTTCTTTCTCCTAATCCTTTTTCTTTATCTCTAAGGTAAAATAAAATTTTCATTGCTTGACTAGAATTTTCATTATATGCATCCATAAAAACATTAATAATTGTTTCATCTTTTTCATATCTTAAAAAACCCGCTTTAGCATATAAATTTACAAGACAATCATTCTTTGCCTCTTCACCTAATGAATACTCTTCTAAATCGTCGAATAATTCTTCATCAGATTTAATCAAATCCTGCTTTAGAGAATTTAAAAAACTTAAATCCATATGTAACTCCTCCCAATTTCAACATATAAACACAAGACACCTTGCTGAATATTTTAGCTGTAGGTGTCTTTATCAAGATACTCTGGTAGTTCAATAAGCTGTTGGTATCTTTTTCACATGTATATGTTATACAGATTAATTATAGTACATTTTCTTTATTATGTTAATTACTTTTTAGCAATTTCTTTGATTTTTATTACTAGATTTGACTGAATATATTCTGACTTAGAAAAGCCTTTTCTAAAATATCTTATTTGTTTATATTGTATTCCTTGCATCTCGAAATCTAAAACATCAATTCTATCACCTTTAAAAACAATTGGTTCTTTTTTACCTTTTATAGTAACATGTAATTCCACTTTTTCACCTACTTATTTTTTTATATTCTTCTATTTGTATTGCTATATTTTCTAGATATTCATATCTTTCATACCTAAATAAAAGTTCAGCTTCAAGCTTTTCTTTCTCCTCATTAAGTTCTTGAAGTTTTCCATATGAAGAAGCATTTTCAGCCATTTCTTCATCTATTTTTTCTATTTTTTGTTCAAGCATCTCGATTATTCCAGGAGTTTCATTGTATTCTTTCTGCTCTTTAAAAGAAAATTTAGGTCTATTATCTCTTTCACGATTTCTTTCCTTTATAACTTTATCTTGTTTTTTATTTTTGTTTTCATTCTCAATCTTTTCAATTTCTGCTGTAATTAGATAATCACTATAATTTCCATTGTAAATTCTTATTTTTCCATTACCTTCATAAGAAAAAATCTTATTGCAAATTCTATCTAAAAAATATCTATCATGAGATACAACAACTACTACTCCAACAAAGCTATCTAGAAAATCTTCCAATATAGTAAGAGTATTAATATCAAGATCATTAGTAGGCTCATCTAGTAACAATACATTTGGAGCTTCCATTAAAACTCTTAAAAGATGAAGTCTTCTTCTTTCTCCTCCTGATAATTTTTCTATTTTAGTATATTGCATTGTTCCATCAAATAGAAACTTTTCACACATTGTACTAGCAGTTATTTTAGTACCATCAGAAACTGGAATGTATTCTCCACCTTCTCTTACATAATCAATAACTCTCATATTAGTATCAATATCTCTATCATCTTGAGCAAAGCATCCTATTTTTACTGTTTCACCAACTTCTATCTCTCCAGCATCAGGTGTTAATCTTCCTCTTATCATATTAATTAATGTAGATTTACCAGCTCCATTTTCACCTATTATCCCTATTCTATCTTCCTTTGTGAATATATAATTAAAATCTTTAATTAAAGTTTTATTATCAAAAGCTTTAGAAATCCCTTCAATTTCAATAATCTTCTTTCCAAGTCTAGTTCCTACAAAATTCATTTCAACATCAGTAATAGGTTTTACATATTCTCTATTTACTAATTCATCAAATCTTTGAAGTCTAGCTTTCTGCTTAGTTGTTCTAGCTTTTGCTCCTCTTTTTACCCACTTTAATTCTTTTCTTATTAAAGATTGTCTTTTTGCCTCTTGTGACTCTTCTCTTTCTGTTCTTTCCATCTTCTTTTCAAGAAACTTTGTATAGTTTCCTTCATATGTATAAAGATTACCCCTGTCAAGTTCTATAGTTCTGTTAGATACTCTGTCTAAAAAATATCTATCATGAGTAATCATTAAAAGAGCACCCTTTCTAGAATTTAAATAATCTTCAAGCCATTCAATAGAATCTGAATCCAAATGATTCGTAGGCTCATCTAAGATTAATAGTTCACATGGAGTTATCAAGGCCGATGCTAAAGCAACTCTCTTTTTTTGTCCTCCTGAAAGATTTCCAATTTTTTCTTCATAATTAGTTATTCCAAGTTTGTTTAAAATTATCTTAGCTTCACTTTCAAGTTCCCAAAGATTTAAAGCATCTATTTCACTTTGAATATTTAAAAGTTTATTATTAAGTTCTTCACTACTTTCATTGTTCATCTTATCTAAAACTTTTTCATATTCCATAAGAAGCTTAATTTCTCTTGTTTCTCCTCTGAAAATTTGTTCAATTACTGTAGCGTCTTCTTCAAAATCAGGATTTTGTGATAAATATTCAATCCTTGCATTTTTATTTTTCACTCTACTGCCATCAAAAAATTCATCTTTACCTGCAACTATCTTTAAAAGTGTAGATTTACCTGCACCATTTATTCCTATAATACCTATTTTATCTCCTTCATTAATACCTAAAGATATATTGTTTAATAATACTTTTTCACTATAGCTCTTACTTACATTTTCTAACGTAACTAAATTCATATATTATACTTCCTTCTGTTTATTACTTTTCAATCTAATTTATAGTACCATAGAAAGATGTTTTCTTCAATTTGTCTACACATAGTTAAATTGTTATTCAAGACATATTATGTGACAATTACGATTTAGTAATTGTTTGCTCCATAGTAATTTTCTAAAATCTTTTTTGAAATCAATAATTAGGGAGGTATTTTAATGATTAATACTAATAAAAAATCTAAATTTTTAGTAAACTTTCTTTTTTCTTTAGTATTAGCAATTGGTGTTTTAATATATGGTAACACATTAAAAGCTAAAGCTTATACTTCAGATTTAGGAAATGGTTCTTTTCAAAATCCAGTTTTATATGCAGACTACCCTGATGTTTCTGTTATAAAGGTGGGTTCTACTTATTACATGTTAAGTTCTAGTATTAGTTACACTCCTGGTCTACCTGTTTTAAAATCACAAGACTTGGTAAACTGGGAAATCTGTTCTTATGCTTATGATCGTATTGATGTAGGAATGGATGGAATTGATAAAAATCATGCTGATGCTTATAACCTACAAAATGGTAAAAATGTTTATTCTAAAGGATGCTGGGCTCCAAGCCTTAAATATCACAATGGCGTATTCTACGCTACTTTTGCTTCTTTAGATCTTGGTAAAACTTTTGTATGTACTCACAAAGCACCTTTAGATTTTGGAGGTTGGACTTTTAATGAAATTAAAGGTGTTGGCTATGCTCATGATGCAGACCTTTTCTTTGATACTAATGGAAAAGTTTATTTAGTAAATGGAGGATGTACTATAACCGAATTAAATTCTGATTGTAAATCTATAAAATATGGTGGATTTAATAAAAAAGTTTTTGATGGTGGTCAAAGTCACGATGGAAACAGAATATTCAAGAAAGATGGATATTACTATATTCTATCAACTCCTCAAAAAGAAAATGTAAACTACTATCAACGTATTGAAAAGGCATGGAGATCAAGAAATCTTGGTGGTCCTTATGAACAAAAAGTTATTTTAGATGATGGAGCAAATCATCAAGTATGTATTGTTGAAGATGGTAGCTACAACTGGGCTGCTTTATTTGAAGATAAAGGTTCTGTTGGACGTATTCCCAAAATTGCTCCTGTAACTTGGAAAAATGGATGGCCAATTATTGGTGTTAATGCAAGTATGAAAATTCCAAATTCTTATACAAAACCAGTTAATAGCAATAAAATTGTCACAATGAAAACAAGCGACAACTTCAATACTCGTGGTAGCTTATCATATCAATGGCAATGGAATCATAACCCTGATAATTCTAAATGGAATAAATCAGATAGACCTGGATGGCTTAGACTTAAGACAAGCTATTCTAAAGATCTTTTACAAGCAAGAAACACTTTAACACAAAGAATGCAAGGTCCATCATCTTCTGGATATGTAAAGATGGATGCTTCAAAAATGAAACCTGGACAAATTGCTGGTTTATCAGCATTCCATGCAAAATATGGATATATAGGTGTTAAAAATGATAATGGTACAAAGAAACTTGTTCAGTTCAATGTAGGAGCAAGAGAAACTTCTATAAATCTTACACAGGATATTATTTATCTAAAAATTGATGCCGACTGTGCTAGAAACTCTGCTACTTTCTATTATAGCTATAATGGTATTACATGGACTCAATTTGGAAACAAACTTGGAATGGACTTCTACTACAAATTATGGTTTGTAGGTTATAGATTTGGTCTATTTAACTATACTACTGGTGCTGATGGAAGTGGATATGTAGATTTTGATTACTTTAAATTCTCACCTACACTTGTTGGTGCTGGTCCTACAACTAATACTGATGCAGATATTTCAGATACTCCAGGAGCTGGAAACACTACTCCAAGTAACCCAGCACAACCAAGTAATCCAACAACTACAACTGTTCCAGGGGAAACAGCTAAGCTTTCAGATGGATGGTACTATATTAAGAACTTAAATGCTAATAAATATTTACAAGTTACAGGAAA
>SVCK01000118.1 GCA_015058375.1 Clostridium sp.
ATTTGAAAAAATATCTTGAATTGTAACCTCTTTCAAAAATACTTCATTAATCTTAGTTTTTAATATAATCGCTTTTAAAGATTGTCCTCCTAAATCAAAGAAATTATCCTCTATTCCTATTTTTTCTACTCCTAAAATTTGAGACCATATCTCTTGAAGTTTTATTTCAGTATCAGTTTCTGGTGGCTTGTATCCTTTTAGATTTTTATTGAAATCTGGTTTTGGTAAAGCCTTATTATTAACTTTTCCATTAATAGTTAATGGAATTTTTTCAAGTTCAACAAATATATTAGGAATCATATATTCTGGAAGTAATTGCTTTAAGAATCCCTTTAAATCAAGTTCTTCAATACTCTTTTCAGAGCAAACATAAGCACATATATATTTTTCTTTGTTATTTCCTTCATAAACTCTTACAACAGCTTCTTTAACATATTGATTACTAAGTATCTTATTTTCTATTTCTCCAAGTTCAATTCTAAAACCTCTTATTTTAACTTGATTATCTATTCTTCCAAGATATTGAACATTTCCATCTGGAAGCAATCTAACTAAATCACCTGATTTGTATATTGTTTCTCCCTTTACATAAGGATTTTCAATAAATCTTTCCTTATTTAATTCTTCTCTATTTAAATAACCTTTAGCAAGTCCAACACTTGCTATACAAAGTTCTCCAGGTGCTCCTAAAGGTTTTAATTTATTATATTTATCAAATACATAATGTTTTGTATTATATGCTGGTTTTCCAATTGGCACTATATTACAATCAAATTCCTTTTCAGCACGCCACATTGTACATGTTATTGTAGTTTCTGTTGGGCCATATAAATTAGTATAATCTCTTTCTTTGCTCCATTCTTTTACCATTTCGCAACTTGCTTCAGAGCCTCCTGTAAACACTTTTTTAAGAGTTTTTATTTTTTTGCTATCTACATTTGAGAAGTAAGCTGGTGTCATTAAAGTTGCAGTTATTCTATTATCATTTAAGTAATTTATATATTTATCATAATCATCAATTGTTTCTCTATCTAAAACATATAAAGTTGCACCATTAAGAAGAGACATAAATATCTCCCATACAGATATATCAAAAGTAAAACTAGCAAATTGAACAAATCTATCATTTTCATTAAAGTCATATTGTTCTTTAAAATTTGTTTTTAAGTTACTTATTCCTATATGTTTTATTAAAACACCCTTTGGCAGACCTGTTGAACCTGATGTATATATTACATACGCTAAATCATTTGCATCATTTATATTTTCAAGCTTATGCTTTTGTTTATATATATTTTTATCTTCAACATCAATTACTGTACCTTCAAAATTTAAGCTCTTTAATCTTTCTTTATTATTAGTTAATATCATCTTACACTCACAATCTTCAAGCATATAATTTATTCTTGAATCAGGATAAGCAAGATCCATTGGAACATATGCTCCACCTGCTTTAAGTACAGCTAAAACTGAAATTATCATCTCTGTAGATCTTTCTGTTATAATTCCAACAAACGAACCTCTTTTTACTCCCTTTTGTCTTAAAACATAAGCTAAAGAATCAACTTTTTCATTAAGTTCTCTAAATGTCAATTCTTCATTTCTAAATACAAGTGCTTTATTATCTGGAATTCTATTTACTACATCTAAAAATAAATCATTTATTGTTTTATCAAATTCAAAATTTTTCTTAGTATCATTAAATTTTTCAAGAAGAATATGCTTTTCATCATTACTTATATAGTCTATATCTTTAATCTTTATAGAAGGTGTTTTTACTACTTCTTGTAATATATTTATGAAATACCCTGCAAATCTTCTTATTGTTTCTTCTTTAAATAGTTTTGTACAATATTCAATGATTAAATCAAATCCATCTTTTCTATTTACTATATTAAATGTCAAATCAAATTTAGATATAGTACTCTCTATTCTATAATTTTTAAGTGTAACATCTTTTAATTCTATATCTACCTCATCTATTGTATCGTCCATATTAATTACTACATCAAATAAAGGATTTCTTCCTGAAATTCTTTGAAGTTTAAGTTCATCTGTCAGCTTTTCAAACTCATAATTAGAATTTTCATAAGCTTTTAATGATTTTTCTTTTACTTCCTTTAAAAATTCTATAAAACTCTTATTTCCTTCAGGATTATTTCTTATTGCTAATACATTTACAAACATTCCTACCATGCTTTGAAGTTCATCTAAATTTCTTCCAAGGTTTGGTGTACCTATTATAATATCTTCTGAATCACTACACTTAGATAAAAGTATGTTTAAAGCAGATAAGAATACCATATGAATTGTTGTTTTTGTTTCTCTAGATATTTTTTCTATTTTATTTCTTAATGCTTTATCTATGCAAAAAGTCATACTGTTTCCTTCAAAATTCTGTATTAACGGTCTTTCATAATCTAAAGGAAGATTTAAAACAGGAACTTCATCTTCAAATTCATTAAGCCAATATTGTTTTTCTTTATTTATCTCATCTGAATTTAAAAGTTTTTGATTAAATGCTGAAAAATCTTTATAGCTCAAATTTAAATCTTCTAAAGATTCTCCTTCATAAAGCTTTTTAAATTCTTTATACAAAATATTTACAGACAATCCATCTGCTATAATATGATGAACATCTATTAAAAGATAAGTGCCCTCTTCATTTTCAAAAATTTCCCCTCTATATAAAGGTGCTTTATTTAAATTAAAAGGTTTCATAAATTTTTCTACTTTTTCTTTAATAGATATATTTTCTTTTGTAACATTAAGATGAACTTTACAATCTTCACTTATTTTTTGAACTACTTGTCCATCAATTACATCAAAATAAGTTCTTAATGCTTCATGCCTTCTAGTAAGCTTTTCAAAAATATTTTCAAACTTTTCACGTTTAAATTGTCCTTCTATTTTAAAAATTATTGGAATATTATAAACAGTACTTTCTTTATCCATTTCACAAAGTGCATATAACCTTTTTTCTGCACTAGAACATTCATAATAGTCTTGCTTACTTACCTTTTCTATTTTATATGAACTTTTCTCATTTAAATTATCAATTAATTTTGCAAGTTTCCTAATACAAGAGCTATTAAAGATATCCTGAATTGTAACTTCTTTAAAAAACACTTCATTAATCTTAGTTTTTAATAGAATTGCTTTTAAAGATTGTCCTCCTAAATCAAAGAAATCATCCTCTATTCCTATTTTTTTCACTCCTAAAATTTGAGACCACATCTCTTGAAGTTTTATTTCAGTATCAGTTTCTGGTGCTATATATTTTTTTAATTTCTCACTAAAATTCGGCATTGGAAGTGCCTTTTTATCTATCTTTCCATTTACAGTTAACGGTATTTTATCTAAAGTCACAAAGTAAGATGGAATCATATATTTAGGAAGAGTCTTTCTTAAATATTTCTTTAATTTTTTTTCACTACCTTCATCATTGTAAACAATAAAAGCACATAAATATTTCTCATTATTTTCATCTTCTTTTACAATGACAGTTCCTTCTTTTACACTATCGCAGCTTAAAATTTTATTTTCTACTTCCCCTATTTCAATTCTAAATCCTCTTATCTTAACTTGATCATCTATTCTACCTAATAATTCAACATTACCATCAGGCAAATATCTTCCAACATCTCCTGTTTTATACATCTTGTATTTACTATATGGACACTCTATAAATTTTTCATTATTCAAATCTTCTCTATTTAAGTAACCTAAAGCAACTCCTGGCCCTGATACTAAAATTTCTCCCCATACACCAATTGGTTGCATATTCAAATCCTTATCTAATATAAATATTTTATTATTATTAACAGGTTTTCCTATAGGAATTCTATCATGCTTATTTTCATCTGCTATCCATAAAGTTCCATCTACTGTAACCTCAGTAGGTCCATATGCATTTATATATTTTCTATTTTTTCTCCATTTT
Organism: Clostridium sp.; assembly: GCA_015058375.1. Lineage (GTDB taxonomy): Bacteria > Bacillota > Clostridia > Clostridiales > Clostridiaceae > Clostridium. The sequence goes on from SVCK01000118.1 coordinate 3,944, forward strand.
TCTACTATTTCATAAGTTGAAGCAGAGCCTCCTGTAAGTATAGTTTTTAAAGTTTTTATCTTACTTTCATCAAGTCCTTTAATATATGCTGGAGGGAACATTGCAGTTGTTATTTTATTATCATTTAAATAATTAGTAATTTTTTTATAATCATTTATAGTATCTTTGTCTAAAACATAAAGTGCTGCTCCATTTAAAAGAGCCATGATTATATCTGATACAGAAGCATCAAATGATAAACTTGCAAATAAAACCATTCTATCTTCACAATTTATATTGCATCTTTCTTTATAAGTTTCCTTTAAATTTAAAACTCCTCTATGTCTTAAAAGTACACCTTTTGGCTTACCTGTAGAACCTGATGTGTAAATAATATAAGCTGCATCATCATTACTTCTAGGTTCATTATTTAATTTGACATCTCTATTTTCATATAAAGTTTTATCATTTAAATCAATTACTTTACCTTCATATTTTAAACTATTAACTCTTTCACAATTAGTTAATACCATAGTACAACCACTATCTTCAAGCATATAATTTAATCTGCTATCTGGATACTCTATATCCATAGGGACATAAATAGCTCCACATTTTAAAACTGCTAGAACTGCAATTATCATTTCCATAGACCTTTCAGTCATAATAGAAACTCTATCTCCCTTTTTAATTCCTTGCTTAATTAATTCGTAGCTTAAAGAATCCGACATATTTTCAAGTTCTTTGTAAGTAATCTTTCTATCTTTAAATGCAAGTGCTTCTCTATCTTTATATAGTTTAGCTATTTCTCTAAATTCTTCATCTATAGTTTTATTGCTAAAACTCTTTTCTGTATTATTAAATTCATTTATGATTAATTTTTTATCTTCATCTGAAATAATTTCAATATCTTTAATCTTAACATCTACATTTGAAGTAATTTCTTCTAGTATTTTCACATACGATTTAGCAAATCTCTTTATACTTTCTTCTTTGAAAAG
>SVCK01000119.1 GCA_015058375.1 Clostridium sp.
AAATTCATTTATGATTAATTTTTTATCTTCATCTGAAATAATTTCAATATCTTTAATCTTAACATCTACATTTGAAGTAATTTCTTCTAGTATTTTCACATACGATTTAGCAAATCTCTTTATACTTTCTTCTTTGAAAAGCTTAGTGCAATATTCCATATTAAACTTTATTACTCTCTTATCTTTAAAAGCCTCCAATACAAGATCAAACTTTGCTATATTACTTTTTAAAGGAACATTTTTTAGCATAAATTCATCAAGTTCTATATCCTTGCTAGTTATTGAGTCTACATAATTGAACACAACATCAAATATTGGATTCTTACTTTCATCTTTTTTAATATTTAAATCATCTACTAAATCATTAAATTGATAATCTTGATTCTCATAAACCTTTAATGAATTTTCCTTAACTTCCATCAAAAAGTCCTTAAATGACTTTTCTCCATCTGGCTTATTTCTTAATACTAACGTATTTACAAACATTCCAATTAAATTTTGGAATTCTGCCTTTGTCCTTCCTGAAACAGGGGTTCCTACTATAATGTCTTCCTGCATGCTAAGCTTAGATAGTAATATATTGAAAGCTGATAATAATACCATATTTGTAGTTGAAGACGTTTTTTTACTTATATCTTCTATCAAACTTGTTAACTTCTCATCTATATCAAAAACAACATTTTGTCCTTCAAAACTTTGTTTATTAGGTCTCTTGAAATCTAATGGAAGCTTAAGTTCTTGTATTTCATCATTTAAATTATTAAGATGGAACTCTTTCTGTTTCTTATAATTTTCTGAACCCAAAAATTTATTATTCCATACTGCATAATCTTTGTATTGAAACTCTAATTTATCTAAAGTATTTCCTTTATAAATTTCTTCAAATTCATCAATTAATATATTAATTGACGTACCATCAGCTATAATATGATGGATATCAATTAATAGATATTTTCCAGTATTATTTTCAAATATTTCGCCTCTGCATAATGGTGCTTTATTTAAATCAAAAGGCTTTACAAAATTTTTAAATTCTTCTTTAACAGTTATGTTTGCTTTTACCTCATTAATGTTAACAGTATAATCTTCACTTATTCTTTGAACTAATTTGCCATCTACCACGTCAAAATAAGTTCTTAATACTTCATGTCTTTTTACTAATTTTGAAAAAGCATTATTAAACTTCTGTTTTGAAATATTGCCTTCTATTTTAAAAATCATAGGTAAGTTGTAAAATGTGTTATCTTCATCTAATTGTTGTAAAGCATACATCCTTTTTTCTGCTGAAGATGCTATATAGTAATCTCTTTTCTCTGCATTTTTAATTGTTAAAGACTCAACTGTCTCTTCTTTAATATTGTCTATTGATTCTGAAATATTTTTTATAGATGGTAGATTTAATATTTTATCCATATCAATTTTTTTATTAAATTCAGCTTCTATCTTTCCCTTTATAGCAAGAGTGTTTAAAGAATTTATCCCATAACCATATAGATTTTCATCTATATCCATATCATCTAAGTTCAATTCTTCACATATGATTTCTTTTATATTCATTTCAGTTTCTGTTAAATTTGAATTTTTCAAATACGATTCTTCATCTATGCAAGAAGCCATTTCTTCTAATGTTTCATCAAACTTCCAATCATCAATTAAAACTTGATTATCTTTATATTTTGATGAAACATCAAGCCATGAACTTGGATTTTTTAAAAAGTCCTCAATTTTCATATTGATTTTTTTATAGTCTAAAACCATTGATTCTACATTAGACTTAAAAATTTCACTTGTTATCTTTACACTTTTAAAATCTCCATTAGAACATGAAGAAAACTGTATCATAACTATATCATCATCTTTTAAAGTACATATTTCTCCATCTATATTTGACTTCTTTAAATCCTCAATATGTATAAATCTATTTTTTATAATTTCTTCATCTGCTTTATTACTATTTATAAGGATTTTTTCTATATTTTCATTTTCTGATATTATGTATGGATTATTAACCTTGCTTAATATTTTACTAATATTACTTATGTTTTCATTTGAAATTGGTACAAAAGTAAATCTGCCCATGACACAACTCCAAAAGCTAGTAATAATATCCTTATTATCTTCTAATAAAATAACTATTTCATCTTGCTCGTTTACGCCTCTATTTTGTAAATAACCTAAATATCTTTTGCTCTCATAAAAAATTTCTCCATAAGTAAATCCTTTGCATTCACAAGCTTTTTCTATAAAACTCATCCATTTACTGTTACTTTGCTTTATACTTTTACATATGTTCATAAAATCCCTCCTAAAGCGTTTTTTTTCAACTATTATTTTACATCTTTTCCATAATATATACCAGTATTTTTAGACTTTATTTTAATTTTTTGTATCAAAAGTATTCTATTGTAAAATTAACCATATTTTTAATAAAAATTTAACATATAAACAAATATTGCGGAATAAAATTAATAATTTGCAGTAACTGCACAGAACTTTTTAAAAAATTATTTAAAACATATGTTAAGAAAATATACTTAAAAGATGTAGATAAGCAAAATACAGAGAAATCCCAAAATAATATTACTATTTTATGCTTTCCTAAACGTAAAAAAATGATATCTCCAAAGTAGACTTAACTATAATTAATGTCTACTTTAAAAATATCATTTTTAAATCTATATTTTTTTAATTATCTTTTATTAAAATTTGCTCATTACTAGTCAATCTATCTTGAAATAAATCATATAAATATTTAGCACATAGCAAAGTTATAGTCCCAGAAACAAAATATAATAAAAACAACATATTAGCAAGTTTATCATATAACAAGCCATAAATAACTTGTCCAACTGGAATAAGAACTGTTGAAATTCCTGTACTAAGTCCAATAGTTTTTCCTAAAATTTGTTTGGGAACGTTAAACTGTATATAAGTCATAAACTGAATATTAATAAAAGCTATAAAATTAAAGCTAACAAATCCTGTCAAAGTAAAAATTATAAAAGCTATAATATGATTAGTATCCAAATTTAAAACCACATTGCTTGTACATGCACCCATTAAAAATATGACTAAAGCTAAGGCTATAAAATGAATATAGTTCTTTTCAAAAGAAATATATTTATCAACAAAATTAATTAGAATAGCTCCTAAAATCATTCCCAAGCCTAATGCCCCTTCTGAAATACCATAAAGCTGATCGGATACTCCAAATACGATTTTTACTACATAAGGTACACCTACAAAATATAATGGAGATATAAACAAATTAATACCTGATATTATAAAAATCACTTTTAATATTCTTCTTTGCTCTTTATAAAGATATTTAAAACCATCCTTAACATCATTTATGTATATTGATAAAGATAACTTTTCATCTTGCTTTTTTTCATACGGCATTTTCAAAAATAATTCCATCACAGCAGATACAAAATAACTTACCATATTTATAATCATTATTGCTTTCACACCTAAAATACCATATAAAAATCCAGCTGCTATAGGTCCTATAAGACTTGTAATAGAAGAAATTTGAGTAACTATACTATTAGCAGCATTAAAATGTTCGTCACTCACAACTTCTGGTATTCCAGCTTCAACTGCTGGACTATAAATACTATTTATGAGAGATAGCACAAACATCAATATAGCAATAAATATAACTTGATAACTCTTACCATAAATAAAAAAAGCAAAAAAGCCAATAATTATATAACAACAAAAATCAAGACCTACCATAATTTTTTTCTTGCTAATTCTATCAGCTATTGCCCCTCCAAAAGGTGATAATATAATCGTAGGTATAAGTTCAATAGATAAAATAGTTGAAAACATTGTTGCAGAACCAGTTAATTCTAATATATACAAAGAAAAAGCAAATCTTTGAATGCTATTTCCTAGCATACTAATTAACTGTCCTACAATAATAATTGTAAAGTTTCTGTTAAACAATTTAGCGTTATTCATTTTTCCTCCTTATTCTCCAAAAATATCACACCCAAAATTATACAGCATTTACACATATTTTTAAAGAATGAATATTACTAATGCATCTTAACAAAAACAACCTTTAAATAATTACCTTCTATAAACTTTTCAGTCACTACAAAATCTTCTGGCAAAGTATATTCTTCTAATATAGAATAATCTCTTTGCTTTTCTTTAAAAGCATCATCTATAAACTTCTTAAACTTTTTCATATTAAAGGAAGCACAATTTGTTGAACATACTATTACTCCTTCATCTTCTGTCATGTCTATTGCATCTTTTACCAAATCCTTATAGTCATGAGAAGCACTAAATCTATTATCTTTAGACGTTGCAAAGCTTGGTGGATCTAATATTACTACATCAAACTTTTTATTATCTCTTATAGCTTCTTTAAAATATAAAAATATATCCTGCACTACTATTTCATGTTTATTATAGTCAATATTATTTATTTCAAAATTCTCTCTTGTCTTATCTAAACTTCTCGAAGCCAAGTCTACACTTGTAGTAATAGCTCCCCCTTTAGCAGCAGCCATAGAAAAAGCTCCTGTATATGAGAATGTATTTAATACCCTCTTTCCTTTTGAATATCTATCTTTAATCGCTTTTCTAACATTCTTTTGATCTAAAAATACTCCAACCATAGCTCCAT
>SVCK01000120.1 GCA_015058375.1 Clostridium sp.
GCATTTACTCCAGCTTCCTTTACTTCTTTTATAGCTGCCCTCATTTGCTTTTCATCTTCTACTGTTATTGAACATTCATAAAGTTCTCCATCATAAGCTTCAACTACAGCCTTTCTCCTATTAGTAGATAATTCTACCGGAAAACAATCTCTACTAACTGATACTATTCCTAATTTTATATTTGGTACATTATTCATATATATCTCTCCTCTTAAATTTCTTATTTATTAATTACTTCTATCGCTTTATTCACAACATTTTCTACAGTAAAACCAAACTTATTAAATAATTCTGCTGCTGGTGCTGAAGCCCCAAAAGTATCAAGTGAAATTACTTGTCCATCTAATCCAACATACTTATGCCATCCAAAAGATGATAATGCTTCAACAGCCACTCTTGCTCTAACTTTATTTGGTAATACTTTTTCTTTATATTCTTCTTCTTGCTGATCAAATAATTCAAAACATGGCATACTTACAACTTGAGTATCTATTCCTTTTTGACTAAGCTCTTCAGATGCTTTCATTACCAACTCTACTTCAGAACCTGACGCCATTAATATTAAGTCTGGCACTTCCTTTTTTGATTCTTTTAATATATAGCCACCTTTCAATGCTCTTTTTGCACAACCATCATATAAAGGAAGCTTTTGCCTTGTTAAAACCAATGAAGTTGGAGTTTTTCCATTTGTCATAGCATAATACCATGCAGCTGCTGTTTCTTTTGAGTCAGCTGGTCTAAACACTGCCATATTAGGCATACTCCTAAGAGCAGCTAATTGTTCAATTGGCTCATGTGTAGGTCCATCTTCACCAACACCAATACTATCATGAGTTAACACATAAGCTACTGGCAATTTCATTAATGCTGACAATCTCATAGCACCCTTCATGTAATCACTAAACACAAAGAATGTTGCACAGAATGGCTTAAGACCACCATGAGCACAAATACCGTTTGTTATTGCTGCCATTGCATGTTCTCTTACCCCAAAATGAAGATTTCTTCCACTTCTATCCTCTAGTGAAAAATCCCCCATATTCTTCATATTAGTCTTATTAGAAGGCGCTAAATCTGATGATCCTCCTATTAAATTTGGAATTAATTGTGCTAATCTATTAATTACTATTCCCGAAGATTCTCTTGTTGCAACTTCTTTATCAAAATGCCAGAACTCTTCATTTTCTAATAGAGCTTCTTTATTTATTTCCCCACTCATCCATGACTTATATTCACTTGCTAATTCAGGATAAGTATTTTCATATTCTTTAAATAATTCATTCCACTTATTTTCTTTTTCAATTCCAGATTCAATATATTTATTCATGTTTGAATAAACTTCATCTGGCACGTAGAAATCCGGTTCTAATTTCCAACCCAAATTAACTTTTAAAGATCTTACATTCTCTTCACCTAAAGGTTCACCATGTGCTGAAGGTTTACCTTGCTTTTCTTTACATCCATAACCAATAATATTTTTTACAATTATCATTGATGGCTTAGTTGTTTCATTTTTAGCTTCATCAATAGCTGCTTCTACTGAATCTATATCATTTCCATCTGCTACTTTTAAAACTTGCCAGCCATAAGCTTCATATCTCTTAGCAACATCCTCTCTAAATGCTATATCTGTATTTCCTTCTATTGATATATTATTTGAATCATAAAGAACTATTAACTTACCTAATCCTAATGTTCCTGCAAGAGATGATGCTTCTCCTGAAATCCCCTCCATAAGACATCCATCACCTACTATTGAAAAGGTATAGTGATCTACTATGTTAAATTTATCTTTATTGAATTTATTTGCAAGATAAGATTCAGCAATCGCCATACCTACTGCATTACAAATACCTTGTCCAAGTGGTCCAGTTGTAATTTCAACGCCTTCTGTATGGCCATACTCAGGATGTCCTGGAGTTTTGCTCCCAAGCTGTCTAAAATTTTTAATATCATCAATAGTTAGTCCATATCCAAATAAATGTAATAAAGCATATTCAAGCATAGAACCATGTCCTGCTGAAAGAATAAATCTATCTCTATTATCCCAATGAGGATTTTTTCCATTATGATTCATCTTTGTCCATAATGTATATGCCATTGAAGCTGCACCTAAAGGCAAACCTGGATGACCTGATTTTGATTTTTGTATAGCATCTGCTGTTAAAACTCTTATTGCATTAATCGATAATTTATCTAGCTCTCTGCTCACTTATATCCCTACTTTCTTCTATATATTATTTTCCAAAAGCTTCTCTCCAGTCATCTTTAAACTTTTCAAGTCCTTGATCTGTTAATGGATGTTTTAGCATTTGCATTACTAAATTATAAGGAACTGTTGCTATATCTGCTCCTGCTTTTGCTGCTTCTATTACATGAATTGGATTTCTAACACTTGCTGCTATTATTTGAGTTTCTATTCCATGCAAAGCAAATATTTCAGCTATATCTCTTACTAAATTCATTCCATCCATAGATATATCATCTATTCTTCCAAGGAATGGGCTTACATATGTTGCCCCAGCATTTGCTGCTAACAACGCTTGATTTACTGTAAAAATTAATGTTACATTAGTCTTTATTCCTTCACTTGATAATACTTTAATTGCTTTAAGCCCTTCTGCTGTCATAGGAATCTTTACTATCATATTCTTGTGAATTTTTGCTATTTCTCTTCCTTCTTTTATCATTCCTTTAGCATCTTCACTAATAACTTCTCCACTAATTGGACCATCTACGATATTAGTAATTTCCTTAATTACTTCATTAAAATCTCTACCTTCTTTAGCTACTAATGATGGATTGGTTGTAACTCCGCAAATTACTCCCATTTCATTTACTTCTTTAATATATTCTACATTTGCTGTATCTAAGAAAAATTTCATTGCATACATCTCCTAATTATTTTTATTTATAAATTAATGTCTTTTATTCTTGGGTATAAAGAATTATAGACTTTATATACCTCTTCATATACATTAGCTAAATCCTTATTAGGATTAACCTTATCACTTCCTCTTACTATCTTGTCACAAGCATCTTCTACTGATTCATATATTCCTGCTCCAACCCCTGCTAAAATAGCAACACCAAGTGCTGGTCCTTCTGAAGCTTTTACTGTTGTTAATGAATACTGGAATATATCAGATAATATTTGTTTCCATATCTGACTTTCTGCTCCACCTCCACTAACTCTTACTTCTTTAATATCTACTTTCATATCTTCAATAATATCCAAGCAATTTTTCAAACTAAAACTTACACCTTCTAATATGCTTCTTGTAAAATCACCATGATTATTAATCAATGAAACTCCAAAGAAACCGCCCTTAACATTAGAATCAAGATGAGGAGTTCTTTCTCCCATTAAATATGGTAAATATAACACTCCATTTGAACCTGGTTTTGATGCCTCTATTTCCTTTGCTAATACATCATAAACACTTACACCTGAATTTTTACTATCTGCAATTTCCTTTTTACAGAAAGTATTTTGGAACCACTTATAAGATAATCCTGCACTTTGAGTAACCCCCATAACATGCCATTTACCTGGAACTGCATGACATAATGTATGAACTCTTCCTAGCTTGTCAAACTTCGGAGTATCAGTAGCAGCAAATACCACTCCTGAAGTACCTATAACTGTTGATATTACTCCTTCTCTTACTATTCCACATCCTATTGCACCAGCTGCTTGGTCTCCAGCTCCTCCTACAACTGGTGTACCTTCTTTAAGATTTGTAATCTTAGCTGATTTTGAAGTAACCTTTCCACTGACAACAACAGATTCATAAACATCTGCTAATATAGATTTATTAATCTCTAATTTTGAAAGTAATTCATCACTCCAATCTCTAGTGTTTATATCTAACATCTGCATTCCGCTTGCATCTGAAACTTCTGTTGCAAAAATATCTGTAAGCTTAAATCTTATATAATCCTTTGGAAGAAGAACCTTATGTATTTTTGCATAATTTTCAGGTTCATTATTTCTAATCCACAATAACTTTGAAAGAGTAAATCCTGTCAAAGCTGGATTACCAGTAATTGAGATTAATTTTTCTTTTCCAATTACATTAGTTATTTCTTCGCATTCCTTTTCTGTTCTTTGATCACACCAAATTATAGAGTTTCTTATTACTTTATTATCTTTATCTAGTAATACTAATCCATGCATTTGCCCACTTAATCCGACACCTTTAATATCCTCTGCATTTACTTTGCTCTTTTCTATAACTGTTTTTATTCCCTTTACACAAGCATCCCACCAATCATCAGGTCTTTGTTCTGCCCATCCAATTTGAGGTTGTATAAGTTCATAATCGTAAGTTGCTGTACTTATAGTTTTTCCAAATTCATCAAATAACGCTGTTTTAGTTCCTGATGTACCAATATCTAATCCTAGTAAATATCTCATTGTATATCCTCCTTATAATTTATAATATTGAAAATTTATATATTGTTTTGTGTTGATATTTTTCATCTGCTTTTAATAAACAAGATTCAAAATTACTATCATTTATTGAATTTGGTACATACTGAGTTTCAAGACATACACCACTTCTTTGAATATATGGCACATTATTTTTTCCTATATCTGAACCATCAAGAAAGTTTGCACTATAAAATTGAATTGCTTTGTTTGTAGTATATACTTCCATTGTTCTTCCTGTATTTTCATCAATAAGCTTTGCAGCTATTTTTGTTATATCTCCATCATTATCCAACATCCAGTTGTGATCATATCCATTGCCAAATTTAATTTGCTCATCATCTAAATTTATATCATCACCTATTTTTCTTAGAGTTCTAAAATCCATAGGTGTATTATTAACATCTCTAATTTCACCAGTTGGAATAGAATACTTATCATTGACTGTAAATTCAGAAGAATTTAGCATTAACTTCTCATCCAATATGTCTCCTGCTAAGTTTCCTGAAAGATTAAAATATGAGTGGTTAGTAAGATTAACAACCGTATCTTTATCACTGACAGCTTCATATTTAATTACTAATTCATTTTCATCAGTTAACTCATAGTATACATTTACATTTAAGTTACCAGGATATCCTTCCTCACCATCTTTACTTAAATAAGATAACTTCAAAACATTTTCTTCTCTATTTACAATTTCTGCATTCCATACAACTTTATCAAAACCTTTTATTCCTCCATGAAGATGATTTTTACCATCATTAGCTGCTAAAATATATTCCTTTCCATTAATACTAAATTTACTATTTTCAATTCTATTTCCACATCTTCCAATTATGGCTCCAAAAAATTTATCTCCATTTTCATATGATTGTAGATTATCATATCCTAATACAACATCATCAAACTTTCCTGATTTATCAGCTGTCCTAATTGAAACAATCGCTCCACCATAATTAATTATTTTTACTTCCATATTATTTCTATTCTTAATAGTAAATAATTTTACCTCATTATTATTTTTTGTTTTTCCAAATTTACTTTCAACTATAGACATTCTGTCCCCCCCTTTATTTAGTTTTTTCTTTACTTAAATGATATAAAATCCCCCCACCTCTCAACAAGAAATTACTTATCTATTTATAGTCATTCTTTATCCAACTAATTAAAAATATAGATAAATTATCTATGTATAAAAAAATGAACTGGCTTCCCATCCAAAGCCAGTTCTTGGTAACTAATATAATCTATGTGTGATTATTTAAACACTTACACTATCAATTTTATATGGAGAGTATTTTAACGTAAATTCAAACTTATATATCTGAAATTCTCACCCACTAAAAAATTCATAAATTTCTATACGTTAAAAAACTTTATATTTACCAATTTCACACTTTATATAATTTGTATACCAATTTAAATTTACTTGTTTAAACTTTTTATTTTCGCCCATTTTAATACTTATTAACCATGTTTAAAAACATTAAAACTCATTAACTTAATATATATTTAAAAACGTTTACTTGAGGGATAGATAACTTTTTTAAAAATCTTATAATACTTATTAACTCTTATCTAAAGTATTCTATATAATATTGCCGCTAATCTTATATTTATCCTTTTGTAACGGCTAATTTTCGCTTGCCTCCTCTCCGCCTTTCTTTACTTATATTTTAAGAAAACTCTTTTTCTTTAACAAGAAAATACTTATTTATTTATGGTTATTATTTATCCTAATAATAATTTTAGGAGTAAAGTTTTATACAATGCCTCGCACTAATAAAAACTCTACTCCTATACAAATACCTAGAAAATAAAATTTATAAAATAATTTTAGCAAACTCCATATTATCAAAACCATTTTCTAATATGTACTCTAATATTTCACTTCTATAATTTCTATCATGTTCAAATGATTTCACAAAAACTTGAATAAAATCTATAATCTGCTCTATAGATTCCTCTTTATTAACCATATACATTCCAACTAAATAAAATCTCATTAATGAATATCTAAACAACATCATAATATATCCTTCAAAAATATAATCACTTTCTGAAAAAGGAAATAAATTATTATATATAAAATTAACAAAATAATTTTCAAATATGAAGCTATTATCCTCTATAAATTGATTTGTATAATTTTTAAAAACTTTTATATACTCTGCTGAATATTGAGCCAAATCCTCTTCATTTTTGATATTAAATCCTACTAATGCCTTCTTAGTTTTTTCTCTAAACTTTTCACTATCAATTTCTTCTATAATATTTAATGATTCCACTATATCCTTAAACAAAGAAACTTGCACAATATAATTTGTATCATCTCTCTCATAAAATTTAGCCGTTTCTTCTATATTGAATTTGCTTATAATTACTGGTATCTTATCTGGATCTTCTTCTCCAATTTCATCAAGAATACTTAATAAATCACCCAAAACATATAATCTCTTACTCAAGCTCAATTTTCTATATTGAATTATTTTTACTGAAATCTCTCTTATTTCTTTAAAATATTTAATAGGAGTTCCTTTAAATTCTTCGGAATCTGTTTCTAAAACTCCTGACATTGTAAACTTTCCTAAAGATTTATCATATTCTTTAAATCTAATTTTCTGTTTATTATTTAAAATAATTCTTGCTGCCTCAGGACATGATAAATCTAGAATCATTTCATAATGCTCATCAACTTTATTTAATACTCTTGGAAACTGAGTACATACGCTAGAAAGATAATCTTCTCCAAACTTTCTTTGAATTTTACAAAAATTATCTTCCTTTAAAAAAGGACATCTCTTTTCTTTACTCAATTTTATTCTTCCATAATCAAGAGCTTCATTAGTACATTCTGAATTATTATAAAGATTCTTTTGAAACATCTTTTTCATTTCTTCATCATTAACTTTAAAATACTTTTTGAAAGTTATTTTATCTATATCAATATCCCAACCAATACAACAGTTATCTTCACATGCTCCCCCAATACATTTAAATTTTTCAACATATTCTGGGTAAATCATTTTAACTTTATCTTTCATAATATACCATCCTTAAAATTATTTATTCCAAAAATACATTATATCATTTTACTATTCCTTATATAACTGAGTTATTTAAAATCTACTATCATATATCAACTTAAACAAACTCTAAAACAAATTATAAAAAGACAGTGGAAGTTCAAGATTATTTTCTTCTAATAATGTTTTATCTGTTAAAATTTCTTTTGTCTTTCCATCTCTAATTATCTTTCCATCATTAACCAAAATAGTACGTTCACATGTATCTAAAATCATATCTAAATCATGAGACGCAATAATCTTTAATCCTTCTAAATCATTTAAAATTTTTATTAAATTCCTTCTATTTTTAGGATCTAATGCTATTGTTGGCTCATCCATCAATATAATATCTGGCCTCATAGATAAGATTCCAGCAATAGCCGTAAGCTTTTTTTCTCCGCCTGATAATGTATAAACCGTTCTATCTTTTAACCTTTTTATGTTAACTTTATCTAAAGCTTCTAAAGTTCTTTCATAAACTTCACTACTAGAAAATCCATAATTTTTAGGTGCAAAAGAAACATCTTCATATACAGTAGACATAAAAAGTTGACTTTCAGAATCCTGAAATACATAGCCTACATTTTTCCTTATTTCAGATAAATTCTGCTTATTTAGTTGCATATCATTAATAAGTATTTTTCCTTCAAAGTTAAGATTAAGACCTACTATAAGCTTTAAAAGCGTAGATTTTCCAACTCCATTTGCTCCTATAATTCCAATACTCTCACTGCCTTGTGCGAAAATATTTATATTATTCAATACGTTATCTTCTATAGGTGTGTTTCTATATTTAAAATTTAAATTTTCAATTTTTATACTCTGCATACACCATATCCTTTCTTTAAGTATTTATTTTATTAATAGTCTTCCAACCACATCGAATATAGGTATAAATCTAAATAATAAAATCAATACTCCCCATATGAAGAAATAAAAAACACTTTCAATATTGTTCATTTCTTCACTTTTGATATAATATTCTCCATTATATCCTCTTAAAATCATACTCTCATATACTTCTTCAGCTCTACCAATGCTTTTAAGTAGCAGAATACCAACAAGTGACCCCCATGCTTTAAAATTCACACCTTTTTGCCCTGGTGCCCGAAGTTCATAAGCATTAATTAACCTTTCTGTCTCCTGTAATAATACAATAATATATCTATATATAAAGAAAATTACACTAACAATTATTTTAGGAACATGTAATATTCTAAGACTGTTACAAATTCTTTCTATAGAAGTAGTCACAATTAAAATATAGGATGCCAGTACTGCAAAAACTCCTTTAAATATAAGCGTCAACATTGAAATAACTCCACTAGTTATAGCAATATTAAAAATATAACCAATAACTCTCCTATCTATAAATGGATTCACAATTCCTACTGCAAATACAATAATAAAAATAGGTTTTAATCTATTTAAGCACTCTTTAATGGAAATATTATATAGCAAAATTGTTATTAAGGGATATAAAATCATAGCACTTAAACTTTCTAAATCATATTTAGAAAAAGAGACTAAAACAAGAATATATAAAACCGTTATTAATAGTTTTGATAAAGGATGAATTTTGTTAATCCTTGTACTTCTTTGATTTTCACTATTAACTCTATAAATTTCTGATAAAGCCTCTGAAATTTTATTCACATTTCTGTTTCCTTCCTACTTTTTTTATAAGTAATGCTCCCAATACACATACAACTATAACTACTATACCACCAATTATTCCAGATATTGACGTTCCTATAGTTGAATCTGAATTTTTTAGTGAATAATCAGGTAAAACCGCAGTAGTATTTTGAATTTTTTCTGCTGTTTCTTGCATATCACCTTCTAATTCTATTGAATCTGTAATCTGTTCTATCGACCATTCAAGTCCATCTGGATATTTTGAAGCAAAAAGTGATAATCCTCCGCCTATAAATATAGATAATACTAAAAAAATCAAAACTACTTTATTTAAAGAAAGATATCTTTTTTCTTCTTTTATATCTTTATTAGGAATCCATAAAATATCTGTTCTTGTCTCATATATAAAGCATAATACTGCACTTGTTATTAGACCTTCTACTAATCCAATTGCTAGATGTATTGGTTGCATTAGAGATATAAATGTAATAAATGGAAGCTCAGTAATTTGTGATGCAGAAGTTTCTAATACTACCGAAAAAGCTCCCATCTGCAAAGTTAATATACAACCTAAAAGTGAAGCAGTTACTATTTTCTTTTTAGATATTCCTCTTTTCATAATTAATCTCCAAATAACTCCTGCCCCTATAAAACATCCGTAAAACGCCATATTCCATATATTGCATCCTAATGCAAGAAGTCCACCATCTGCAAATAATAAACACTGTATTAAAAGTACTCCTATCATACTTAAAAATCCATGCAATGGTCCTAAAATAGCTGAAAGTAACATTCCTCCACATAAATGTCCCGAAGAGCCTGTTCCAGGTATTGTATAATTAATCATTTGAGATGCAAAAATAAAAGCTCCCATCACACCCATGATAGGAATCTTCTTATAATCTTCATCTACTTTTTTTATTTTATTAATTGAATACCCCATAGCTACTGATGAACATAAATACATTGTTCCAGCAACTTGAGGTGAAACTAATGCATCTGCCATGTGCATTAAAATCATCTCCTTAATTTTTATTAATCTAAATCCTATATTACAGAACAAAGTGACTTACTAGACATTAAAAAACTGCTTTCACAAAATTTAGAAAGCAGTTTTTTATCTCACTCTCATATTATTATCTTTCAAATATTACAAAATTTCTGTAGGAATTAGCATCATAAACAATTATACACATGATTTAACTACTTTTCTATATATTCTGATGCATTATCTTTATTTACTTTTGTATAAGGATACCATATATATTTACCACTTTTATCTGCGTACTCTAAATCTTTTATTTTTTGTCCTTTCTTTAGAGCTTGCGCTGCTTTCATTACACTTTTACCTTGTCCTTCTCCAGATTGTTTAACTGAAAAAGCCATTCTTCCATCACTAATATATTCACAAGCTTCACTTATTGCATCTACACCTAATATAGGTGTTTTAGATGGATTTATTCCACACTCCTGTAAACCATCTGCCACTCCCATAGCCATATCATCATTATTACATATTACACAGTCAAACTTTTTATTAAGTTTTAATAAAATTTTCATGATATTTTTTGATTTTTCTTGGCTCCAATTTGCAGTGTCCTGAAACACATAATCTACATGGAAACCATTTGCTTTCAATTTTTCTTTTAAACCATCAGTACGTATTACAGTACATTTTTGTTTCCTATCCCCTTCTAATATTACTGCATTAAATGACTTATTATTTTTAAAATAGTCACTTAAATATTCAAACATGTAATCAACTACCTTATTTTCATCTGATGCTACATAAATATACTTGTCCTCTTTTAGTTTGGATTCATCTGGTTCAACACTAGTAAAGATAACTGGTATATCACCAGCTGCATTAATTATCTGCTGAGATGTATCTGCATCTACAAGTAAACATACAATAATATCATATCCTTTTTCTTTAGCCTTTTTTACCTGCTTTACTTGAGTTTCTATATTAGTATCAGCTATTTCTAAATCTAAATTTATATCATTTGAATCTGCATAAGACTCCATTCCATCTGCTATTGTTTTTCTAAATCCTTGAGCATCTGAAAAAGTTGCAAATACATTAAGTTTATCTTTTGAGCCTATTTTATTTATTCCTTTATTACAACTGACAAACATTATACAAACTAAACATATATTTAAAAAAGTAATCAATTTTTTCATCTTGTAAAATTCCTCCTATAATTTAAACTTATTAACTTCATTCTCTAATTTCTTAGATGCTTCTAATAAGTTATCAGAATTTTTAGCAACATCATTACTACTTAGTGTTACTCTTTCAGATTGTTCTAGCATATTTTCTGATGTACTAGATATTTCTTCTGCACTAGCTGCCTGTTGTTGTGATATAGTAGCCATATTATCAGCTGCAACATTTACTTTTTCTACTCGTTTTAACATATCTTTTACCAAATCATCTGACTGCTGAATTGTATAATATATTTTATCAAATACTCCTAATGAATTTGTAATTAAAGCTGTACTCTTCTCTACATTTTCAACACTATCTTCAACTCTCTTAACTACATTTGCTATTAAATTATTTATATTTTCAATTAAATTAGCAATCTCATCAACTGAACTTGAACTATTATTAGCTAACGTACCGATTTCATCTGCTACAACAGCAAAGCCCTTTCCTGATTCTCCTGCTCTTGCTGCTTCTATTGATGCATTAAGTGCTAAAAGATTTGTACTATCTGCAATATCCCCTATTATTGTAATTATATTATTAATCTTTTTAGAAGAATCAGAAACTTCATAAATTAAGCTTTCAAGTTCTTTTATTGATGATTTTACAGACTGAATTGCTTGTGAAACATATGCCATATCATTTTTACCATCCTTAGACATACCAACTGTTTCTTGCATCTTCTTTTTAAGATTTTCTCCACTATCATTAGCATCAGATACTATATTAACAAGTTCAGTAGCAGTATTTGCTATTTGACTTGTTGAACTTGCAAATTCACCAACTACATAATTTAAATTCTTCATAGATTTATTTTGAAGATTAGAAGCTTCAAATAAATTCTTAGATATCTCTTCTCCTTCAATAGATTGATTTTTCTGTTCTTTAGATACAACTTGAATTTGATTTATCATAGTTCTCATAGAATCTATAAATTTATTTAAAGCTTTTGCCATAACACCAATTTCATCATTACTTTTTGATTCTATATTTATAGAAAAATCACCTTCTGACATCTTTATGATATCTTCACTTATAACTTTTATTGGATTCATTAAAAAATTAATGCATTTGCCTATAATTACAATTATTATAACTAATGCTATTAACGCTATAATTACTGTATATTTCCCTAATGAATACACTGATTGTAATATAGTTTTTTTAGGCACATATGATACAAATGCCCAATCTGTATTTTCTATATCCATTACTTTAACTAAATTATCTTCTATAACTTCTACATCATCATTTCCATATTCCACTTTTTTAAATACTTCTAAACAGAATTTATCCTTATTATCTTCCCCTAATATCGAATATTCTTTAAATAAATCACTACTACTTGCTAATACCATATTATCATTCTTATTTATTAAAAAAGCCTCTGCTCCTTCCATATCTATAAGAGAATTCACAATTATACCAACATTATCAAGTTTCAAATCTCCAGCAATAACACCTACCGGTTCATTATTATCATTAACAATAAGTCCTGTTGCACTTATAATATTGTCTCCAGAAGAATCCTTATAGTCCTCTCCATATCTCATTGTTATATGAGTTAAGCCTTCATTAAACCATTGACTTGATAAAACATTATCAAATTTTAAATCAGACTTATCTGCAGTTATTACATTCCCTTGTAAATCAGAAATATATAATCCTTGAGAAAAATCACTATCATATTCATAGTACTGGTTTAAAACTTTTTTCATTTGATCCATAGAATAATCAGTACTATCTAAAGACCTTTTTATAACATTAAATATATTCAAATTTTCAGACATCCAGTCTTCAATTTGTAATGCTTGATTTTTACAAGAAGATTCAAGCATTGAGTATGATTTCTTCTCAATTATTTTTTCAGATTTTGTATATGACACAATAATTAATATAGCAATCACTGCTATTATCAAAGGAAGAATATATAGTAAAATTCTAGCTTTTATTGATAAAAATCTACTACTTTTAATTTTCTTAGAATCACTATTCTCCACCAAAATACACCCCCATTTTGTTTGTAATTATATGTATATTATACGATATTTTTCTTTTATTTCCAAATAAAAGAATTTGTTTTTTGTTAATTCTATCTTAGCAATAAAAATGATAAAACCAGACAATTATTTTAATAAATGTTATTTATTGTAAAAGTATTTTGGACAAAATAATTTAAAACATGAGGATTTTTTTAATGAAACGATATAAAAAAATATTTGTAAATACTGAACATTAAATTTCACACAAAAAAATCGCTGTAAGAATTAACCTTACAGCGATTCTTTTTATTAGGTGTCTTTTTCATCACCTTACTTAATTTACAGCAAAATTAAATTAAAGATCTTAATGCAAGTAAATCAAGGAATGTTACTTCACCATCTTTATTTATATCTGAATTTTTTTCATTAATAGCACATTCTCCTGAAGTATTAATATATCTCTTTAACATTGTATAATCTGCTATATCTATTTTTTTATTACCATCTACATCACCTAAAATAACATCATCAACTTTAACTGATGGTACATATCCTGATTCTTCGTACGCTTTTAAGCATTGTTCATAAGCAGGCTTTTGTGTGAAATAGTCTGAATATAATAATGGGCTATTAGGTGATCTCCATGAATCTTCATCTGTTATACCCCAGAATATAAGAGCTGTTATCTTTCCTGAATTTGCATCTTTATCACTAACTTTTTTTACTTCCATAATTGCAGACATTAAATCATAGTAATATTTAGCTTGAGTATTTAAATCATTACATGTAACATCTAATTCTGATATTTGAACTTCAAATCCTTGCTTTAAAAAATCTTTTAATGTTTGCTTATAAAGATCTGGCCATGGATAATCAGTATCTAAATGAGACTGCATACCTACACCTGCGCAAACCTTTTTGTCTGAATTAATAAAATTAATAAGAGATATTATCTTATCTTTTTCTATATAAGTATTATAGTCATTATAGAATAATTTAACTTTATCTTGAACATTATGCTTTTCTAATTCTTCATAAGCAAATTCAAATGCATTTTTAACATAATCAGGATGAGAATTAACACTTCCATAAATATTTAGCCATCCTGAATTTTCAGCATGTGTATATTCATTTACAACATCCCATGCATAAACTACACTTGAATATTTACTTGCATAAACATGTTCCATAACACTCTTAATGTAAAATTCCATTCTCTTAGTCATAACATCTTTACTTACATAAGAACCATTACTTGAAAAGCCTTCTCTAAAAAATCTATCTGGAGTTTGTTGATGCCAAACAAGAGTATGAGCTCTAAAACTCAAACCATTATCGTAAGCTGTTTTTAACATATTATCAACAGTATAAAAATTTAATTTTGGCACTGTTTTTTCTGCATATCCTTCTGGTATATAATATCCTAGTTCTTTAGCTTCATTTACTGAAATAGTTGCATCTTCATACATAATAGAATCTGGTTTCATTTCATTTCCTGGAGTTACACTATTATGTTCTCTCTTTATATAATCAACCACATCTTTTTTACCAAACTTTGCCGCCGACACAGCACATCCAACACGTTCAAACGCTTGACCATAAGTTGTTAATAAATTTCTATCTTTTGAAATGTTAGCTTCTGATAATTTTTGAGAATTAACTTTGAACTTAACATCATTAATAGTTACTGAAAAACCATATTCTTCTTTTGACATAATTCCTATATGATCTACCTTTGTATTAGATACAGTAGTATCTGTTGCAAAAGTGCATTCTCCATTAGACTGAAAATCATATTGTACTGCTACTTCTTCATTATCAGTATTATATAATTTAAAACATGTTTTACCACTTCTACAATCTCCACTAAATGTCACACTTGGACACATTGAAACATCAATTGTTTCTGGTAATTGAAATTGTATTTCATTCCATAATCCTGAAAATTTCGCATTTAATTTTGTACCTGATACTGAATATTCAGTATCTACTTGATACTTAAAAGTCATTTGTGAAAAATCAAATGTAGTGTAAGAATTTGCTGCTTTTGCATCAAATCCAAATGTCAAAATTATGCATACTGACATCACTAATGCTGTTAATAAACTTGTCAACTTTTTCATAAAA
>SVCK01000121.1 GCA_015058375.1 Clostridium sp.
GTCGATGATTTATTTCAAGTAGGATGTATTGGACTTATGAAAGCAATCGATAATTTTGATTTGAGTCAAAATGTAAAATTTTCAACCTATGCTGTACCTATGATAATAGGTGAAATACGACGTTATTTAAGGGATAATAACTCAATAAGAGTGAGCAGATCTTTGAGAGATATTGCATATAAAGCATTAGTAATAAGGGATAAACTAATAAAAGATAATAATAAGGAACCATCTGTTTCTCAGATAGCAAAAGAACTAAATATACCAAGAGAAGATGTGGTTTTCGCCTTAGATGCAATTCAAGATCCAGTTTCTTTATATGAGCCAATATATCATGATGGTGGAGATGCTATCTATGTTATGGATCAAGTAAGTGATAACAAAAATACAGATGAAAGCTGGCTTGAAAATATTTCTATAAAGGAAGCAATGAAAAAGTTAACTGATAGAGAAAAACTTATTTTGAATTTGAGATTTTTTAATGGAAGAACTCAGATGGAGGTAGCAAATGAAATAGGAATTTCTCAAGCTCAAGTGTCAAGACTTGAAAAGACTGCTTTAAAACATATGAGAAAGCATGTATAATTTCAAGAATTTATTGGCAGTATCAAAATAAATTTTGATGCAAGTCATAAATACAAAAATGAGGATTCAAAGTGTATGAATCCTCATTTTTTTGCAAATTTTATAAAAATTTTTTGTTATATCAATTTATTTTTTGAAATAATCCATTGGAATAATTTACACGTATATAATTTTCTTCAGTTTAATATATATTAATTAAGAAAATAATGGAGGTAGCGTTTTATGGAAGAAAGCTTAAGTTCAATAAATGGAATGAAAACTATGGAAATAATAGATATCAATACAGGAAGCAAGATTGGTTTTATAAAAGACATCAAATTGGATGATGAGGCACAAAAGGTAGTATCAATAATTATTCCTGGAGAAACAAAAGGATGGTTTGGCAAAACTGAAGATATAGAAATTAGATGGGATAAAATAATAAAGATTGGCATTGATGTTATTTTAGTGGATTATAATAGTGAGTATAAAATATATGAATAAGCCTAGATTACTTGAAAAAAACTAGGTATAATAAGAGAAGAAAACATGTAGAAAGGTTAGAATCAAATGAAGTGTCCGTTTTGTTCATATGAAGAAAGTAAAGTTGTTGATTCTAGATCAACAGATGATAATAATACTATAAGAAGAAGAAGAGAGTGTTTAGGATGTGGTAAGAGATATACTACTTATGAGAAAATTGAGGATATTCCAATACTAGTAGTAAAAAAAGACTCTACACGAGAAAATTTTAATAAGCAAAAAATAATTAATGGTTTAATTATTGCATGTCAAAAAAGACCTGTTTCAAGAAAACAAATTGAAGATATTGCAGCAGATGTTGAAAAACAGATTTCTAATGGAATGATGCCGGAAGTGCAAAGTGAATACATTGGAGAGATGGTTATGGATAGCTTAAAGAAAGTTGATGAAGTATCTTATGTAAGATTTGCATCTGTATATAGACAATTTAAAGATATAAATACTTTTTTGGAAGAGATAAAAAATTTAATGACTAAATAGTAAAGTGCTACTGTTTTCAGTGGCTTTTTCAATATGTATGAATTTGGTTTTAAATACAGCTGATTGAAAAGTTTACAGTTTTGAATTAATTTTTTGTAAAAATTTTGGAGGCAAAATGAAAAAAATAAAAAGGAGTCAATTAAAAATTGTAAAGGACTTTATGGTTTTTGATAATGAAAACACAAAAGTAGTTTTTACAACAGCTTTAGAAGACAAAAGTTATAATAGAAACACTGAAGAAGGAGTGAAAAATTTACAGGATTTAAAAAAACAGTTTGGTGTAAGTAATGTTGTTTATGTTAAGCAAATTCATTCAGATATCGTTATATCATATAATGGAGAGGATGAAAAACAGATAATACAAAATGAAGGAGATGCAATAATAACTAACGTTAAGGATGCTATTATAGGAGTATTTACAGCTGATTGTACTCCAGTAATTATTGTAGATGATAAGAAAAAAGTTATAGCTGCAATACATTCGGGATGGAAAGGAACTTTTAAATCTATTACAAAGAAAACTATAAAAAAATTAATTTCTGAATATGATGTTAAAGTCGAAGATTTAAAAGTATATATTGGACCACATATTAGACAATGTTGTTATGAAATTTCAGAAGAATTAAAGGAAAAGTTTTTAATAGAAAAAGGTATAGAAGAACAAAGGTTATTTAAAGGAAGAAATTTAAGCATGGAAGAATGTATTCTTGAAGATTTAAGAGAGTGTAATATCAAAGAAGAAAATATTAATTCTATAGATTTATGTACTCATTGTGAAAAAGAAATACCTCTTTTTTCGTATAGAGGATCAAATGGTGACTATGGAAGATTATTTTCCTTTACGTTTATAAAATAGGGGGATAGTATGAGTGATAAAAAAGTTTTAATCGTTGATGATGAGGAACATATAGTTGAACTTATAAAGTTTAATCTTGAAACTCAAGGATATGATGTGATTACAGCAAATAATGGTATTGATGCGGTAAAGTATGTAGAAGAATATAGACCTAATCTTGTGCTTTTAGATTTAATGCTTCCTGGAATGGATGGATATGATGTATGTAAATCAATAAAGAATAATAAAGATATAGCTGAAACGTCTATAATTATGCTTACTGCAAAAGGAGAAGAAGTTGATAAAGTACTTGGATTAGAACTTGGTGCTGATGATTATATTACAAAACCTTTCTCTATAAGAGAACTTCAAGCGAGAGTTAAAGCAGTTTTGAGAAGGAGTATAAAAAGCGTTAAAACAGAAACTGATAAATTTAAATGCAGAGGATTAACTATTAATTTTGAAAGACATGAGGTTTATGTTAAAGATAAGAAAGTAGAATTTACATTGAAAGAATTTGAATTGCTTGAAGTTTTAGTGAAAAATAAGGGGAAGATCCTTCAGAGACAAATGTTGTTAGATAAAGTATGGGGATATGAATATATTGGTGAAACAAGAACTGTAGATGTGCACATTAGATACATAAGAAAAAAAATAGAAGAGGATGATAAAAACCCTAAGTTTATAGAAACTATAAGGGGGATAGGTTATAGATTTAATTCTGGTGACGATGATGAAAAGTAAAATATTAACTTCTGTGATAATAACAGTAATTTTTGCACTTTTAAGTGCTACAACTTTATTTACAATAGTATCTAATATACAAGATATTAATAGAACTAAAGAAACATTGAAAAATATTAGTGCATATATTGATGATAATAACATAACTGATGGTGAACTAATTGATTTATACAGAATTAACAATAGTAATGTAAGGTATATAATACTAGATAAAAATGGAAATGTTACATATAATTCTTTAGGTGATACAGATGAGAGTTACCTAGAGATGGAGGAAGTAAAAAATGCACTAAAAAATGGTGAAGGATATTCGATAAGAGTTAGCAAATATACAAATGAAAAAACAGTGTATTATGCATTTAAGCTAAAGGATGGAAATATATTAAGAACATCAATTCCTTTAAAAACAACATCATATTTTACTTATGATACAGTAATATATTGGATAGTTATTTTATCTTTTGTTTTATTATTTTCTATAATCTTATCGATGAAACTTGTAAGAGCTATAATTGAACCATTGGAAGATCTTGAACATGTTACATATAGAATTGCAAATGGAGATCTTCATATGAGAGTTAAATGTGAAGGTAAAGGAGAGATTGGTTCTCTTGGAAAGACTTTCAATAACATGGCAGATCAACTTCAAAGTCAAATAAATAAAGTAGTAGATAGACAGAATAGACTTGAATCAATATTAAGCTGTATGGAAAGTGGTGTAATTGCAGTAAATAGGAAAGGTAAAGTCATTATAATTAATCCTTATGCTAAAAGAATTTTTGGAATAAGAGAAAATATTACTGGTGAAAAAATTACTAAATACATTAAAGATTATAATTTTAATAGATTTTTAAATAA
>SVCK01000122.1 GCA_015058375.1 Clostridium sp.
AGAGTCATTTGATCTCCAGTGTAAGCATGGATAGTAGTCATGTATCCTTTCTTGATCTTAGCTAACTTGTTTAATGTATCAGCCATAGGAGCTAAACAGTTAGTTGTACAAGAAGCTGCTGATATAACTTTATCTTCCTTAGTTAAAGTTTTTTCATTAACGCTGTATACGATTGTTGGAAGGTCGTTTCCAGCTGGAGCTGAAATAACAACTTTCTTAGCACCTGCTTCAATATGAGCAGAAGCTTTAGCTTTTGAAGTGTAGAATCCTGTACATTCTAATACTACGTCTACATCTAAGTCTCCCCATGGAAGTTCCTTAGCATCAGCTTTAGCATAGATTTTTATTTCTTTACCGTCAACTGTGATTGAATCTTCACCAGCAGTTACTTTATCAGCTAATTCATATCTACCTTGAGCTGAGTCATATTTTAATAAATGAGCAAGCATCTTAGGGCTAGTTAAGTCGTTGATTGCAACTACTTCATAACCTTCTGCTCCGAACATTTGTCTGAATGCAAGACGTCCAATACGTCCAAAACCATTAATTGCTACTTTTACATTTGCCATTGTAAAATTACCTCCTAAAAATGTATTTATAAAATTTTTTATAAATTAGCTATTTTATAAGGATCCCTTTTTCAAAATCTCCAGCATTTTTCTTCCTGCTGCTTCATCCGTAACAAGGATTCCATTAACATTATTACGTTGAGTTGATATTATCGACTCAACTTTATTTTTACCACCTGCTACAGCAATATGCATATTAATTTTTCTTAATTCACTAATGCCTATTCCTATAGGAGTAGTTTGAGATACAACATGTGAATTTTTATCAAAATAACATCCAAAAGCTTCACCTATTGCACCAAGATTTTTAAGTCTTTCAATCTCCTCTTCTGAAGCTCCTCTCTTCATTGCCATCTTTTCTGCATTACCAATACCATATATTAATATATCTGCATTATGAATGCAATCAATGACTTGTTTTATTTCCTTTTCTTTAAGCAAACTTTCTAATAAATCTGCCGAAAGATTTTCTGGAATATGAAGGAGCTTATAAGTTCCATTCACCTTTTGAGCTAAAGATGCTGCTAAAGTATTTGCTTGAGTTTCAACCTTTCTACCCATGCCACCTCTAGCTGGAACCACTAATATATTAGAAAAGCTATTTTGCCTTGGAAAGGCTTCAACAACTTCTTTAAGCGTACTTCCACCAGTTAAAGCTATAATACTATTATCTTTTATTATATCTTTAACATAATTTGAACTTGCTTTACCAAGTTCTTTTAAAACTGTTGGATTTTCATCAACATCTCCTGGGACAATTATAACTTGTCTTAAATTCAATAAACTTTTTAATTGATTTTCTATTTCTGATAATCCTTTTATCTCATGAATAAAATCTTTTAATTTATTCACGATTTCTTCTCCACTACTTGTAACTGTCATACCTGGAGTATTTATCTCTATAAGACCTTGCTCTTTCAAAATACTTATTTCAGTTCTTACTATTCTTTCTCCTAAGTTCAATAGATTAGCTAAAATCCTTCTTCCTATTGGTTGATTATAGTAAATTGACCTTAGTATATTGTATCTTTTTTCGAGCACTTCTACAAGTTCAGGAACTATCTTCATCTCTAACTTTAATATTTCCTTCAACTTAAACACTCCTTTGGGCTTTTTAATGTCCCACTTATCATTTTTATGTCCCACATATATTATTATAAAGCATGAAAAAGAATTTTTAAAGACTTTATCAAAATTTTTTCTAAAATATACTTTAATATTGATAGTTTTCTCTTTAATCAAAATCTTTATTCATACTTAATAATCCCAAAAAGATACTTTTCATCTAATTATATAGATTTTCTACAATCATTATTTTTATATGAAATATTAGAATATTTTTCTCTTACGAGATGATTTTATACCCATTTCTTCTCTATACTTTGCTATTGTTCTTCTTGATATCTCTATATCTTTAGCTTTTAACTTTTCAACAATTTCTTGATCTGAAATAGGAGATTTTTTATCCTCTTTAGAAATCACCTGTTCTATAAGATTTTTTATATAATCTACAGATATATCCTTACTTGTATTTTTAATTGTATTTATTGTAAATAAATCTTTCATTCTTAAAACCCCAAAGGCAGTTAAAACAAATTTATTCTTAACAGCCCTACTTACTGTTGACTCACTAAATCCTAAATCTTGTGCTGTATCTTTTATAGTCATTGGTTTTAAGAATTTTTCTTTTTGCATAAAATATTCATATTGTCTAACAACTATATATTCCAAAATTTTTTTTAATGTATTTTTTCTTTCCTCTATACTTTTAATTAGCAACTCTGCCCTACTTAGTTTATCCTTTACATATTGCCCTGCATTCACATTTTCTCCCTTTTGAAACATGTTTTTATATGTATTACTAACGATAAATTGAGGTAATGATTTTTCATTCATAATTATCTCTAAAGTTTCGCCAACTTTTCTTATCTCAGCATCAGGAATTATGTATTTATAATCTTCGCCAGTATAAAATCCCCTTGATGGCTTAGGCTCAAGATTCCTTATAATCATTGAATACCTTTGTGCTTCTGCTCTT
Organism: Clostridium sp.; assembly: GCA_015058375.1. Classification (GTDB taxonomy): domain Bacteria; phylum Bacillota; class Clostridia; order Clostridiales; family Clostridiaceae; genus Clostridium. The sequence goes on from SVCK01000122.1 coordinate 2,608, forward strand.
GTTATTTTTAAATCTTTTGCTATTTTTAAATAATCATCGTTTCCTATATCCTTAAGATTATTTTTTACAATTTGAATAATTTTTTCATCTTTTATATTTAAACGTTTAATCTGAATCAATAAACATTCCTCTAGATTTCTTGCTGCTATCCCATATGGTTCCAAACTCTGTAACAGCTTCAAACTTTTATTCACAACATCTATATTTACTGAAATTTTTTCCGCTACTTCCTCCACTTCCATATCAAAATATCCATTATAATTTAAGCATTCAACTAAATAGTCTGCTGTTTTTCTAATTATTTTATCTGCCTCAACTTCTAATATTTGCTCATGTAAATAATCTCTTAAAGATTTTTCTTTTGAAATAAAATTTAAAGGCGATACATCTTCTTTTATATTATTTTTTCCACACTTTACAAAATCAAAATCAATCTCTTTTATGTTAACTGGTAAATTTTCATTAATTTCTATTAAAGGATTGTCTACAAATTCTTTCTCCATAAATTCATTAAGTTCTTCTGATGACATCTGTAATATATTTATTGATAATTTCATATCTTGTGTCATAGCTAGCTTTTGAACTTGTTTCATACTATAAGAATACCTGTTATTCATTTTAATACCTCCACTCCCAATAAGTATATTTTATTACTTATTTATCAAAGTGTACATATATTAAAATTTCTGTACTCAATTTTTTTAAATTATTAACTTCAGGAAAAATTCTGTTCTTTCCTACACATAAAAAATGCATCTGAATGTAAAAACAATTCAGATGCATTTTACTTTTATAATTATTTTTGAGCAGCATAGAAAAATAATCCTGTTACATTATTTCCCGAATGAATACCTACTGAGCATCCAACATCTGCTACAATATAATCAATATTATTATCTTCTAAATATTCTTTTATGATTCCATATACTTCTACATTATTAACATTTGTAAGAACTACTGGCATTCCTTCTAAATGGCCAAGTTCTTCTAAGTCTTTGATAATTCTTTTAGCAGCCTTTTTGCCACCCCTTACTTTATCTTTAACAGATATTAAACCATCTTTTACTTCTAGAATAAGTTTAATTCCCAAAACTCCAGTTACAACACTAACCGTTTTAGAAATTCTTCCACCTCTAACAAGATTATCTAGTGATTCAAAACATAATGATGAAGAAATTGTACTCTTTTTCTCTTCTAAATCTTCAATTATTTCATTAAATGTTTTACCTTGATCTCTTAATATTGCTGCTCTGTATACAAGAAGAGCTAACCCTGAGGTAACATTTCTTGAATCCATAACATAAATATCGTCGCTTTCAATTATATTTTTAGCAAGACTTGCTGATTGATATGTTCCACTCATACCAGATGAAATATTAATACAAATAATTTTATAACCTTCAGCCAAATACTTTCTAAAAGCTTCTTCAAACCTTACTGGTGTAACTTGAGCTGTATTTGGGAAAACTTCAGGATTGCTTTCTATTCTCTTAAACATAGTATCAGTATTTATTTCAATTCCATCCAAGTAACTATCTTCTCCAAAATTGATAAGTAATGGTAGAACTGTAATATCCAATTTATCAAATACTTCCTTTGGTAAATCTGCTGAACTATCTGTAATTATCTTTATTTTTTCCATTTTCATCATTCCCCTCTACTCTATTTCATATTAGGAAATCCTATTTGTCTCAATGCTTCATATGCAATAATTGCAACTGTATTAGATAAATTTAAACTTCTAGTACTAGTTTGTAACATTGGAACTCTAATATTCTCTAAATCTTCATGAACATTTTCTGGTACTCCTGCAGACTCTCTACCAAACATTATAAAGTCTCCTTCTTGAAAAGAAACTTCATCATAATATTTACCTCCATGAGTAGTTCCTAAAAATATTCTCTTGTCTCCATACTTTTTCATAAAATCTTCATAACTTTCATGCACTTCTAAATCCAAGTACTTCCAGTAATCTAACCCTGCTCTTCTTAAATGTTTTTCATCTAATTCAAATCCTAAAGGTTTTATTAAATGAAGCTTAGAATTTGTCAAAACACACGTTCTTGCTATATTTCCTGTATTTTGAGGTATCTCAGGCTGATACAATACTATATTTAAATTCAAAACTTATATCCTCCATAAAAATATATAAATTATACTTTGAGTATTTCATTTCATTATTATAAACCTAAAATGTACTTTCTTCAATGGGATAATATTGTCTTATTATGATATTGTAGCTGGCTTATAAGTATCAGTTGCTATATACTCTCTATCTATTTCAACACCATTTTTATAAGTAACTTGATAAGATTTAACCTTTGTATTTCCTTGAGCATCTTTGCCTAAATTTTCAGCGACAAGGTCATAAGTATTACCATTTAAACCTGCTGGATCACCATAAATATTAAATGTTACGGTTCCTCCACCACCAATGCCTTCTATATATATTGGGAAATCATATGTATTAGTAAATTTGTAATCTAAATATCCCCATGCAACTGTTGCATCAAGTCCCGGAAGAGCATATCCTACAGTCATCATATGATTATGTCTTTCTACAGACCTTATGTTTGCTCTCATAACAGCTCTATATAAAGCAGTGCAAACCTGACATATTCCTCCTGCTTCAACCTGTTCAACTTTGCCATTGATATATCCACCTGCAAACTTATATTTTCCTTTTCCTTTTTGACTGACTTCACCATAACTAAAAGTTTCTCCTGGCATTAGTATTGTACCATTAACTAATGAAGTTGCAAGTTCAAGATTTTTACCTCTATTTCCTACTGCGTATCTTGTACTAAATGTAGACATTTTTCCTTTAATTTTACTCAAATCATCTTTTAAAATATTTGCTTTTATAACATTAGACTTTATATTCAAATTCACTTCTTGTCCAACATCATTTTTTATAAAATCACTAACTTTATTATGTAAATCTTCTTCATCAACTTCATAACCCGAAACATCTGAAACAACTTTAGGAACTCCAGATACAGTCTCTATTGATGCATTTTTAGCTGGAATATGTGACATTTCAATAATTTGTGATTGCATATCATCTAATTTTTCATCATCATACTCAAATTCTAAATCTATATTATAAATTTTATTTTCTTTATTCTTTATGAAAGAATTTTTCTTGAATATATTTTTGTCTTTCCCAAATTCCAAAGCATCCTGTACAGTATCTTCAATATTATATTTTCCACCAATATCTGCATAAGTATATGTATATTTAACATTATTAACTGTAAACTCAATCTTTTTATCACTTAAATCTTGTCGAAAACTTTTTATTAGTGCATCTTCTGCTTCATCTTTTGTCATTCCACTTAAATCCACGCCTTTTACAGTAACTCCAGAATATATCTTATTTTCCCATTTATCAACTGTTCCTTTAATCGCTAATAAATATCCAGTAAAACCAGATAATACAAAAACCAATGTTACCAATAAATAAAAATATACATTTTTATAAAATGGAACTTTCATTGCTCTTCTTGCCATGTTTAATCCCCCTTGTAAAAATATTGCTATTTTATTATACCTTACTTTAAAAATAAATAATAACTTTTTTGTTACAAATTAAAATGGCACATTACTGTGCCATTAATACTATATTTGATTTTAAATAATACACTACTTGTTTAACACCACTCTTGCTCTTCTCTTAGAAACTTCTCCATCATAATCAAAAGCTTCAATACTTATTGTATATGTGTTTCCTTTTGCCACTTGTAATACATTATTAGTTATAACAAACTTAGTATCTTTTTCATCAACTGTTCCTACCCAATTATTATCCACAAAAATATTATATCCAAGCAAATCAATATCATTAACCTTATCCCAAGTTACCAAAACGCCTTTTTTACCCTTAACCGCTTTCAAACCTGTTACTACTGATGGTTGCATTAACAACGCTATATTGCTAGGTCCCCAGTTTGCATCTACAGGATTACCAACTCCTTCAACTTTTAAATCCTCACTAAACTGCCACATTCTCCATTTCTTCCATCCACCTTGATCTTCTGGGAATGATGGATTTCCAGGTATTTTAGTATACAATGCTATCCATAAAGGCATAGTTTTCAAAGGATATCCTTTACCTGGAATATAGAAATTATTATATAGACTAATAAAGAAAGCACCAGTATATAACATTAATGTTCTTCTAGTTTTTCTTTCAAATCTCTTTCTAAATCTATCTATCCAATTGACTAAAACTGTTGTTGAAATAGAATTATTTGTAGGAGTTTCTATATCAATCACTGGAAATAAATCTCCATAATCTTTATTACCAAATCCTTGTTGAAGAATAGATATAAAATCATCACATTGTCTATCTGCATCTGTCAAATCATTAGAAGGCACTCCAAAATGATATGCTCCTACAGGTATTTTAGCTTCTCTTGCTTTCTTTGCAAATTCAATGAATTTTTTATCTACTCTAAATCGTCCTGTTCCTGATCCTGAAGATCTTAAGTATAAAAAATCTATCTTAGTTGCTAAGACAGTAAAATTGACATCTTGAGTATACTCATTAATATCTATTCCAAATAAACTATTGCCATTTTTATTTTGCATAGTTCCTCCATAATAAAAATTTTTACTTTATTATTATATTTATATATATATTAAAAAGTTACTGATATTTTTTCACTTAATTCTTACTATAATCTTTTATAAAATCTTAATTCAAACAAAAACAACCCATCCAAATTCAAAATTATTAATACTTGAATCTAAATAAGCTGTTTTGAATAATTCATCTATAATCAATCTATCTTTTTTGTTTTAATGATTCTTCTATTATTAAGTCTAAAAGTCCACTATAGCTTATACCTTTTCCTGCAGCACTCTTAGGGAATAAACTGTTGTTAGTCATTCCTGGTAATGTATTTACTTCAAGAACATATGGTTTCTTATCAGCTGTTATAATCATATCAACTCTTGAATAAGCTGCACATTTTAAAACTCTATGTGTATCTAAAGCCATCTTTTCAACTTCTTCTTTCAATTCACCTTTAAGTTCTATAACATATTCATCTGATCCTCCATCTGCATACTTAGCAGTAAAATCAAAGAATTCATATTCAGAACTTGGTTTTATAGCTACTATTGGGAATATTTCTTTTCCTAATATAGGACAAGTTATTTCATCACCTTTTATAAATTTTTCAATCATAACTTCTGTATCCCATTTAAATGCTTCTTTAACACAGCTTTCTATTTCTTTAGGTTCTTTAACTATGAAAGTAGCAACGCTTGAACCTCCATGAGTAGGTTTTACAACTACTGGATATCCTAAAGCTTCTATTTCATCATAATTAATTTCATCATCTTTTCTTAAGTTTATCCAAGGTGCTGTTCTAACTCCTGCTACCTTTAATAAACTCTTTGTCATATCTTTATCCATGCATACAGCACTACTTAAAGGACCACATCCTGAATAAGGTATTCCTAATGTTTGAAGTACAGATTGAACTGTTCCATCTTCTCCAAATTGTCCATGAAGTGCTAATAAAGCGAAATCTAAATTTTCATTCTTTACTTTATCTATTATATCCATTTTTTCATCTATAACTATTGAAACCACTTCATATTTATTTTTATCTAAACTATTAACTATTCCTTCTCCACTTTTTATTGAAATTTCTCTTTCTGAAGAAATTCCACCCATTATTACTCCAACTCTCATTAATGTGCCTCCTTAATCTTTTCTTGAATTATCTATAATAAATTATATTCTCAAAATATAAAATGGTTAAGTACCACTTAGTCATAATTTTTACTAACTAGTGGCATAAAAGTAATTCTTATTTTTTGTTCAAATTCTTAATTTCTATTTTATAATACTTACACAGCTCTTTTAATAGACACTCTTCACATTTAGGTCTTCTAGCAATACAGCATCTTCTTCCATGAAATATTAATAAATGATGTGCTAATGACCACTCTGTTTTAGGAAGTTCTTTTTGAAGTTGTTTTTCAACTTCTAATACTTTTTCAGAATCTGCAAGTCCAATCCTATTAGAAACTCTAAACACATGTGTATCTACAGCTATAGAAGGAACTCCAAAAGCATTAGATAAAACTACATTTGCAGTCTTTCTTCCAGCACCAGCTAAGGATGTTATTCCTTCCATTGTCCTTGGAACTTCTCCTCCAAAATTTTCTTTAAGCTGCTTACACATAATTATTAAATTCTTAGATTTGTTTTTATAAAGACCTATCTTGCGTATTCTTTCTTCTAATTCTTCATTTGTTAATGTCATAAATGCATCTAAATTTGGATAATCTCTAAATAATGTTTCAGTTATTTCATTTACTTTTTTATCTGTTGTCTGAGCAGATAAAATTGTTGCTACTAACAATTGAAATGGTGTTTCATAATTCAATTCACATCTTGCATCAGGATACATTTGCTTTAATATATCTAATATTTTCTTAGTTCTTTGTTTCATTTATATTCTCCTCTGTAACTTTCTGGTAAATCAAATAGCAATAACTCTTATTACTATTATGTATTTTTGAACTATAAATAATTATATATTAATTAATTTTTAAAACTTATTTTACAAAAAAATAAAGCACCAATCAAGTTTTTAACCCAATTGGTACTTATAATTATTTAAAATGATGTAAATTAAAACTTACGATTAGGATTCTTCAACATAAGTTTATAACACTTATTATAATCTGCTTTATCAATCTTACCATCAAGATTTAAATCTGCATCTATACCTTTAAGAAGTAATGCATTCGGATCTTCTCCATAATGCTTAGCAATAATAGATAAATCTAAAAGCGTAAATGCTTTATCCTTGTTATCAACACTTGTTAACTCTCTATCAACAATGCTAATAGTTGTTTCTCCACATTCAGCATCTCTTAAAGTCTTTTCCATGAAGTCTCCATCAGCAACATCAGCCTTAGCTACTTCAATTAAAGCATCTCCTGCTGCTATTCCTGTAAAGTTAAGCTTTATTAATGTTTCATCTTCTAGAACATTTTCAAATCCTAAACTTGCTAATAATAATGTTATTTCTCCTTCAGACTTATCATTATTAACTAACTCAATTCCGTCTATTGTATCTAATCCTAAGAATTCTAATCTTGAGCTATCGTATTTGATTCTTACTTCCGTTGCGTAAATACTCTTAATATGATTTATAGTTAAGTCAACTACAAAGTCTTCTCTTAAATGAGTTTTATTCATATTGGGTTCTACATTTAAAATTATATCTGGCTTTATATTATTTATTGTAATACTCTCAGTTGTTTCATTACCATCTACATCAACAGCTGTAAAAGTATAAGTTCCATTAACATCTACATCATATTCTGTAGAATCCGAATCAACTTTTTTCCCATCAGGAGTAATTATTTTTTCAATCTTTTTTGTACTTAAAGTTTTTGCTCTAATTGTAACTTTATCTTTAACTTCTTCTGTAGTACTTGGAGTTAATTCTAACACTGGACGACTATACTTATAAGTTGAAACTTCTGATACATTTCCAGCATTATCAACTGCTGCAACATGTATATAGAAGTCATTTCCAAAAGTATTATCCACTTCATATTCTGTTGAAGTAGTTTCTACCACAGCGTCTGGTATTGTATTTTCATTTTGATCTATAACTATTGAATATCCTTTTAATCCACTTGTTACTTCTACACTTTTAACATCTGATTTAACTGTATTTCCTGTTGACTCTTCTTTAGCTTCTAAATAGTAATCATAACTTGACCCTAAATCTTTCGACTCATCAATAAATACAGTCATCATATTACCTTTTTCACTTCTTGTTACCTTCTTTATATTAGGTTTAGTTGGAGCCATTAAATCTTGCCCCTTATGTTCATCACACTTGGTTTCTTCTGTAACTTGAGCTAAATAAAATATTGTATTAGCCAAAACTTTTTGCTCATCTGGTGTAGCTAGTCCATTTGAATGTCCTGTTTGAATCATCGCAACATTATTCCAAGTTGTAAGATAAAATTGATTATCAGAAGATAGATTCATCCATACTTCTCCATAAGGTTTTTGATAATAAACATGGGTATCTGGAACAGTTAATACAGTTCCTATATCTCCAATTTTCCAAGGATAATCTGTTAATAATCCTTTTTTAGATATATATACTTCTGTAGAATGTTTATAAGCTCCTGCTCCACTCGCATCCATATTTAAATACTTAGCTAATGAAGATATATTACGACGAGCTGATGGAATAAGTGTATCGTGACCAAACAACACACCTCTACCACTCTTAATAAAGTCTTCAACAATCCTTTCTGCAGAGCTTGTTATATCGCAGTCACCATTTCTATCCCAAAATCCAAATACTAAAACATCATACATCCATTTATTATCTTTTCCTTTTAAATATGACTCACTATTTAAATTAAATTCATCTATACTTACCTTATCAACTGATATTAATCCATTGCCATAACCATTATCAGATTCATTATTAGGCTTTTCCATCCAATCCTTTAAGGCATCTCCTTTATTAGGATATATATTTAATACTTTTACAAATTGCTTTGAAGGTACACTTTGAAATTCTGCATCCTTTGAATTTCTTGAAAAAACTCTATATGAATAAACACTATTCTTATCTGGAGAAGTCCAACTCAAATGTACATAATTATCTGAGCCTTTTGAATCCAGATTTAATATTGGTTTATTATCTGTCTGTGCATCAACATCAATTTGTCCATAATTAGTAGTTAAAAAGAACATAAAAATAAAACACAAAAAAATTGATATCATTTTCTTAATTTTCATATAGTTTCCCCCTTATTACACATGTAAAATTCACACTTTAAATTCTTTATGAACGCGTTCGAATTCATTATATATCCACTTTACTTTTTTTGTCAATTATTGAATTAATTACATCTGTTAGATGATAAAAAATGCACTAAATAACTTTTTATTTTCAAGTTATTTAGTGCTACATAATACTTATATTAAATTATCATATCATTATATATCTTTTGTTTTTTGCCTCTAAAATTTTCTATTTCAATAACAGCAGCATTAGCTCTTCTAACAATATTTTTAGCTGGAATTCCTATAGCTGTTGCTCCATCCGGAACATTCTTAACAACAACTGCATTAGCTCCAACCTTTGCATTATTTCCTATTAATATAGGTCCTAAAATCTTTGCTCCAGCTCCAACAATAACATTATTCCCCAATGTAGGATGACGCTTTCCTTTATCCTTACCAGTACCGCCTAAAGTTACTCCATGATAAAGAGTTACATCATCACCCACTTCTGCTGTTTCGCCAATTACTACACCCATTCCATGATCTATAAACAATCCCTTTCCTATAGTTGCACCTGGATGAATTTCTATTCCTGTAAAAAACCTAGAAAGTTGCGAAATTAATCTAGCAATAAAAAAGAATTTTTTCTTATAAAAGAAGTGTGAAATTCTGTATGCAATTAAAGCATGAATTGATGGATACAATAAAAACACCTCTAATTTAGTTCTTGCTGCCGGATCATTTTCTAAAACTCTATTTAAATCATGTTTTAAATTTTTAAACACAATACCTACAACTCCTTTTATAATAATTCATTAGTTCATTCTTAATCATATATTCCCATTGATATATATTTTTCTCCTCCATCTGGAGCAACTGCAACTATTTTGCTTCCTTTACCTGCTCTTTTTGCTATCTGCATTGCTGCATAAATTGCTGCTCCAGAAGATATTCCCACTAAAACTCCTTCCTTTTCTGCAAATTCCTTTGCAGTTCTTATTGCATCTTCATCCGTAACTTTAAATACTTCATCTACATATTCACCTTTATATACTCCTGGAATAAATCCAGCTCCAATCCCTTGTATCTTATGAGCGCCTGGTTTTTCTCCACTAATAACCGCTGATGAAGATGGTTCTACAGCTACTGCTTTAACTTTATCCGATTTTTCTTTTAACTTTTTCGCAACACCTGTTATAGTTCCACCTGATCCTACACCTGCTACAACATAATCAACATCATTTAAATCATCATAAATTTCTTCAGCTGTTGTTTCATAATGTTTTAGTGAGTTTGCATCATTTTCAAATTGTTGTGGAATAAAATATCCTGGTTTATTATCATATTCAAGAGCTTTTTCTATCGCCCCCTTCATTCCTTTGCTTGCTTCAGTTAAAATAAGTTCTGCTCCATAAGCTTTAATTAAATCTCTTCTTTCTTTGCTCATTGTTTCAGGCATTACAATTATAACTTTATATCCTTTTAATCTACCTATTAACGCTAACCCAATTCCTGTATTTCCACTTGTTGGTTCTACTATAGTAGTAACTCCTGGTATTAATAATCCGTCTTTTTCTGCTTGTTCAATCATCCCTAATGCTGCTCTATCTTTTACACTTCCACCTGGATTCCATTTTTCTAATTTCACATAAACTTCTCCTGAATTCTCTTCATTAAAACTGTTCACCTTTAATAATGGTGTTTTTCCTACTAATTCAATAATGTTATTATATATCATTAAAATCGCTCCCTTTTTAATTATTCTCTCTTAAAAATCAATTTCATAATTTCCCAGATATTAAAAAAACTCCGTCTCTAATAATCATAGAGACGAAGTATAGTTTCCTCGCGGTTCCACTCTAATTGAACAAAAAGTTCCACTCATTTTCAGCACATATAATACCTAAATGCTATAACGGGCATTCCCGAAGAATCCTACTTAAACTTCAGACCTCAACTCCAAAGGGCACTTCACATAAAATACACTTAAAAACTCACACCAAACATTTTCTCTCTGTAAAGTTTATTTATGCTACTTTTCTTTTTCATAGCTTTTAATTCCGAGTAATTTTTTAAACTTTTTTCCTATAATTCTATTATATTATTTAGCTTTCATTTGTCAACTATATTTCTCAATTTCTAGCTATTATTTCCTTTTTTATTTTTCTTTTTCCATAATGGATACAATGCCTCATCTATAATATCATGTATCTGTATAATTCCTACAAGTCTCTCTTCTTCATTCACTACAGCTGTTGAAAGCAAATCATATTTTGCTGCTTGCTCTATAGCTTCTTCTATAGGATCATCATGTCGTACAGTTACAATATTATCTTCCATAATATCTTTTAATTTAGTATCACCATCAGAAAGAATTAAATCTCTTAACACAACAATTCCTTCAATCTTATCTTCTTCATCAGTAACATATATATAATACATTACATCTTCATCAGGTTTCATCTCTTTTAATATATCTATTGTTTCCTGAACAGTAACATTTAAACCTAAAGAAATAAAATCTTTTGACATCATACTTCCTACTGTCTCATCTTCATATTTTAATAATTCATTTACTTCTTCTGCATCCTCTTTTTCCAAATTAAATAAGACCTTTTCTCTTTCTTCACCTTCAAGTTCATCCAAAAGGTCAACTATTTCGTCGTTGTCCATATTTTCAAGAAGTTCTGCAGTCTTAACTTCTGACAAATCCTTTATAATGCTTCCCCTATATTCATCTTCAATCTCTTCAAAAGTATCTGCTGCAAGATCTTCATCTAATGCTTCAAATACTTGTTTTCTTGACTTTGCATCAAGTTCTTCTAAGATATCTGCAAGATCCGCAGGATGTAATGTAGATAACTTCTTATAAGGAACTGATAGCTGTAAATTATTATTAACCATTTCAACAGACTCAACATCATCCCACATCAAGACTTTATCTTCATAATCTTTTCTAATAACTTTATAAATAAATTTACCTACATTAGGTATTCCTCTTCTTCTAAATCTAGCTGCCGCTCCAGTCTCAACGGCCACTACTCTATATTCTCCAGCTATTTCTGCTATTCTTAAATCATTAACACGTACTACCTGCTTTCCATTTATATCTACAATCTTTCTATCTAATAAATGTTCTGATAATAGGTATGAATAAGTTCTAGGCAATATTTCTCTACTTCCTGTTGTCTTAATAACAACCTTCCCTGCATTATCATAGAAATTTATATTTTTAAATTCATAATGGAAAGTAGAGCCATCTTTTTTCACTTTATATCCTATAACTCTTGGATATCCTTCATCTGTTGTCACATATATATCTCTAAGTTCACCTATTACATCATTAAACTCATCATAAATCTTATTTCCTAATATTTGTGTATATAAAATGACTAATAATCTCTTCATTTTTGCTTTCCTCCTATTTTCTTTAGAGGAAACGTATTATTAATTATAATAATGCATGGTTTCCTCTCAGAATCGTATTATTCGGTTTAGGTTTTATCTGTTTATGAGGTCCCTCATCCATTATTTACACCACCTTATTTCAATTAATTTAATAATATGCCCTTTAGTTTTAATTTAAGGAACAAAAATTTATTCTTTAGTAATCAATAATTTGTTGTACATTAAATTAGCAGACATAACGTCTGCCCTAACTTTAATTATATTATTATTATATTACATAAAGCTGAAAAGGCAATAAATTCTTCACTTTTATTTATATGATTTACTAAGTTTAAACTTGAATATTTTCTATGATGCAATTTTAAAAAATTTTTATAAAAAAATGAATTATTTCAAATTAAGTTTTTAACCAAAAAAGGTAAAACAATTTGCTTTTATAAAATTATAAATTTTGCAAATCATTTTACCTTTTTTAATTTCACATCATCTTATTAATTTATGAACAATTAATTATAATATTGCCGTTTTTTTCTTTTTAAATGTATTTACTGCTAAGTTTATTAATATTATAAATACTGCATCTCCAAAAATAGGATATGGAAATATTTTTATTCCTCCTAAATATAACACATTTTCTGTTATAACCATTGCCAATGCAATTATCAAATAAGTCATTCCCCATCTATTATTATTAGGTTTATCGAAAAAGTAAAAACAAAAACAAAGTAATATTCCTAAAATAATTAATGATATTAAATATACTATAGTTTCATTATATATATTTATTATATATCCATACTCGGGACTTAAAATAACTTTTCCATTCATGAAAAACATACCTACTGTATACAATGCAAATAATATTAAAGCAATTATATAATCAACATTAAAATTCAATTTATCCCATCTTAAAAATACATAAGATAAAGCTAATACAATTAAAGGTATTGATAAATGATTCAAAAACAATAATGGAATTAGAAGTCGTGCTATATTTCCGCTTTCTACAACACATAATAAAAATAATCCTATATATCTAAAGATAAACAAAATACTTACTATGGTCATATAAATCCTTATCTTTTTAGGTGCAGACCTATTAATTTTCTTAATTAGCATATACAATAAAAAAATAATAAGCAGCAAAAAAATATAATAGGCTAAATTCATATTAAAAGCCTCCAAATTAATATTTTTAAGTTACTTATTATTATTATTATTTATTCTATTTTATTCCTAAAACTTTTATACCGCCCTTAATACATTTAATATTCAATGGGAAATCAGGTCCTTTTTCTCCATCTATATCTGTAACAATATCTTCTTTAGATTCTACTACTATATCATTAGTTTTAAAATAAATTATCTTATCAGAATCTAGATGTTCACCCTTTAATATTTTTATAAATAAAGGTAAAGTTTCTCTTATAGGTACAGCTTTTATCATTATTACATCCAACATTCCGTCAGTTAAATCCGCTCTATTTGCTAATTTAAAGCTTCCAGCTGTCTGGCCATTAAAAACTAATATTAAATACATATCTCCATCATAATTCATTTCCTTAGAAGTTAATTTTACTTTTAACCTTCTGAAATTAGGAATTTCTTCTATACCCTTTAAATAATATGCAAGTTTACCTATAGTATTTTTTAAGTTAACATCTGTCTTTTGTGATACATCTGTAAATAGCCCTGAGCTAGCAACATTTACAAAATATTTTTCATTAATTTGACCTAAATCTATTGGAGTAGGACTTGTAGTTAAAATCTTTTCACATGCTTCTGATACATCTTGTGGCATACCTAAAAACATTGCAAAATCATTAGCTGTTCCTACTGGAAGTACTGCTATAGGTAAATCTATTCCTTTACTTTTCATTGCATTTACTACAGAATCAACCGTTCCATCTCCACCTGCAATTAATACATATTCATAAGTATTATCTATAATATCAAAAGCTTCTGATATATCTTTTTCTCTTTCAATTCTATAAGGTTCTATTTGATATCCTTTATTTTGATGAATTTTCACTACTTTATCTAACTCATGTAAAATTAAATTTTCTCCCGAATACGGATTATATATAAATCTAACCTTTTTCACTAAAATCCCTCCGCACTGTTAATTACTAAGTGGATTATATCACTTATTCCATATATTGTCGAGAATCTCAACTTACAATAACATTACATTAAGATTACCTTAAAACACAAACCTCACCTCTTATATTCTCTATAATTCTATGGTATAATTATTTCTTGGAATAATGTTTTTATTTAGGAGTGATTATATGAGAAAAAGCTGTATTCCTAATATCTTTACCTTTATAAATTTATCTTGTGGAGTATTGTCTCTATTATCCACTCACAAAGGTAATTATATTTTAGCAGGTATATTTATACTTATAGCTGGTTTAGTTGATAGATATGATGGAAGAGTTGCAAGATTTCTACAAGTATCCAGCGAATTAGGTAAAGAATTAGATTCTTTAGCTGATTTAGTATCTTTTGGTGTAGCACCATCACTTTTAATCTACATACTATTTGGATTTGAAGAAATAGGTCCATATAGTATTATCGGTACTATACTATTAATCACATTACCTATTTGTGGAGCATTTAGACTTGCAAGATACAATACATCAACTTTTGATGGTGTATTTACTGGAGTTCCAATAACTATAGTTGGATGCTTCTTAGCTCTAATTGCACTAATAACTAATTGGATTAATATTCCTGTTATTATCGCTATAGTACTAGTTATAGTAGGTTCTTATTTAATGGTAAGTAAATTACATTTAAAGAAATTTTAATTACAAAAGTTGCTACCACTATGCTTTTCAGCTCAGAGTAGCAACTTTTGTATTATTATCAAAAAGTTAAAATTTAAGAAATAGCCATTCTATTCATCCTGTTTATCTTGATTATAAAATTCTAATTCACTAATTAACTGAGACTTTAATATACTTTTATCCATACTCTCATTAATAACCTCATTTTTAATATTAAGATATCTTATATATGCAGGCTCACATCTCTTAATTGCCTTTAGAAGATCATCTATAACATCTCCTAATTCATCAATTCTTTCCAAAGAATGTTTAACATCACTCTTTTTTGCTGTAGCTACAGTATTAAGCTCTGATGCACTACTTACAAGAAGTCTATACATTTCAATATAATTTCTAAGAAGCATTGATAAACTATTTATCTCTTCATAATGTCCATGTATTATCTTTTCATATCCCACAAAATTCTCCTCATTTTCCTTAACAAATTAAGATAATCTCATAAAATCCATTTTCCCTATTTTATTTTGATAGATCTTCTAAAGTAATTCTATTTATTAATATTCTCATTTATATATTCTTCATCTGCATCTTCAAAAAGATTTTTCTCTTCAAAAAAATCTTGTTCTATTTCATTACATCTATATTCAGAAGAAAACAAGCTAAAATCCTTAATTTGTTTAACCTCTAATACAAATTGATCTGGAATTCTAAAAAACATATACATTATCTCCTATTAAATTATTTTATTATGCAACGATCTTTAAAATATTCTGTTGGATACTTACACAAAGGACAATTTTTAGGTGCTGCTTTTCCTTCATAAATGTATCCACAATTCATACATTGCCACAATTTATTTTCATCATCGCTTTTAAACATTTTGTCTTTCTTTATTCTATCTGCTAACTCATTAAACTTTTCGCAATGACTTTCTTCAACTTCTTGAAGTTCTTTATAAAAATCAGCTATTTCTATAAATCCTTCATTCCTTGCAATATTTTCGAATTCCTTATATACCTTTCTACTTTCTTCAGCTTCACCCTTAGCTGCATCCAATAGATTTTCTTCTGTACATTTTGTCTTTTTTAAAAATGCATTAAATACAGCTCTTGCATGAGCTTTTTCATTATCTGATATTTCATCGAATATATCTGCTACCCATCTAAATCCTTCGTATCTAGCTTTTTCAGCATACAAAGAATATTTCGTTCTAACTCTGCATTCTGTTGCAAATGTTTTGTATAAACATTTTTCTGTTTTGCTTCCCTTTAAATCCATTTAATTTCTCCTAAGTATTTTTACAATAAATAAATTATTCATTAAAATACTTATTTGTTACTATCTTCTACAATTACCTTACCTGTATAATCACACTTTAACATAAATTGTCTTCCGTCCTTTGTCTTACTTAAAAGTTTTACATTTCTTCCCCATAAAGCTTGAATATGTTTTAATGTCTGTTTTGCATAAGACATTTCAAGTTCTCTACCATCAAATACATGCTCTAATGTTAATGTATTATCATTTTTATCCATATCAATTACTCTTATATATGGTATTGAACCTAATCCCATATTAAAAGCTAAATTATCTCTTATTTTTTCCCAGCCTTTCTCATCTGCAACCTCTTCAATAACATAATCAAAACTTCTCTTTCCATATTCAAAAAGATTTAGTTCTTCACATAATTCTCTTGTTAAATATCTTCTTATAAAAGATGAATCTCTTTCAACTTCTCTGACTTCAAATATTTTTTCCAATCCATATTTATCATATAAATCTTGAAATATTTTAAAACCAATATAATAAGGATTTAAGCCACCAACCATTGGAGCAACAACATCATTATGCCTCTTTAAAAACTCAAAATGAAGTCCTTCAGGCAAATGTAATTCATTCAATATAGTATAATGACAGAAACATGCCCAACCTTCATTCATTGTTTTAGTTTCTATCTGTGGAAGAAAATATTCTGCCTCTCTTTTAACTATTCTTAAAATATTCTTTTCCCATTCCTCTAAGTTTCCATAATTGATTATAAACTGTACAACATCATCATAAGGCTCCAATGGAATTTTATCTAAATTAGGAAAACTTATTTCCTCACTAGGATTTAATATATCTCTATTTTCAACTCTTCTCTTATATTCTTGAAGTATATTATCCCTAATCTCTGCATCAGTCTTTTCTTTCCTTCCAACTACCCTTCCTACATTAAGCTTAATTGCATGAGCAGCATCTAGAATTCTTTCAACCTTTTCATATCCTATTCCAGGAGTATTAATATACCCTCTTATAGTATCTGCATCAAGTTTAAATAATTCTAAAGAATAACTTGCCTTAGTTCCTTCTTTAAAAAGTCTATTATTTTTAAAGAAATCATTATGTCCATAAACATGAGCCATAGTTAAAATCTGTAGCAATAATGTATTTTCTCTCATCAAATATGCTAAACACGGATCAGAATTTATTACCATTTCATAAGGTAGTCCTGTTAAGTTAAGAGAATATAATGTTTTTGTCTTTTCAAATGATTTCCCAAAACTCCAATGTGGATATCTTGAAGGCATACCCACGTATGCCTCATATCCAATCATTTCATCAAATCCTACTATTTCAAATTCTTGAGGGTAAAAGTTTAATCCTAGTTTTACAGCTTGTTCTTCTATCTTTTTATTCCAGCTCATTAAATCTTTCATATTATAATCCAACCTTCTACTCCTCCTTTAATTCATTACTTAACATTACCTTTAATGCATCCCAAAGATCCTTCTTTTCTTTAACTATAACAGGCACAAAATTCTTTTCATTAATTTCTTTTTGAAATCTATAATACATTGTTGTTGAGTAAGTGGATGGCAATAGTTCTGCATATCCAAACATATTACTAACCTTACTAAGTTTCTTGACTGCTACCATAGCCTTTTCATTATCTTCTGTCCAGTTATCCCCATCAGAAGCATATACAGGATAAATATTCCACATGGTTGGTGGATATTTTTTATTTATAACATCAAGTGCTAAATTTAAACCACTTGAAATATACGTACCTCCTGATTCTGCTTTATGAAAGAATTCATATTCATTTACACTTTTAGCAACAGTAGTATGCGATATAAATTCAAATGCTATGTTGTTATATTTTCTTCTTAAAAATTTCGATAAAACAAAGAAAAATGATCTTGCTAAAAACTTTTTAGAGCTATCCATAGAACCCGATACATCCATAATAAAAATCATTACAGCATTACTTTCACGTTTTGGTTTTGTTTTAACTCTATAATATCTAAGATCTTCTTCTTTAAAAGGAAATCTTTCAATTGTTTCATCAACTTGAGCTTCTCTTAAAGCTCTTTTCTTTCCTTGTTTTCTTGCAATTTTACACATAACAGTTTTCTTTTTTGCAAGTCTTGGATTAATTCCATGCCTTTGATAACCTTGTTTCTTTCCAGAAGACTCTGTAACTATCTCAGAATATTTTTTTCTATCTAAATTAGGAAGATTTAAATCCTCTGTTATATAATCTAATAATTCCTCTAATGTTATTTCAGTTTCATAAATATCTTCACCTTCTGAATTTCCTGCACCTTTATTGCCAGCACCACCTTGTTGTGTTGCTGGTCCTATTTTATCTCCACGTTTTTCTTCTCCGGTACCTGTTGCAACCCCCTTAGAATTTCTTCCATAAACAAACTGATATTCTTTAATCCCTCTTATAGGAATTTTAAATTTTTTCTTCTTACTCTCACCAATAATGCTTTCTTCTGATAAAATATCTCCCAAGTTTTCTTTTATAGATTTATCTACTAACTGCCTATGTCTTCTTCTATCTTCAATTGATCTATCATGATCTACAGGAGTATTGCTATTATCCCTAAAGATGGCCATATCTTAATTAATCCTTCCACAAATTATTAGCTGCATACTTAAGAACCACATCACAGCAATGTAAACAATATCCTTGTTTCTTCATTTCATCAACCATAGCATTATATTTTTCAGTTTGTTCTTTATCTCTTACTCTTGATTTAGTTACTATTCTTGAAAGTTCCTTAACAGATGCTAATAATTTCTTTTCTATAGCTTCTTTTAATGGCTCATAAGATGTATAATCCATCTTTGCTCCATTTCTTACCAAGTAGAACATATATGAAGTAACATCAGATCTAAATCCCTTACATGATGCTTCTGAAACACCTATCTGCTCTTCTATACTCTTCATAAAATCTTCATCTGGTTCAAGCTCTTCACCAGTTGAATTGTCTTTAATCTTGCTCTTGTTAACAAAAGCTTCAGCATTATCTATATAGTTATTAAAAAGACTTTCTGCTTGTTCCTTAAATGAATGAATAAATGCTCTTGTAATTTCTTTTTCAAGAATTTTATTGTATTCTTTTCTTATTGTATCCTGTACAAATCCCAAATATTTCTTCTTATCATCAGCACCAATATCCATTTCCTTAATAGACTTAATTATGCTCTCCATTACACTTAAAGGATTTATACAATCATATTCTGAATTAGATAAAGCATTATCAATTGCCTTAACTATAAATCTAGTTGAAATACCCTTCATACCTTCATATGAGCCAGCTTCTTCCCTCAATTCATTAATATCAATTCTCTTAGTAGTACCTTTTTCAACTATTTCTTCACCATTATAAATCTTAAGCTTAGTCATTGGATCTGCCTTAGCTGATGGACTAAGTCTTGAAAGTATAGCAAACATTGCAGCAATTTCTATAGTATGAGGTGCAATATGAGCTTTAAAATTACTCTTTTTTAGTATCTTGTTATAAATTTTCATTTCTTCATTTAGCTCTAAGCAATATGGCACTTCAATCTTAACTATTCTATCTAAAATAGCTTCATTAGTATGATCTGATTTAAACTTATTCCATTCTGCTTCATTTGAATGCGCAACGATTACACCATCAAAATAAATCATTGCACCTTTTCCTGGTGAAGGAACTGATTTTTCTTGAGTTGCAGTAATTATAGTATGAAGATATTCAACATCATTCTTAAATACCTCGATAAACTCAACAAGTCCTCTATTTCCAACATTAAAAGCACCATTTAATGAAAAAATTCTTGGATCATCTTCTGCATATAAATCCATCTTTGAAATATCAATTGAACCTGTAAGTATTGATGTATCTTGATTATTAGGATCAACTGGTGGAACTACCCCTATACCTTTTCTAGATCTTATAGAAAAAGTATTTCTTACAACTGGAAACTCTTCATATCTTCCGCCATATTCATGTTTTAACTTATATCTACATGCTGGACATAAGTCACCTTCAATCTGCACTCCTAACATTTCTTCAAATTGTGGTCTTAAATGTTTTGGAACAAGATGAAGAGGTTCTTCATGCATTGGACAACCCTTTAATGAATATATAGGTGGTGCATCTTCAAGTGCCTTTTTTAAACTTTCTACTAATGAAGATTTACCTGCTCCAACTGGTCCTACTAAATACAATACCTGTCTTGATTCCTCTCCCTTCATTGCAGCAGAATGAAAATAATTAACTAACTTCATAACTACTTTATCAATACCAAAGAAATCATCTTTAAAAAAGCCATATTTTCTTATAGTTTCGTTTCCATAAATCCTCTTAATCCTTGGATTCTCTTCCCCTTTTAAAACTTCAACACCTTTATCCATAATAATATCGTACATTCTTTCATGTGCAAGTTTTGCTTGTCGTGGATCTTGCTTTAAAATTTCTAAGTAATCTAAAAAAGTACCTTCAAACTTTTCCTTATTTCTATTATCTCTATCATTTTCAATAAATTCCTTGAAGTTCATATACACTCCCTCCTTTTACTAAAATATATTCATCCTTAGGTTCTATGTATGACTTTTTATTATGTTTTAATAACTTTTTTTAGTACTTAATTAATATTCATTCCTCTAAAGCTGTACATAAAAAAGCTATATGAATGAATTATATAATCGTCCATTCACATAGCTCCAATAATCTATATACTTTGTGTTCAAAATGACACAGTATTTTATTTTTCTGCTGATATTATACTTAAAACTTCATCTCCATATCTCTCTACTTTTTTCTCTCCTACTCCTCTTATATCCATAAGCTCTTCTTTATTTTTAGGAAGCTTATTAACAATTTCAATTAAAGTTGCATCCGAAAAAATAATATATGGTCTAATTCCATCTTTATATGCTCTCTCTCTTCTCCAATTCTTAACTATATTAAATAATTCCTTATCTATGGCAGTTTCCTCTTCCTTAACCAATAATACAACTTTCTTTCCATTTAAAAGAACATCCATTGATTTTTGAGTCAATTTTAACATTGAATAAGTTCCCTCTTTTAGAGAAACAAAATTACCTGTAAGCATTTCTTTTATTAATCCTCTTATAAACGAAGAACTATACTCCTTCATAAGTCCAAATGTTGTCATCTTATCTAATTTATTTTGAATAATTTTAGGTCCTCTAATTCCTCTTAATATATCAATAAGCACAGATATTCCATAAGCTTCTCGCGTTCTATAAACTGTTGATAAAATTATCTGAGCCTCTCTTGTGAAATCCCTTAACTCATCATTTTTAATACAATTACTACAATTAGCACAATAATCTCTCTTATACTCTTTATTAAAGTACTTCAACAAATTACTTCTATAGCATCCTGTTTCTTCGCAAAAATCTATCATACTCTGAAGTTTTCTTAAAGCTATCTCTCTTCTTTGAAGGCTTGAACTCTTATTTAATATAAACTCAACTCTTCTTATATCTTCTCTATTAAAAAATAAATAGCAATCACAAGAAGCTCCATCTCTTCCTCCTCTTCCTATTTCCTGATAATACGATTCAAGATTCTTAGGGATTGTGCAATGAACAATATATCTAATATTTGACTTATCTATGCCCATGCCAAAAGCATTAGTTGCAATCATAGTATCAAATTTTTCATTAAGGAAATCTTCTTGATTCTGCTTCTTCTTTTCATCATCAAGACCTCCATGATAAATCCCAACACTATATCCTATATCTTTCAAATAATAATAAAGATTTTCTGTCTCTTTCCTCGATAAACAATATACTATACCAGATTCATCTCTATGATTTTGAATTATATCCTTAATTCCTTCCAACTTATCTTCTTCTTTGATAACATTAATAGCAAGATTATCTCTATTAATATTTCCTAAAAATCTATAAGAATTATGTAATCCTAAAAGTTCAATAGAATCATCCTTCACTTCATCA
>SVCK01000123.1 GCA_015058375.1 Clostridium sp.
TGTTATATTCGATCAAGGTTCATTTGATGGTGAATATGTATTAGGAACTGTTAAAGTTAAATTAAATTCAGATTTAGCAGCAGGAACTGTAGTTAAAATAGATGCATCAGATGTTACATTTGGAGATTCAAAAGGTACTGCATTAAAATATCAAGAAAATATTGGAGATATAACAATAAAGGGTACAACTACTGGTGAAACAGGAGAAACTCCAACTCCAGAAGAACCTAGTACTCCAGAAAAACCTGATACTCCAGATCAACCAACTATTCCAGAACAACCTGAAAATAAAGATGGTTTAACAATAGATGTTGCAGATGATGTACAAGTAAATGCTGGAGAAGAAGTATTAGTACCAGTTACATTATCAAAATTTGATGCAGAAGATCCTATTGAAAATTATGAATTCGTAGTAAATTACGATTCAAGTAAATTAGAATTTGTAGGTGTTGAAGGTGCTGGATTAACACAAAAATATAAGAAGTTATTCCAAACTAAGGATTTAGGAAATGGCTCAGTAAAAGTTCAATACTTAACAGAAAAAGAAAAACAAGCAATTTCAGAAGATGGAACAATCTGTGCTCTTAAGTTTAAAGCAAAAGAAAATGCTTCAAATATTGCAAAAATAAGCCTTGAAAATGTAGTATTAAGCTACTTTGATACAGCAGCAGGAAAAGCTGATAAGTATGAAGCTAACGTTGAAGGTGGTTCAGTAGTAATAGCTTCAAGTATAACAGAAGAACCTGGAAATACTGAAGAACCTGGAAATGTTGAAGAAGAAGTTAAACCTTTAGGAGTAGTAATTGGAGATGTTACAGCATCAGCAGGTGATGTAGTAGAAATACCAGTTAAGGTTAGAGTTTCAAAAGATACTCCAGTTGTAGGTGCACAAGTTAAAATAGCTGCTTCAGATCAATATGCTATTTTAGGTGCAACAGATAATGATGATGAATTAGAAGAATTAGGCGCAAGCTTAAGCTATTGTAACTATATTAAAAAATCAAATGTAGCATTAATGTATATGGTATTTGATGAAGGAACATTTGATGGTGAATATCTATTAGGAACTGTTAAAGTTAAATTAAATTCTAACTTAGCTAGTGGAACAAAAGTTAAATTAGATTTAAATGAAATCTCATTTGGAGATTCAAATGGTAAAGCATTAGAATATAGTGTAAATGCAGGAAATATAATTATCAAATAATTAAATGATTTTGGATCCTATGGAGAGTTTTCTCCATAGGAGTCCAATAAATAAAAAAGAGAAGGGGTTATAAATAATGAAACGAAGTAAAAGCATAATTACAGCTTTGATTATAGCTTTAGTATCATCATTTACAATACCAAAGATGTCTGCAAGAGCAGAAGAAGTAGAAAATAATAAATATAATTATGGAGAAGCACTCCAAAAATCAATACTATTTTATGAATTTCAACGTTCAGGTAAATTACCAGAAGATAGAAGAGATAACTGGAAAGCAGATTCAGGATTAAATGATGGAGCTGATGTAGGGTTAGATCTTACTGGAGGTTGGTATGATGCTGGAGATTTTGTGAAATTTAATTTACCAATGTCATATAGTTCAGCAATGTTGGCATGGTCTGTGTTTGAAGATAAGGATGCCTATGAAAAAAGTGGGCAGTTAACATATATAATGAATGCAATAAAGTGGGCAAATGATTATTTTATAAAATGTCACCCAGAAAAAGATGTATATTACTATCAAGTTGGAAATGCTGAATTGGATCATAAATGGTGGGGACCATCAGAAGTAATGCAAATGGAAAGACCAGCATACAAGGTTGATAAAGATAATCCAGGATCTTGTGTATGTGCAGATACAGCAGCATCTTTAGCATCAGCAGCTATTCTATTTAAAGATAGTGATAAAGAATATTCTGAATTGTGTTTAAAACATGCAAAAGAGTTATTTGAATTTGCAGATGAAACTAAGAGCGATAAGGGATATAAGGAAGCAGATGGATATTACAAAGTTAACAGTGGTTACTGGGATGAACTTACATGGGCATCAACTTGGTTATATCTAGCAACTGGAGAAGAAGAGTATTTAAATAAAGCAGAAGAGTATGTATCTAATTGGGGTACAGAACAACAAACAAATATAATTGGTTATAAATGGGCTCACTGTTGGGATGATGTTCATTATGGAACACAAGTTTTATTGGCTAAGATAACAGGTAAAGACATTTATAAGGAAAGTAGTGAGAGAAATCTTGACTATTGGACAACAGGATATAACGATGGTTATGCTGTTCAAAGAGTTAAATATACAGGTGAAGGATTAGCATTTTTAAATGATTGGGGATCATTAAGATATGCAGAAACTATGGCGTTTTTAGCTGGTGTTTATGCAGACTGGGATGGATGTCCTAAAGAAAAAGCTAAAATATATAATGATTTTATGGATTCACAAGTAAATTATGCATTAGGAAGCACAGGAAAGAGCTTTTTAGTAGGGTATGGTGAAAATTATCCACAACATTATCATCATAGACAAGCTCAAGCTTCATGGTTAGATAAGAATACAGTGCCAGACTATAATAGACATACAGTAGTAGGTGCATTAGTTGGAGGCCCTAAAGATTTAAATGATTCTTATGTAGATGAAGTAGAAGACTATCGTTGTAATGAAGTCGCATGTGATTATAATGCTGGATTTGTAGGAGCTCTTGCTAAAGAGTACAAGAAATATGGTGGAGATCCTATAGAAAATTTAAGATGTGATGAAGAACCTACAAACGATGAATTTTATGTAAAGGCAGCAGTAAATGCAAGGGGCAATAATTTTATTGAAATAAAAGCTGTATTGTATAACGATTCTGGATGGCCTGCAAAAAATGGTAATAACTTATCATTTAGATATTTTGTAGATTTATCAGAATTGTATGAAAAAGGATATACAGCTGAAGATATAACTATTAAAACAAATTATAATGATGGTGCAAAAATGTCAGAACTAATTCCATGGGATGAAGAAAAACATATCTACTATGTAATTGGAGATTTTACAGGAAGAAATATTTATCCTGGAGGACAATCAGCTCATAGAGGAGAAGTACAGTTTAGACTTTCAGCACCTGAAGGAGCAAATTTCTGGGATAACTCAAATGACTATTCATTTGAAGGGATTGATAAAGCAGAAGTAGTAGATCCATTAAAAACTGAAAAGATACCTGTATATGATAATGGAAATTTAGTATATGGTATTGAACCAGAAAAGGCACCTGAAAAATTATTAATAGGTGATGTAAACAACGATAGAGTTGTTGATATACAAGATTATACTTTATTAAAGAAATATGTAAACACAGTTGGAGAAGGAGTAAAAATCTATAAAGATGCATCAGATATGAATGGTGATGGAAAAGTAGATTTCTTAGATTTACTAGCTTTAAAATCTTTAATTTAATTATAGGGGTTAGGAGTAAACAATAAAAATTAGTGGGAAATGGGGAAATAATATGATTAACAGAAATAAGGTAATTGCAGGTTTGCTTGCAGTTATAACAGGATTTTCGTTCGCTTTACCAGCAACAAAAGCTTATGCTTTTGATTCAAATATAGATTACAAAACAGCTTTAAAGGATGCAGTAGTATTTTATGATGCTAATAAATGTGGTTCTCATGCTGGAGATAATAATTTCTTTGATTGGAGAGGTTCTTGCCACTGTGATGATGGGAAATCAATGGGAATTGATTTAACCGGTGGCTTTCATGATGCGGGAGACTTTGTAAAGTTTGGTCTTCCTGGATCATATGCAGCTTCAGTAATGGGATGGGCATTGTATGAATTTAAAGATGGATTCCAAAAAGCTGGAATGTACAATAAACAATTAGATGAAACCAAATATTTTACTGATTATATAATGAAGTGCCATTATGCACCAGGAAAATTTGTATATGAAGTAGGAGAAGGTAATAGGGATCATGATTACTGGGCATCACCAGAAAAGCAATCTGTACAACAAGGTGCAAGAGATAAGGTTAAAGTTGCAGATTCAGGACATTCAGCAGCAGATGTAATAGGTCAATCAGTAGCTGCTCTAGGTATTATGTACTTAAATTGTAAAGATATTGATCCTGATTATGCAGCAAAATGTTTACAACATGCTAAAGAATTATATCAAATGGGTAAAAGTAATTTTAACACATATGAATATAATTCGTTCTATGAATCAAAATCTTGCGGTGATGATATGGCATGGGCAGCTGCTTGGCTATATGACATTACAAAGGATAGAAGCTATTTAAGTGATGCAGAATCATTTATTAAAAAGGAAAGCCAATGGC
The DNA here is from genome assembly GCA_015058375.1 of Clostridium sp. GTDB lineage: Bacteria > Bacillota > Clostridia > Clostridiales > Clostridiaceae > Clostridium. The sequence goes on from SVCK01000123.1 coordinate 4,313, forward strand.
TTGAAACAGGTTGGACAATGTGCTGGAACGATATGAAAGTGGCAGCAGAATTAAAATTGTATCAACTTACTAAAGATAATAAATATAAAAAGGCAATGGACCATAACATTAATTGCTGGAAGAATATGAATTCAGTAGCTGGTGGAATAAAGATTTATGATGGCTGGGGATCATTAAGATATACAGCAGCAGAATCAATGATTGCATTAGTTTATAACAAGTATTGTCCTGATAGAAGTTTGGTTGATACAGCAGCTTCTCAAATAGATTATATTTTAGGCAAGAATCCTAGAGGTATGTCTTATATGGTCGGATTTGGAAATAATTATCCTAAACATGCTCATCATAGAGCAGCTAATGGATATGACAAACTTGTTAATGGCGATTATAAGTCAAAACAAAATAAACATGTGCTAACAGGAGCATTAGTTGGTGGACCAGACGGTGGAGGTACATTTGTTGATGAATTAGACCAATATACTTACACTGAGGTAGCAATTGATTATAATGCTGGTTTTGTAGGCGCATTAGCAGGAATCAATTCTTTAAATTACAGCTCTCCAATGAATGAGTTATTCAAATCACCATTTGGATCTCAAAAAGAAGAACCTGAAAAAGTGGTTAAAGCTGGAGATGTTGATGGCAATGGCAAGGTAGATATTGCTGATTATACATTATTAAAGAAATATGTAAATACTGTTGGTGCTGTAAAAATAAATACAGATAATGCAGATTTAAACAAAGATGGAAAAGTAAATTTCTTAGATTTACTTGCATTAAAGAATTTAATATAAAAAAAGTTATTTTAGTTTGTTCATTATAGACATTTACATAAAACAAACTAAGGAAAGTAAACGTCTATAATTTTACAATATATATATATTTAAAATTAGGGGGAAAAGATTATGATTAAAGCAAAATTCAAAATAATGCTTGCATTAGCATTATCTGCATCTTTCGTTGCTTCACCATTATTAACTAGCAATGCAAAAGCTGCAGAATCATATCAAGACAAATTCATGGAATTAAGAGAAAACATTACAGATAATTCTAATGGATATTATAGAACAATTAAAAAGGATGGTAAGACTTATAAAATACCTTACCACTGTGTAGAAACTTTCCTTTGTGAAGGACCTGACTACGGTCATGAAACTACATCTGAAACTTATAGTTACTATGTATGGCTAGAAGCTATGTATGGTAAATTCTCAGGAGACTGGACAGCATTCAATGATGCATGGGATTCTCTAGAAAAATTCATGATTCCTGCAAAGGAAGATCAACCAACAAACAAATACTATGATCCAAGCGATCCAGCTGATTATTCAGATGAATTTTTATCAACTAGCAAATACCCATCACCATCAAATCCAAACGCAAAAGTAGGTTCAGAAACTTTAACTAAAGAATTAAAATCTGCTTATGGAACTGATGAAGTTTATGGTATGCACTGGTTACTAGATACTGATAACTGGTATGGATATGGTAAACATGGAAAAGATGGTGCAGCAGGATACGATAAGAGCAGCACTGATCCAGTATTTATAAATACTTATCAAAGAGGACCTCATGAATCAGCATTTAAGACTGTAACTCACCCATCATGGGATGATATCAAGACTTATGGAGATCAAGGTAAGACTGGATTCTTAGGATTATTCAACGGATCTGATGCTCATCAATGGAGATATACAATAGCTTCAGATGCTGATGCTCGTGCTATTCAAGCAACTTACTGGGCTGATAAATGGGCAAAAGAATCAAAAGGAAATGTATCTAAGAGCGTATCTAAAGCAACAAAACTTGGAGATTACTTAAGATACTCTATGTATGATAAATATTTCAGAGCAATTGGATGCCAAAACAATGCATATGCTAGTGGAGACAACAAGCACTACCTACTTGGATGGTATTATTCATGGGGTGGAGATACTGATGTTGAATCATGGGGTTCATGGGCATGGAAGATTGGATGTTCTCACAACCACTTCGGATATCAAAACCCAATGGCTGCATGGATATTATCTAATGATAATTCAAGTGATAGCACTAGCGACTTTACTTCTAAAACTGCAAATGGTAAGTCAGATTGGAAGAAGAGCTTAGACAGACAAATCGAATTATATCAATGGTTACAATCTGATGAAGGAGCTATAGCTGGTGGATGTACTAACTCTTACACTACTGATGACGGAAGCTATCAACAATATCCAGCAGGTTCTTCAACATTCTATGGAATGGTTTATGATGAAGCTCCAGTATACTTAGATCCACCAAGTAACAACTGGTTCGGTATGCAAGTATGGTCATTACAACGTTTAGCTGAATACTATTATGAAACTGGTGATGAAAGAGCTGAATCTGTTCTTAATAAATGGAGTAACTGGGCAATTGACAATACTGAATTTACTTCAAATAGCTACAAGATGCCTGCAAGCCTTGATTGGGAAGGTCAACCAGGTACTTGGAATGAAAATACTAAGTCAAGCGATAACAGTAACTTACATGTTAAGATTGCTGCTAAGACTGATGCTGATATCGGTGTTGCTGGTTCATATGCTAATACATTATTCTGGACTGCAAAGGCTAATGAAAAATATGGAAGAAATTCAGAAATTGCTGCAAAACAAAAACAAGCAGGTGAAAAGATACTTGATGTTATGTGGAACAGCTACAAAGATGATAAGGGTATAGCTAAGGCTGAAGAAATCGATCCAGCTAAGTACTTCGATAGCGAAATATTCGTTCCAAGCAGCTACACTGGTAAGATGGGTAACGGAGATGTTGTTAAATCAGGAGTTAAGTTCATAGATATTCGTTCAGGATACAAGAATGATCCAGATTATACTAAGGTAAAAGCTGCATATGATGCTGGTCAAAAGACTAATATGACTTATCATAGATACTGGGCACAAGTTGATGCTGCTTTAGCTTATGGTACTCATGCTCTATTATGGGATGAAGCATCAACAACTACTAATAACATTGGTGATGTTAATGGAGATGGAGCAGTAGATATTTCTGACTACACATTATTAAAGAGATACATCAACACTAACGGAGGCGTTAAGTTAGTAGAAGCAAACGCTGATGTTAATGAAGATGGACAAATAACATTCTTAGATTTACTTGCATTAAAATCAATGTTAAAGTAATCAATTAAGTTAATTTGAGGGGGAAAAGAGATGTTAAAGAAGAAAATATTATGCATCGCCCTTTCAGTAGCTACTGTTGCAACCGTAATGGTTGCACCAGTTGCTCAAGTTACTGAAAGTGCACAAGCAGCTACAAAATATGTAAATCCTGGAGATTTAATTCAAAATAATAATTTTAAAGATGGAAGAGGTCTTCCTTGGAACGTTGTTGAAACAGCACCATCAGTTTCTGAATTCGATATAGAAGACGGAGCTTATAAAGTAACTGTTGATAAAATCACTGATAAGACTAAGGATAGTAGATGGAGTGTTCAATTCCGTCATAGAGGTTTAACTCTAGAAGCTGGTCATACTTATAATGTATCATTTACAGTAAAGGCTGACCATGATTGTATGATCTATCCTAAGATAGGTGATATGGGAGATCCATATAATGAATATTGGAATGGTACAGGAACTTTAAGTAATCCTAGAACTTGGGAACCAATAAGATTAACTGCTGGACAAACTAAGACTGTTACAGGATCTTTCAGAATGGATCAAACTGTAAGTAAATGTGAATTTGCATTCCACTTAGCAGGAGATTGTGCTCCATCATCAGTTACACCTGATAACGGAGAAAAGTATGGATATACTTTCACAAATATCAGTGTTAAGGATTCTCAATATCCAGGAACTCCTGTAGAATATGATGATACAGATTATGCTGTAAAGACTAACCAAATTGGTTACTTTACAAATTCTGCAAAGAAAGCTACTGCAGTTTTAACAGATAAAAAACCAGTAGGCTGGAAGTTAGTTAAAGGTGGAAAGACAGTTCTTTCAGGTAAAACAACAGTATTTGGAAATGATGCTGCATCAGGAGACTATGTTCATAAGATAGATTTCTCTGAATGTGTTACTCCAGGAAAGGGATATAAATTAGTAGTTGATTCTAATAACGTTGTTCCAGAACACAATGATGATGTTGATGAAGATATCAATGTTCTAAGCGAAAGCCCTGAATTCGAAATAGGAGATAACATTTACTCTAAATTAAAATATGATGCAATTAAATACTTCTATCATAACAGAAGTGGTATCAAAATAGATGCTAAGTATACAGACGGAAGAGATGATTTAGCAAGACCAGCTGGACATAGTACAGATATTTTAGCACCTGCACCAGGACTTTGGTACAATGCTAACTATAAACTAGATGTAACTGGTGGATGGTATGATGCCGGAGATCATGGTAAGTATGTTGTTAATGGTGGTATATCTACATGGACAATGCAAAACCAATATGAACGTGCATTAAACGCTGGTGAAGATATGACTAAAGCTCCATATGCTGATGGAACTATGAATATTCCTGAAAGTGGAAATGGAATTGCTGATATCTTAGATGAATCACGTTGGAATGTTGAATTAATGTTAAAGATGCAAGTTCCAGATGGAAATAAATATGCTGGTATGGTTCACCATAAAGCACATGATGAATCTTGGACAGCTCTAGGTGTAAGACCAGACCAAGATACTAAGAAGCGTTATTTACAACCACCTTCAACTGCAGCAACATTAAATATGGCAGCAGTAGCAGCTCAAGCTTCACGTTTATGGAAAGATATAGATCCAAGCTTCTCATCTAAATGCTTAAAAGCAGCTGAAAAAGCTTATGCAGCAGCAATGAAGAATCCTGACATCTATGCTCCATTAACTGGTGGTACTGGTGGAGGAGCTTACGGTGATAATGATGTAAGCGACGAATTCTACTGGGCAGCATGTGAATTATATGCTACAACTGGTAAATCAAGCTATTTAACAGATGCTGCAAAACAAAATAAACATTATTTAAATATGCAAGCAACTTTAACTGGTGGAGAAGATAATGGAGTTTCAGGATGCTTTGACTGGGGTAATGTTGCAGGATTAGGTACATTATCATTATTATCTTCAAAGAATAATTTACCAAAATCTGATTTAGAAACAGTTAAGAAGAATGTTACTAAAGCAGCAGATGTATTTGTTAAGAATCAAGAAAATCAAGGATACAGCACTACAATAGTTCCATCTGAAACTGTTAATGGTGTTAAGGGATATCCATGGGGTTCTAACTCATTCGTAATGAATACAATGATTCTTTTAGGTTATGCTAATGATATTAATGGAGCTGAAACTTCTAAGTATCTAAATGCTGCTAATGGAGCTATGGATTACTTATTAGGAGTAAACCCTAATACTAAGAGTTATGTAACTGGATATGGTACTAAACCATTAGAAAATCCACATCACAGATTCTGGGCTTATCAATGTGATAATACATTCCCTAAGGCACCAGCTGGAGCAGTATCAGGAGGTCCAAACTCAGGACTTGAAGATCCATGGGTTAAGGGTTCAGGATGGCAACCAGGTTCAAGAGCACCAGAAAAATGCTTTATGGATAATATAGAATCATGGTCAACAAACGAAGTTACAATTAACTGGAACTCACCACTTGCATGGGCTGCTTCTTACTTAGATGACCATAACAATGGTACAGTTAAACCACAACCACAAGAACCACAAGTAGAACTTGGAGATATTGATGGAAATGGTGTAGTAGATATATCTGATTATACTTTATTAAAGAGATATATAAATACTCTAGGTGGAGTAAATATAGTTGAAGAAAATGCAGATTTAAATGGTGATGGAAATGTTACATTCCTAGACCTAATTGCATTAAAGAGTCTTTTAAAATAGTAATTAGATTTTAAAATGGAGATGTATTTCTGAGTGATTTTTAAATCATTCAGATTACATCTTCTTTTTTTAATGTATAGACAAGAGAGTTATACAAAAATTTTTCATTATCGATATAGGATATTATAATTATTCCCAAATAGGATTTTTGGATTTTAAAGGAAGCTTATTTTTTATGGATGGTTATTATTTTTAATGTATATAAGTCATTATAATATGATTTTTATTTTGTATGGAACATAATAGCAAAAGATATAAATAGCTATGTGATTACTATTGTAAGTATTTTTAAAACCATTAAAGGTTCCACAAGGTTATACTATGTCAGATAAAGAAAAGATTTCATTTATGTATTGTAATCCTGTATATGGCAAGAAGAATATGGATAATGATTTGTATTTTGTCAATCAAGATGGTATGAACTTAAAATTTAGTGATATTAAGAATTATAATGTTATATTAAACAATGAAAATATAAATATGTATAATAAATATAATGAATTTGTAGCTAGATATAAGTAGTATTTAAAATTTATACTTATCAAAAAAATCGCTGTAAGCTTAATGCCTACAGCGATTTTTAATTGAGAATAAGTCTATACAAAATTATTTATTGTCTCTTCTGTAATTTCTTCTTTAATTATAAGTTCTTGTTTGAACACACCATTAGATGCACTAGTATTTAATAAAATGTTTTTATAAGAAGTATCTATTAATTCTTTAACCGAAGTTAATCCTATTCCTCTATTTGTACCTTTTGTTGAAAAATTCTTTTTATATAATTGGTATATTGGAGGAATGTTCTTAGGACATGAATTTAATATTACAATTATAATATTGTCTGTTGTTTTTATAATAGCAAAGTGAACAAACTTTTTTTCACATTGCATAGCAGCTTCTATTGCATTGTCAAGGAAGATTCCTATTATTCTACATATATCAATTGTTTTTATAGAAAGTTTATCTACTTCTTCTAATACTTCTGCATTTATTTCAATACCTTGCGATTGTGCAGCTAACAGTTTATAAGATACAAGAGCTTTTAAAGGAGTAATTTTAATATTTTTTAAAAGAGTAATATGTTTATCAGATTTTACTATCATTTTACTTGCAGGCAAAAGATCATCATTATAATATTTTCTTAAGCCTTCAATATCACCATTATTTATGAAGTCACCTAATGTATAAAGAATATTTACATAATCATGTTTAAATTTTCTAAGGTCAGATGACATTTTTTCTAACATATCTGTATAGTTCTTTAATTGTTTATTTTCTTTATCTATAAAATCATTTTTAAATGAGATATTAATAATTTTACATAAGCAATATAGTATTGTTACTAATAAAAAAAGTAATATAGATAATACAACTACATAGTTTCTAAAGCTACTATCCAAAATAGTATCAATAGATGTAAAAATAATTACAACTGATAATATTAGTTTTTTTGTTGAATTATTAATATAAATATTTTCTATATTAAAATCGATTCTTTTTAATATTTTTTTTACTATAAATGATATAAATAGTGATATAAGTAAAACTGAAAAATTGCTTATAATACGAAGAATATCACTATTTAAAAAGTTTTTATATGGAATTTTGAAAAGTACTATTATTGCCGAGCCAACTAGAGCATCGCTTGAGATTATTACTATCATTATTATTATGTATGATATAATAAACGAAATTAATTTATTTATATCTTTTCTAAAAAATATTAATGATGTTATTATTATTAATAAACTTAAAAATTGAGATATTTTGGTAGTGATAATTATTGTGGTTAATATACAAAAGGAATATTTTAAAAAATTATCACGATTTAAAATCTTATTGTTAATTATATATAAATTACCTATATATAATGTATATACTATAAAGTAATAAATACAATTAAAAAAAATGTCAAACAAATTGTGTTACCTCCATTAAAAAGGATAAAAAATACAAAGTATTTTTTATCCTAAGCATTTTTGTAATAAACCTTTTAAATATCTTGAAGCTACATAGCATGTCTCACCATTAACCATATGAATTATAAGATTTTCCTTATCAATAGATTTGATTTTTTTAGTATTAACTAAATATGAACGATGAGGTTTATAATAGGATGGCGTTAATGCAGTTTTGATATCTTTTAAAGTTCCGTAAAATTCAGAATATCCAGTTGAAGTGTGAACTCTTATCTTATGTTCTGTATCAGCAGTTTCAAAGAAAAGAACATCGTCCAAATCGAAAAATACTAGATTGTTTCCAATATCAATAGGAATTATATTAGATTTTTTATTTTTACTATTAGAAACATCTATACATATCTGATTAAAGCAGTCTCTAATTTTTTGTCTTACAATTGCAGGATCACCTTTAATAATATAATCCATAGCTCGTACTTTATATTGGAATGTAAGTAAAGTAAGTTCAGCATGAGCTGTTAAGAATATGATATATCCAGTAGGATCATATTTCCTAATCATTTTAGCTAATTCTATTCCATTTATGTTATTTTGTAAATCAATATCTAAGAAATAAATTAAGTTACTTGAATTATTATTTTCTACATGTTTTATTACTGCATTTGGATTTGAAGTCGATAATACAATTTTAAAATCTAAGCTTTCTATTTCGTTAGTAATTAAAGTTTCAATATCTTTTCTTTGATGTGAATTATCTTCACATATAATAATATCCATAAAGTAACCCCCTATTTTGTATTATATATATATATTTTGATTATAACATTTTTGTATTTAAATGTCTATAAAGTAACATTAGAGTAATTTCTATAACTTTTTCCAAGAATTTTATAAAATAACATCGTTATAACGAAAGATTCTTAAAAAAATCAAGTAAATTACTGTTTCTCTATCTGTATTTGTAAGAAATAGAGAAATGATAAAAAGGATTATTGTAATTAATATAGATTTATTTTTAGAGAAGGACACAACATCTTACTTAATGGTTGCTCGGCAATGCCAGTGCAGGTGAATATAGAATTAAATTGCTATTATCAAAATTAATAATGAATATTTGAATGATAGTGCTGAATATATGCCGGGATAAACGTTTCCATAGAGCCAAACATATTAATAATTGGTTCAATTAGCATATGTACTACAAGCAAAAGTTCTAATAATATCAAAGGTAAGGTTTTGTTGCGTATTTTAATGCATCTAAAAATCTAAAAAATAATATGTTAAAAATAAAAAAACTACTATAATTAAACAATTAATCTTTTTTGAAATATTCTTGAGATATAAAATTATCTTTATTTATGAAAAAATTGTAGAGTTACAATTTTATTGGTTAAAAACATTAATTTTACATCGCTGGAGAATAAAATTACCTCATAACACTTATTTTACTATATAATGTCGATAAATAAAATACTTTAATGAAAAATAGGAGGAAATATTAGAGTTTTAAAGAAAAAATTTCTTTTAATCATTTGGATTTTACTGTAAGAATCTACCTACTTTACGACAAAATAGAGAAATTTTACGCTAAAAACGTTTACTGGAAATAGAAAAGATTGTAACATAATAATATGTTAATAATTAGGGAGGGATTAATGTGATATTAAAAAAGAAGTCTTTTCTATCTGCTATAGCAATTGCAGCAGCAATATTCTGTAGCACATCAGTATGCGCTTTTGCTGATGACACAAGTGATGATTATCTACACACAAATGGAAGTAAGATTTTTGATCAATATAATAATGAAGTAAGATTAACAGGTGTAGCATGGTTCGGATATGAAACACCAGAAGCTATTTTCCATGGATTATGGGCAAGTAGCTATCAAAGTATGATTGATACAGTTGCAGATAGAGGTTTTAACCTTATGAGAATACCTTTATCAGTAGCTACTGTTACTAAGTGGAGAAATGGTGAAACAACTGAGGCAAGATCTGTAGATGTTAATACTTATCCTGAACTTAAAGGGCTAGGTGGAGAACAAATTTTAGATAAGGCTGTTGCTTATTGTAAGAAGAAAGGTGTAAAGATTATGTTTGATATGCATAGAGTTTACACTGGAGATCAAAGTCCTGTATGGCATGATAGAGGATATACAACAGAAGATTTTGAAGAGGCTTGGAGATATTTAGCTAAAAAATATAAAGATGATGATACAGTAATTGCTTGCGATTTGTTTAATGAACCTCATGGTAAAGCTTATCGTAAAGAAACTCATGCAACTTGGGATGAATCAGAGGATGAAAACAACTGGAAGTATGAAGCTGAAAAGGTTGGAAATATTATTTTAGATGAAAATCCTAATCTTTTATTAATGGTAGAAGGTGTTGAAACATATCCAGCAGAAGGTTATAAATATGGAGATGTTGGACAACATTGTTATGAAGGAGGCTGGTGGGGTGGAAACCTTATGGGCGTTAAAGAACATCCTATCGATTTAGGAACTCCTGAAAGAAATAACAAGGTAGTTTATGCACCTCATGATTACGGCCCAGGGGTATCACAACAAGCTTGGTTTGAAAAAGATTTTAATGTTGAAACATTGAAAGATGATATTTGGAGAAAGAGCTGGTTATATATCAAAGAACAAAATATTGCTCCAGTACTTATTGGAGAATGGGGAGGAAGATTAGATGGAGGTAAGAATCAACAATGGCTTGAATGTATGGCACAGCTTATTGTAGAGGAAAACTTAAATCATACTTTCTGGTGCTTGAATCCAAATTCAGGGGATACAGGTGGAGTTTATAAAGATGACTTAAGATCTGTAGATGAAGAAAAATATGCATTAATTAAGCCAACATTATGGCAAAATGATAATGGAGAGTTTATAGGTCTTGATCACCAAGTTAACTTAGGTAAGAATGGTACACATGTAGGAGGCACAACAGTAGTAAATCCACCAGTTGAAACACCTGATGAGCCACCAATTGAAACACCTGTGACTAGTTTAGTAGGTGATGTAGATGGAGATGGTACTATTAATATAGCTGATTATACATTATTAAAGAAATACATTAATAGTGGTAGCACAGGCATTGAAATTAATATATCAAATTCAGATATTAATGAAGATGGTAAAGTTAATTTCTTAGATCTTCTTGCATTAAAAAGTTTGGTATAATTAAGTATACGCTTCATTGACAAACTTTTAGTAATGATATATTATATATTTTATAAATGAATTATGTTATTACTGTGAGAAAGAGGAGTAAAAATTCTAAAGTATTAAAAGAGAGAGGGATTAGGTGAAAACCCTTATACTGAAGGTTTTGAAGGTAGCTTTTGAGTTTCTTTAGTGAAATTATAGTAGCTAAGGACGGTTTTCTAACCGTTATTAAAATAAGAGCCTATTTTTATTAAGATAGGAATAAAGGTGGTACCGCGAGTCTTCGTCCTTTTTAGGATGAAGGCTCTTTTTTTATGTTTAAGAAATTCAAAGCTTTTTTAGAGTAAATACTGATTTTTACAAGTTTGCAAAGGTATGTGAACTGGTAAAGACATTAAAAATGCAACAAATTAATAAGAAAGGACGGTAATTATGGAAGAGAATAAGAATTTATCTACTACATATGATCCAAAAGAATTTGAA
>SVCK01000124.1 GCA_015058375.1 Clostridium sp.
AATAAGTTCTTGAAGTGCCTTTTGAAGTTTTGGATATCCAGAAAATCCTAATTCATTTGCAAATCGTACAACTGTTGATTCAGATACTCCAACTGAATCACCAAGCTTTGCTGCTGTCATAAAAGCAGCTTTATCATAACTTTTTAATATATATTCTGCAATAAGTTTTTGACCTTTACTAAGTCTTGGAAACTTTACTTGTATAAGTCTCATTAAATCTTTACTTTGTTCATTTATTCCCTTATCCATTTAACATTCACCCTAACATTTATAAAACTTTTAAAATTGCAACTTCATTTTATCATTATATTCACTTTTATTCAATTAAAATTGCAATTTGATAATGTTTTATAATCACTTTTTTTCTATTACGACTAGAATGGGAGGATTATTTTTTCTATTAATAAAACGATGTTCCATAACTCCAAATTTATTTTTAGGAAGTTCTCTTAAAAAATCCATTATGCAGGTTTCTTCTATCTTTCCTTCATTATGACCTGTATAAATGCAAATTGTCATTATACCTCCAGATGTTAAAAGTTCAAGTCCGTCTTTAATACTTTTAAGTGAACTTTCATGCATTGTTGTAATATTTTTATCACCTCCAGGCAAAAAACCTAGGTTATACATTATACAATCCACATTTTCTTTTATGTACTTATTAAATTCACTATGAGAATCATTTATTACAACTACATTTTCTATATTTTTTTCTTTATAAGAATTACATGCGTTTTCTTGAATATCAAAGCAATAAACCTTATTAAAATTATCTTTTAAAAAATCAGTATCATGACCATTACCTAAAGTTGCATCAATTGCACAATTTTTATTTTCTAAAAAGTTTTCTATAATAGAATGACTTATAATACTGATATCTGCTACATACTTAAACATTAAACCCTCCTATAAACTCTTTATATAAGATAACTCTTTATTAGTAAGTTCTCTATATTCTCCTCTTTTTAAATATCCTAATTTAATTTCACCAACTGCTACTCTTTTTAGAGCCAACACATTATGATTTAATGCAGAACACATTCTTCTAATCTGTCTGTTTTTACCTTCATGTATATCTATTTCAACTGTAGATTTATTATCTTCAAATTTTATCACTTTTAATTTTGCTGGTGCTGTTACATATCCACCAATATCTATTCCATTATTAAACTTTTCAATATCTTTAGATGTAAATTCACCTTCAGCTACAACTATATATTTCTTAGTGATCTTTTGTCTTGGATGAATAATCTTATTATATACATCTCCATCATTAGTTAAGAGAATAAGTCCAGAACTATCATAATCAAGTCTACCTATAGGATAAATCCTCTCACAAACATTAACGATATCAGTTACTGTCTTTCTTCCCTTTTCATCTTTTACTGAAGTAATTATTCCTTCTGGCTTATTTAACATTATGTAAACATGTTTTTCTTCAGGCTTAATAACTTTTCCATTATATTCTACAATGTCTTTTCCAGGAATAACTTTAGTACCAAGTTCCTCTATAACAACTCCATTAACTTTTACCTTTTTATCTAATATTATTTCTTCACATTTTCTTCTCGATGCAACACCACAAGATGCCATATATTTTTGTAATCTCTCTTCCATTTGTATCACTCCATTATTTTACTCAATAGCAATTATATCATTGTAATTGAAAATTTAAAATTATAAATTAATGCGGACTATAAATAGCCCGCACTTTTTTAAATAAACCAGCCTCCGCCGAATCCACCAAATCCAAATCCGCCGAATCCAAATAATAATAGTATCCAAATCATTGGTCCTAATGAATTATATCCAAATCCATTATTATATCCATAACAACAATTATTATAGCCACCACAATTGTTATTGTACATATTTCTGCATCCGCAAGTATTATTGTACATATTATTGCATCCATTTGTACAGCAACAACATTTACTACTTCTTGACATAGTAAATCAACTCCTAATCATTAGATTACTATATATTATTCTAAATTATATAATTTTGCTAATATAAATTTTTGCAATTGCAGTCACAATTTTTAATGAGATTTTCCATAAGGCACAATTCGTCTAGTTTAATTAAAAAATCTCTAAACTCAGGTTTAATAAAATCATTCTTATATAAATCTTCATAACATATTTCATTAGGATCAACTTTTAAAATTTCCTTATAATTATCACCATATATCTGGATAAGAATAGATGTAAAACCAGATTTCAATTTTTCAATCGATATATCATCACCTACGCTCCAAGTATATATATCTCTATTAATTTTTTCTATTATTCCATATAACTGATAAACATAACTTAATTCTTGAAGTGTATAATTGCTACTTAATGATGATACTGCTGACGAATAATCTTTACATAAAGGAAGTAGATAAAGATAATTTTTACTTATATCTTTATTTTTAAGAACGCGTATACTTTGATAAACAGCTGTTGCTATATCTAATCTTAATATATTTGCATTATTAGAAATCCCCTCTGCCCTACATCTTTCTTTATATAATAAATTTTCCTTTTGAAATTTTTCCTCATCGCTAATCTGTCTTGAATATATCTTTTTATTTATAAGCCAACTACAAAATGCTCCAATTAAGGAACCAGAAAGTACGGATACAGCTGAAATTATAGAAGTAAGAATTTGTATCTGCACTTTACCACCTCTCTTTATCTTCTGTCTAAAAATAGTATATTCAAAATTGATTAAATTATTATTGTTTAAATATAGCTTATTTTGTATAATAGCTTTATAAAAAGTGGCTTTGCCATGTTTTTTTTATTTTATACTTTCATAGATGTTAAAAAATGATTGGAGAATTTAAATGTTTGGATATGTAGTTCCTTTTAAACCAGAACTAAAAGTAAAAGAATATAATTTATTTAGAGCATATTATTGTGGCTTATGTTTTAGTATAAAAAAGCAATTTGGAGAAATTCCAAGAATAGCTTTAAATTATGATATGACTTTTCTAGCTTTAATTTTAGACTCTATTACTGACGAAGATATTAAAGTTTATGCAAAAATTTGTATGGCTCATCCTAGTAAAAAGAGACCTATACTTTATGAAAATAAAGCAATTGATTATGCTGCAAATATGAATATTGCTCTTACTATATTTAAGCTAATAGATGATGTAAATGATGATAAAAACTTAAAGAGTAAAGTATTTTCTCTATGTCTTAATCCTTATAAAAAGAAATTCAAAACACAAATCAAACTTATTAATGACTTAATAAAAAAGAATTTAGATAAATTATCTATAATGGAAAAAGAGAAAAATTTCACATCTATAGATGAAATTTGTGATCCTTTTAGCATTATAGTAGGAAAAATTTTAGAACTTTATCCTGAAAAAATCATTAATGACTCTAAGGATACAAGATATATGCTTTATGATTTTGGATATTCTTTAGGGAAATGGATTTACTTAATTGATGCTCTTGATGATTTAAAAGAAGATATGGAAAATGAGAAATTTAATCCTATAAACTTTTTATATAACACTTTTAATTTGCCTTTTGATGAATTCTTTATACAAATTAAAGATAGAATTGAATTTAGCATTTTAAGCTGTGCTTGCAGATGCAGAGATATTTTAAACATATTACCAATAAATAAAAATAAAGAAATATTAGATAATATAATTAACTTAGGAATGATGAATAAATATTCTAAAGTTGTTGACAAAAACTTAGGAATATCAGAAGAAGAATCAAATCTATATTTGAATAATTAATGTAAAACAATTATAATTCAAATATAGATAATACATTTTATAATAAAAAAAGGAAGTGATTGAGAATGAATCCATACGAAGTTCTTGGTATAAGACCAGGTGCATCACAAGATGAAATAAAAAGTGCTTATAGAAAATTAGTAAAGCAATATCATCCAGATCAATTTAGAGACAATCCTTTGCAGGAACTTGCTCAAGAAAAACTTGCAGAAATAAACAAAGCTTATAACATGCTTATGAATGAAAATGAGGCACGTAACAGTTTTGGAAATTCTTACTCTAATAGTTCTAGTTCATATTCAAATGATAATTATTCAAATACTAATTATTATGCAACAGATTTATCAGAAGCAAGAATGCGCATTCAAAGAAGAGATATTAGAGGTGCTGAAGCAATCCTTAATAAAATAGGTAATAGAAATGCTGAATGGTACTTTTTAAACGGAATGGTACATATTAATAAAGGTTGGTACGATTCTGCTTTTCAAAACATTAGTACCGCAGTTAATATGGATCCTAACAATTTTGAATATAGACAAACTTTAAATCAGTTACAAACAAGGACAAGAAGTTATGGGAATCCATTTAGAACAACAAGAAATTCTTCAAATGCTTTTGATTGTTGTATAGACCTTTGGTGTCTAGATACAATGTGTGAATGTATGGGTGGAGATTTAATAGGTTGTTGCTAAAAAAATTATGCAAAGCAATATATTAAGGAGGTAAAAATCCATGAAAGCTAAAGATATAACTCTTGCTGGATTAATGGTTGCTTTAAGTATTATTATTCTTTACTTAACAAATATTATTCCTGTTAATACTTTTGCTCTTTTAACTATTGCTTCAGTTATTATTCCAATAACTATTTTAAGAACGAATATTAAAACAGCTATTTTTGTTTATATAACTACTTCACTAATTGGATTTTTCATTGTACCAATAAATTATTTCATAATGTATTTCATTTTCTTTGGTATATATGGAATTGTAAAATATTTTATTGAAAGACTTAGAAAGCAACCATTAGAAATAGTTCTTAAATATATATTTTTTAATATTATATTAGTGATTGCTACGGCAATTTTAAAAAGTCTTATAGGAAATTTTGATGTAAAGATTCCTATTTGGGAAGTTCTAATACTCGCAGAAGTCGCATTTTATATTTTTGACTATGCTTTAACAGTTTTAATAAGTTTTTATATACAAAAATTCGAAAAGATACATTAAAAGCCTGCATTTAAGCAGGCTTTTCTAACATATAAAATTTTTTAGCTCTATGTAAAATTATAAAAATACTTAATATTGAAATTCCCTTCAATATACTAGAAACACTTATACTCCACCATATTCCATTAACACCTAGAATTCTATCATTACTTAAAATTAGTGCCATTGGAATTCTTGCACCTGTAAATATTATACTTATATAAGAAGGTATCTTTGTTCTACCTATTCCTTTAAAAATTCCACCCATAGTTATTTCAATACACATAAACAATTGTGAAAATCCAAGAATTCTTAAATAATCTGCACCTTTTAATATTGCTTGTTGTTCATTTATAAATAAAGCAAATATAGGATTGCAAAGTAAAATTAAAGTTATAGAAGTAAATCCTCCCCAAATAAGTGCAGTCATTATTGCAAATCTGCTTCCTTTTGTAATTCTATCGTGCTTTCTTGCTCCATAATTTTGTCCTACAAATGTTGATAGAGCTACTGCTAATCCTTCTGCAGTTGTCCATGATATAGATTCTATTTGAGAACCTACCTTTTGTGCTGCTATTGCATCTGCTCCAAACCTTGCAATTATTATTCCAATAGCCATTGAAAATATTGTAAATAAACCTTCTTGAAGTGCAACAGGTAAACCTAATTTATACAATACATTATAATAATCTAATTTCATATTTCTAAACAATTTAACTTTAAAGAATTTATTTTTAGTTTTAAGTATTATTGCTAAAAAAGCTAAAGTAACAATTCCATCAGATAATGCTGTAGCAAGACCTGCCCCTTTTACTCCCATTTTATTTATTGGTCCAATTCCAAATATAAAAATTGGATCTAAAACAATATTACATACAAGACCTAAAGTATTAATCATAAATGGTGTTTTGCTATCGCCAAGACCATTAAAAATTGATGTAAATACATTATTAAGAAAGTAAAATATCATAGGAATCGAAACTATTATTAAATACTCTCTAGCATTTCTAATTATAGTATCATCACCTAAGTTAAAAATACCTATTAATTGCTTATTAAATAATAGCATTACTAAAGTATATATAAGTCCTATGATAATATTTAATTCTATAGCTGCTTTTATATATTCTTTAGTTAATTTTACATTCTTATTACCAATACTTTGAGCTACTTTTATTTCTGCACCAGCTTTAGAAATCATAATAAAAGCCATTGCAAGCCACGGATAAAAACCAGCCGTACCAACAGCAGCTACTGAATCACTACCATCTTTTCCAACCCACATCATATCAATAATGTTATACGCCATTTGAATAAAAGATGTACCCATTATGGGCAGTGCTAATTTAATTAAACTTTTTCCAATGCTTCCCTCAGTCAAGTCTAATCTTCTGTTCATCATTTTACCCCCTTTTTCAAATAGTTAATGTAAATTTTATCATACGTAATAAAAATTGTAAATTATTTTGTTAAAGCATCATAAACATTTATTATTCCTGAACCAAAATAACTTAAAGCTTGTTCATTTTTAATTTTCTTAGCAGATGAATATAATTTTTCTTCAACTTCTTCAGGTTTTAAACTACTATCCTTACAAAGAAGAAGAGCTGCAGCTGCTGTTACTTTTGGTGTAGCATAAGAAGTCCCCATTCCATAACAATACTTTCCATACATAGAAGTTGTCCAACATTTTTTATCATCACTTCCACCTGGAGCTGCAATATCCACAAAACCATGACCAAAATTAGAATAATCAGCTAAATTATCATTAATATCTGAAGCAGATACATTAATAACTCCTTCAAGACTTCCTGGAATTTCATAGATATTTCCTATATATGTATAACCTTCATCATCAACATTATTAAAATAATCTGCTAAAGCACTTGCATCTGAGCAATCTACAGCATCATTACCAGCACTTGTCACAACAACTACATCATGACTTATTGCATAATCAATAGCTCTTTTTATTACATCATATTGATCAACGTTATTTCCAAGGTCTATAACTTCTCCTGTATAAGGATCTGTATAAGTATGAGTTCCCTCTAAATAAAATGAAGTCAAACTCAAATTAATAACATTTACCTTATCATCAACTGCTTTAGTAATAGCATCAGCACATACAAAAAAATCAGTATTTCCTGCATTATCAAATATTCTATAAGCTTTGTAGCCAATATTAGGTGCAACCCCTTTCATCTTACCATTTGCTGCAATAAAACCAGTTACACAAGTTCCATGACCATATCTATCTTCAAAATCATCCTTATCACCTGTTTCTGTTTCATCATCAAGATAATTTGCAGGAACACAGTTTTCACCACCTAAAAGGTTTTGTTTTAAATCTTTATGATCCTTATCAACACCTGAATCAATAATTCCAACTACAACATTGTGATTTCCACTTTCAATAGAATAACTTTCACCATTATTAGTAACTTTCTTTATATCCCATTGCTTGTCATTAATAACTATTGGTTTCTTATCATCTTCTGATACTGCATTCCAATAAGAATTACCCTCTTCTCTCCAATTACTATTTGCATCATCACCTTTCCAATAACTATCTGTACTTGGTTTCCAATAATTAGTTTCTTCATTTTTAAATTTTACAGCAGTATTAGAAGTTATAGTTTTTACACCTTCAGCATCTTTCAATTTTAGCAAAAGTTTAGAATCTGCCTTAGCATGAATTTCTCCTATTTGAGGTATTTCATCTAAAAGTTCTCCTCCATTATCAGTTACAATATCCTTTACCTCTTGATTAACTGAGTTATTGTCCAAAAGAATAACAACATCTAATTTTTTTTCATCCTTTGCCTTTGTTTCTGTATTAAAAATACATATACTCATACTAAAAACTATAGCTAATAACATAGCTGAAATCTTTTTATTTAACATATATTATCACTCCTTATTAAATAATATAACACAAATAAATACATGTTTTACATAAAAAGAAAGCTCAATGCCAATCTGCTATTTTTTAGACATAAAAAAATAACCATTGTACAATTAATTATACAATGATTATTTATAATATTTCTTCGCATTAAATATTGAAAATACATTCTACCAAACATGTAAAGTCTTTTTATGCAATAGATATAAGATATAAGAATTTGTCTCATATTTGCATTTTTCACCATTTGGTCCTATTTTATCACATCTATACTTTTTCATAATTATTCTCCCCTTTTTAAAGTGTTAGTGTAAAATTTCTTTACACTCTTTTCTTTTAAAATATCTATAAAATCAAGGTTTCGCGAGTTTTTTTGCATAAAAAAACAACAACCCTCTAATTTCGTGTTAAAATTGAATCGCCTACAAAACAAATCAAACATGAAAGGATGTCGTTATTGTGGATTCAATTATAACTTATTTACTTACATATAATAAATATTTAATTAATATAATTTTTCAACTTATTTTATTTATCTCAAAATATATACCACTTCAACAACTGTCATTTGATGACTCAAATAGCCCGGAATCTGAAAATTTAAAGTGGATAAACCACCTAAAATTTTCAGATTCCATACAGTTGACTACAAACTTCTTCTTGCCTATTACAAGCATAAATACAATAAGACCGTAACACCAGTTCAGAGGCGTAATGGAAAGTCTATACCTGAGAAAATAAAGTGTCCTAAATGTGGTGCCCCACACGATTGCATTTATGATAACAATGATAATAAAGGTCAATATCAGTGTAAAGTTTGTAGTAAAACATTTAAGAAATCTAACTTTGCAACTAAACCATTAGTATTTAAATGTCCTTACTGTGGAAGTACCCTTCAACACAAAAAGGAACGCAAACATTTTAATGTATATAAATGCACTAATAAAAATTGTTCTTACTATAAACGTAATTTAAAGAATGTTTCTAAAGATTTTAATCCTGTAGATAAACATAAATATAAACTTCACTATATTTGCATAGAATTCAAATAATCTTATCGTGTCACATGTGGTTAAGGAAGTGATGATGGTGCTACAATTCATTTGCTCTTTGGGTTGCTACTATACTTTTTACGCCCACATCCTTATAACTATTGGTGTCCACTTAATCAAATAGACTCCCTTAAAGATATTGATAATATGCCAGTTAAATGGCAAATTCTTATAAGTTTAGGTCAGCAGACTATTTTGCCTCCGCTTCTGAAATCCTTTTTGTCATATATAAACTTAAAGCTATAACTCAACTTTTCTGAAGTTAGATAATGTTTGATAATTATCTAGTTTTTCCTACGAAACTTTACACTATCATATTTTATACCTATAATTTAATTTTTATTTAATGTAATTACTGAATAAATGAATATCATTATTCCAGCCACTCCTGTAAATATTAACGTATTAACTACTCCTATCTTATTTAATAAAATCCCCCCAACAAATAATCCTATTGGCTGAATTCCTAATAAGACTGTTTTAAATACACTATTTATTCGACCTAAATATTTTTTATCTATATCTTCTTGTCTAACTGTAATAATAGAAATATTTAATATACATTGTGCTAAATCTACAACACTTAATAAAATTATTAACATTACTATTCCACTTGTAAAAGGTATAATCATTCTACATATTGAATCTAATAATAATGTTAGTATAATCAATTTATAAAATGACATTTTACTGCTTAATTTAGGTGTAATAAATGTTCCTATCAAAGCACCTATCGATGTCACTCCTAATATAAATCCTATTTCACTAGAATTAACATTTAAAATATTTTTTAAATATACAAGACTATAATTATAATACGATGCTAATATAAAATTAGAGATAGTTACTATTATCAACACATCTTTTATTTTCTTTTCCTTTACTAATATCTTAAATCCTTCAACTATATCTAAATATAAATTTTTAATAGTATTGGCGTCTTTGACCGTATCCTTTTTATAACTTTCAAAATCACCTTTAATTACACATAAAGATATAAAACTCATTAAAAATGTCCCTGCATCAAATAGGAAAAAATATTGTATTGTATCTAGATTATAAAACCATCCCCCAATCATCGGTGCCACAAAAGCAGTTATGTATTGAGATCCATAAATCAAACTATTTGCTGTTGAAAGTTTTTCTTTATCTACAATTCTAGGGATTGATGTAACTTCTGAAATACTATGAAATACATAACATATACCCGATACAATAGACACAATGTAAATTATAATTAACAAGATGTTTTTAGGCATAGCAACATATGCAATTGTTAATATAAGATAAGCTGCAAAACGTATAATATCACTATATTTCATAACCTTTTTTATGTTAACCCTATCTATTATTGCTCCAAAAGGTAGCCCTAAGACAGCATATGGTAGTAACTTCATTGCTGATATTATAGAAACTTGTAATGGTGAATTGGTTAAATCTAACACCATTAATGGTAATACAAGTGAAGTAAAAGCATTTCCTAAGTTTGATATTATTAGTCCTAATAAATATATATTAAAATTTTTATTTCCTATTTTCATTAATAACTCCTACCTTTACCTTAGTAATTATTGGAAAATATTCCATGCAAATAAATTAAATCCATATCCGTTAAGATAACCATCTTATATGAATTAAAATCCTTACCCAGCTTTTTGTTTCTATCAACTTTAATTTTAATAACATCCTTTATATTAAATATTTTAAGTACCCTTTCATATCTTTTTCCAATTGACTTATCATCAATATTCAATATTACATATGCATCTTGATCTATATGTTTATTATCTTTTTTCACATCTACAGTAAAATCAAGGGATTTTTCTAATACGTTTATTGAAAAATCAACATAGTAATCTAATTTTGAAATAAGATTCACACCACATATAGGGCAATATAACATTCTATTATTGAATAACTCATCTTTAGCACTTTTAATCACATATGCTTCCAAGTCACTTTTGCATCGACTGCATTTATAATTATCGCTAAAATTTACCCTCGTATTGTAGTGTTCTCTTAATAATAACCTTTCAATATATTTAGATATATCTATATCAATAAATAACTTAACAATCATTTTCTGCAAATTACTCATTTTTATATTCATGTAACTTTTATACTTATCCATAATACTTAACTCATAAATATGACTTAAATATACTTCATTTAGATAATTAAAAATTGAAAGTAAATTTATTTTAATGTCTTCAATATACTTTTTAATAGATTTTATTTCCTCAACTTGAGGTTTATTTTTAGCTAGTATCATTGATAAACCTCTTAAAATTCTCTCCATATAATCAAGCTTATCAAAATTCAAATTAGCAATTTTCTTAACTTTATCTATGTCATTAGTTCCATCATATATTTTTATATTTCCTTCTAAATTATTTTGGCTGAATATAACAATAGCTTTTACTCCAATATATACAACAACCTTATTAAGTCCATCATACTTATAGCCGAAAACTTTATTTTTCACTTCGAAATTATTATAAAATACATACATTCTTTTACCTGTAAGCTTGTACAATGTATCTAATTTAAAAACTTCTCTATTATTAAGGCTCCCCCCTGTTGAATTTACTGATATGAATGGCAGATTATTATTTTTTAAATACTCAATATCATTAAATAACCAACAAATATTATTTATATCTACTTTTTCCTTAATTAATTCCTGCAATATTTCTATCATATATAAATTGTATTGTTGCGTTCTAATACTTGTTAATATTGTTTTTGTATACCCATTCATTAACCCATCTATTAAACTTGACTTAGTATTAAAAAGCTCAGAACTTACAGAAAATCCATTACACGTGCATAAATAAACTTTGCCACTTGTTATTGTATCTGCTTTTACTACATCGATTATTTCTTCACTTAGTTTTCTACAGTTATTTTCAGAACATCCATCTTCAATAACTTCATTATCACTATTATTTTCTACCTTATCTACTGTTCCGCATATTACTGTATTATTTAAGTTTAAATGAGAACCTTCACCATGTGCTGCAATTATTAAGTTATCTTTATAAGTACCTGTTAATATCTTTTTATAATTAAGATTTTCTCTATAATCAAACAAAACATTAATAACTTCTGTTTCTTCATTTGTATCAGCCTTATTTTCTCCTGCTCCTAACTTTAGTAAATTAAATAATATCATCGGATAATTTCTACCTGTAATTCATACTATGGTTTCTAACTATGCTTTAACAGCAGCTGCTGTTATTAAACCTTTTGTAGATACTTTTGATTACAAACCATCTAAAATTCTTTCTGCTGATGAAACTTATATAAAAGTTAAAGGAGCCAAGTATTATATTTG